>MKRO01000042.1:544-5660 GCA_001896965.1 Sphingobacteriales bacterium 41-5 | reverse complement strand
CCAATATAATTGAATCGTACCGCGCGTACAACTCGTGGGTAAGATCAATATCATATTCTAGTTTAACCTCCTTACTATCCGCGTGTGGGTCATAAATATCAACATTAAGTCCAAACTGTTGAAGCTCGTGATAAATATCGATGATTCTCGAATTGCGGATATCCGGACAGTTTTCTTTAAATGTAATTCCTAAAATCAGTGCCTTGGCCCCCTGTATTTTATGACCCTTCTGAATCATCAGCTTGACGACTTTATTAGCCACAAACATTCCCATGTTGTCGTTTACCCTCCTACCTGAAAGAATAACCTGAGGGTGATAACCGAGCGATTGCGCCTTATGTGCCAGATAATAAGGATCAACTCCTATACAATGTCCACCAACCAACCCCGGTTTATACTTTAAAAAATTCCATTTGGTACCAGCAGCCTCAATTACGTCGGATGTATCTATACCCATCCGGTCGAAAATAAGCGCCAATTCATTCACAAAGGATATATTTACATCTCGCTGGGCATTTTCTATCGCTTTACTCGCCTCTGCAACCTTGATACTGGGAGCTTTGTGTGTTCCGGCTGAAATGATACTGGCGTATAGTGCGTCCACGACTTCAGCAATTTCAGGTGTAGAACCCGAAGTGACTTTTTTTATTTTTGTTAAGGTATTTATCTTATCTCCCGGATTTATCCTTTCCGGTGAATAACCACAAAAGAAATCTTTATTAAATGTCAACCCTGAATATGCTTCCAATACGGGTACGCAATCTTCCTCCGTACAGCCGGGATACACGGTAGATTCATAAATAATAATGTCTCCTTTCTTTATTAATCCGCCTAACATTCTCGATGCTGTTAAAAGCGGGGTCAAATCGGGTGATTTAAATTGATTAATCGGCGTTGGAACCGTCACTATATAGACATTACAGTCACGTAATTCTTCAACCGTATTGGAGAAAACGAGTCCGTTTTCAACTGCTTGGCTTAACTCCTCCAAATTTGCTTCGCCAGTGCGATCTTTTTGTTGTCGAAGTTCATTTATTCTTTCCGCATTATTATCAAACCCCAAAACTGAATACTTTTTACTAAATTCAATTGCCAGAGGCAACCCTACATAACCCAAGCCAATTATTGCAATATTATAAACTTTCATTTCGTACCAAATTTTTTATTGTTTTTCTCGACCACAAAATTACTATGCTGAGTATTCCCAATAACATCCCACCAATTATTACCGCTTTTAACTTACTAATCCTGTCGATGTTCAGCGGCAATACCGGCTCATCCACCACCTGTATCAGCGGGGTGTCCTTACTCAGAGATATCTTGCTTAGTTCCAGGTTCTTGATCAGTTCCGGTAAAACTTCTTTATTCACTTCCGCACTCACCTGAGCGCTTTGCACCGGTGCCGCCCGCTGCGCCTGCCGGGTGGGGTTCAGGTTGGGCGTGGCGTCCACCACCCTGGCCGCCCGGTAAATGGCTCCCGTCATCACCCACCGTACCGAGTCGGCCTTGCGCTGTAAAATAGCCACATTCTCCAGGGATTTTTTTGTTTTGGTGGTGATGTAAAAGTCATTTACCCGAGCCACTAACTGCTCGTTAAAAGCTTTGGCAAAAAGTTCATCCTTTGCTTTTACGTCCACTTTTACAATGCTGAGTTTTTTATCCGGCTTGGCTACGGTGAGGTAGTTTTTATTGATATCCTTTACTACTATACCCATGATACTGTCGTGCAGCAATTGTTCCCGTGCGCCGGCGTATTTGTTAGCGGGTGTAAAGCTGATATTGCGCAGCTCTGCCTTATCCTTCCATTTTTTCCTCAGGCCGTTGAAGGCAATATAGCGGTGGATCAGCAACTCGTTATTGCCGGATTCCGCCACCGGCGAAAGAAGGCTGCGTTCGATCATGGTACGGGATTTATACAGCTCCATGATATTATCCCCCTGGAACAAGTCACCGCCACCGCCACCAATATCAATGCCCACCATGGAAGCCAGCCCGGCATACTGGCCCAGCCCTCCTTTTTCACCGGTTTCCAGTACGAAAGTGGTGGTAGCGGTGTACACCGGTTTTTTGGAGGCGGCGTACCAGTAGCCGATACCGGCGCCCAATATTCCAAAGGCGAGTATCAGATACCATTTGGACAACAGGTATTTTGCCCATTTTTGAAAATTGAGGATCATATCCCGCAGGGAAACTTCATCCTCCTGTTTTGCTACTGTTATTGTTTGCGTAGTTTGTTCCATGGGCTTATTTTATAATGGAGATCACCAGCGCCGCCAGCGTGGCAACCGCCGTACCAATACCCACCCAGGCCTGGGTACTCATTTTTTCCCTTTCTGCCCTTTGCGGCACGGCTATTTCGGAACCCGGTTTTACCGGAGGGTGGTTGCGGGCAAACAAAGACATTTTGGTGCCTTTTACCGAACCGTTGGCATAGGTAACGAAAGCCCGCCGTTTCAGCGCCCGCTCTGTAAAGCCTCCTGCCGCGGTAATATAATAATCAAAAGTTTTGCCCGGTACATATACCACGCTGTTAGGTTTCAGCACTTCCCCGGATACTTTTACGGTTTGTAACAGGCGCGGGATGCGAATGATATCGCCGTCTTCCACAATCAGGTCCTGCCGCGACTGGGGGCTTTTCAGTATCCTTTCGAGGTCAATACCTACGAGGTCCGATTTCTCGATCTGTTCAACGATGATCCTGCTGCTGTCCTTCGCGCCGGCCTGCGCAAGCCTTCTCAGGTTTAACCTGTTCAGTTCATCTTCCTCCTTATCGTTCACCAGGTTCTTGCTTTTGGAGGCATCAGCGCCCGGCCTTTTCAAAGAAGCGCCTTCGGGGAAGGCGAATGCCGTAAGGCCGCCGGCCCTTTTAATGATGTCGGAAATTCTTTCGTTTTTATAGTTTACGGTATAAATACCGGGGTATAATACCTCCCCTTCAATCCTTATCTGCTGCTGCAGGGTAAAGCCCTCCTCCGAACGCACCGAAACAATATCAAAGGGCTTGAGTAAAAATTCATTACCGGCAAGGCCCAGGGTACTGTCGATATTAATGGTGAATACCTCGGCCGTGGGGGCCGATTTTTGGGTCAGGTCGGTACCCCGGATCCGGCGTGATACTTCCACCCTTTTGTTGGTGGCGCCTTCCTTGAAGCCGCCTGCCATTTGCACCAGGTCTTTCACCGTCATATTATCGGCATAACCGAAAGTGCCCGGGTTGCGCACTTCGCCGCCAATGCTCACATTATATTCCTCCCTTAAATCAAAGATTGATGAGATCTGCACCAGGTCTTCCCGCTGCATCTTAATATCTGCCGAGGGGTTGCGCAATACTTCGGCCAAATCAAACGGCACTACCGAAGTGGTGTTGTCCGGGTTCAGGCGGATGATATAGCCCCTGCTGCGGAAAGCGTCCTCGCGCAGGCCCTCCGCCTGTTTGATGAGTTGCGATAAAGTGAGGCCCTGCGTTAATTCAAACACACCCGGGCGGAACACCGCGCCGCTGATCTCCACTTTATTTTCATAGCGGTCCAGGATCGGCTCCACTGTGATCAGGTCCCCGTTTTTGGGATAATAGCTGTCGAATTCTGCGGCAGGTACTGATAAAATCTTTCTTTCCGTGGGCGTTGTTTGCACCACTTTGATACGCGCCGAATAAGCGGCATCGGAGAAGCCCCCGGCAAATTTCAGTACCTCCGAAAAGGTTTCATGTGGCAGCACTTCAAAGATCGCCGGGCGTTTCACTTCACCCACCACGTCCACGCGGGTGGTAAACACCGGTACGTGAATCACGTCCTGATCCTGCAGGCGGATATTGCCGGTCTGGAACCCTTTCACCAAAAAATCATAAATATCAATCGTACTCACTACCAGGTTATTGCGGATCACCTGTATCTGGCGGAAAGATCCCCTTTCGTTGGGGCCGCCCGAAGCATATAAGGCATTGAAAACGGTGGCTAAAGAGGGCAGGGTATAGGTACCGGGTTTGTTCACCTCTCCGTTAATGATCACTTTGATACTGCGGATATTGCCGAGGTTCAGCGCAATCTGCGAGCGGCCGCTCCTCAATGCGGGATACGTGCGGCCCATGGCCGACCGGATTTTTGAAGTTGCCTGATCAATCGTCAGCCCCCCAACAGAAACTCTCCCAACGTATTCCATCGAAATAAACCCTTCGGGCGATACGCGCAACTTGTAGCTGGCTTCATTATCCCCCGTCAGGTCCAGCAACAGTTCATCGCCGGGGCCGATGATATAGCCTTTTGGCGTGGCCATATTCATATTCGGTTCAAAAGTGATGGAGCCGTTGTTGAACAGGTCGGCGCCGAAGATTCTTGATTTGGGTGCATCGGGTACCGTTTCTGTTACCGGCTCCGTTACTGACCTTGTAGTGGATGTTTCTGCAGGCGCGGTACTTTTGCCGCTGTCCGTCCTGATTTTTTGCATCCTTGCTATCAATTCAGCGCCCTGCTCGTCGCTAAGGCCCTGCGTCTTCATGGCCTGTATAAGCTGGGCATCGGTATAGCCCATTTCATCGCCGCGCTGCATCACCTGTTTCACCTGTGCATCGCTGAGAGTGCTTACGTTTACCTTGGAATAATCAGACTGTGCTTTAAGCCCGTCCGTAACAAAAACAGTCAGCAGCAATACCAGCAAGCCAACAGTAAATATCTTTTTCAGGGTCATAGATTGATTTGATTTTGAGGTCCAGTAAATTTCCTGTTATGAGTTGATGAGGATTGAGCCGATATCTGCGCGCAAAACTAACATTTGCGGGATAAAAAACCTATAAAAAAATTGTAGTGTGGGTTTGTCAATAAATCTTTTTTAACGATTTGTACACCCTATATTCCTGCAGCTACGGTTTGCCCCTCGTTTGTGTAGAAGCTTACCATTAGCCCCTCGTTTTTAATAGTTTAAGCTTTTGCCTCCACTGCCGGCAGGCCCGTCCGACCGGTCATCCGGGCGGACAGGCTATAACCTACCGTCCACCAGCCGCTTATCAATGACGGATTTCGCGTCATAAATCACGGTGTTTCGGGCTTTATAATCCTCAAAACGGATGTCAGTGAATGCCCGGTGCCCCACGGCCAGGATCATCGCTTCGCAGGAACCCGGC
>MKRO01000042.1:0-356 GCA_001896965.1 Sphingobacteriales bacterium 41-5 | reverse complement strand
AATTCTCTTTAAAGGTAATGCCCATCAGCAACACTTTAGCCCCTTGAATGCGGCACCCTTTTTTGATCATCAGTTTCACCAGTTTTGCCGCAATAAATTCCGGCATGAAATCGTTCACCCGGCGGCCGCTCAGTATGACCTGCGGGTGGTAACCTAATTGGGTGGCTTTATGCAGGAGGTAATAAGGGTCAACGCTGATGCAATGCCCGCCCACGAGGCCGGGTTTATAATGATGGAAATTATACTTGGTGGCGGCGGCGTCGAGGACCTCCTGAGTGTCGATACCCATCCGGTCGAACATCAGCGCCAGCTCATTCACAAAAGAAATATTCACATCACGCTGCGCATTTTCGATA
>MKRO01000041.1:18904-32210 GCA_001896965.1 Sphingobacteriales bacterium 41-5 | reverse complement strand
TTTTTGACGTATTTGGTAAAAACCCATTGTTCATTTATGTATTCAGTTCATGCCTGCCGGGTTTATACAATCTCATTCCTGCGCCTGACGGGAAACCGATGTGGAGCCATATTTACAGAAATATTTTCGCGCCGGCTTTTGGGGATGGCCTTCTTGCATCTTTTTTATACTGTTGCTTTTTTATGTTTCTTTGCTGGCTGATGGCTTGGTGGATGGACAGGAACAAAATCTACATAAAAATCTGAGCCCAACAAAAAAAGGCTGCCTTGCGGCTGCCTTAGTTTTCTTGTTCCATAGAGCTTAGAATTATTCTGCGCTGCCTTCAGCATTTGCTTCAGGCGCTGTAGTTTCTTCGGCTTTAGGTTCAGCTACTTTTCGTGGTGCATAACTACCTACTCTGCGTTTCGCTTTGCGCTCCTCGATTGCCTTTTGCTGGCGTTTCTTCATTTGAACTTCGTGCTCAGCGCTCCAGGTAGTAAACTTCTGCTTTGCAGTTGCTTCATCAAACAAACCCAGTTTCACACCGCGAAGTAAATGTTTCAGGTACAATACACCTTTAAAGCTAAGGATGCGGCGAACTGTATCGGTAGGAGTTGCTCCTTTGTTCAGCCATTCCAACGCTTTCTGACGATCCAGCTCAATTGTAGCAGGAATAGTCAAAGGGTTGTAAGTACCTAATTTTTGAATGAATTTACCATCACGAGGGCTTCTGGCGTCTGCAACCACGATGAAGTAAAAAGGCCTCTTTTTAGACCCGTGTCTTTGCAATCTGATCTTTGCTGCCATTTTAAATAGAAATTTAAGGCGTTAAAAAAAATTGTTAGTTCTCCCAATAAATTGGGGTTTCAAAAGTAGCGAAATTTTTAAGAACTATTAATGAAAAAGGGATAGAATTTTTAAAATTAACATTTATAAACTAACGATACGTGCTCAACAAGTAACCAGACTCATCCGTCCTGCCTGAAGTAAGGAATCAGTGGCCACCAACCTTGCCTGGCCGATGCAGCATTTCGATTATATAACTCAAACTAAAAAGGCCGCATCGAATTATTCGCCTTGCTTTTTCTTCTTTTTCTGATAATTAAAATGATTCAGCAAAATCCTAATCTCATTAAAATCAAGCTCATCGGGCAGTGCGGCCTTCCATTGCGTTACACTTTCAAAACTATTTTCACTGTAAACCCTTTCAAAGTTGTCGATTATTTTTTTCGGAAAAAGCCGTTCAATATCCAAAACACCCACCGCCGCCATTTTTGAAAGATGGCCTAAAACTGTGCCTGCCGTAACGCCTCTTTCATTTGCTATTTCCATCACTGCCCGGCCCTGCTCAAACATTTCAAAACTAATTAAATGCGAAGGTTTCTTTTCAACCTTCATACTGATGACATCTTCTTCTTTCTTAACATACAAGGGTTTATCCAAAAGCGTAACCTGTTTCAACCCATTCAAATACTCCTCCAAATCTTCCAGCAAAGTTTTCAAAACATCATTATAACCCTTCAACCCAACTTTGCCTTTGGTAGTTGCGTACATTGATTTCAAAGGCTCAAAATATTTCGTATTAATATTTTCGAAGAAATAATTTACGGCGCCAACTGATTTATCCTCCACTATTTGCCAGGCCGGGGCATCCGATGCTGCCTGCCTTGTTTTAGCGCGTATAAAAACCTGGAATTTTTCAAAAACTTCAGCCAGATGTCCCGAATGGGGGATCAATTTTTCGGCGAGTTCTGTTGCTTTCTCGCTTTTTAAAAACTTACTTTCGGCAACCGCATCGCGCCAGGCTTCTATTTCATCTTTCAGCCATTTAACGTCGAGCCGCAGCAATAGCTTTTCTATCGCATAATTATATTTTTCATCTTCCAGAATGGCTTCAATTTTTTCACCCGCGTCGGTTTCGTTTTGAAAAAATGCAATGCGATCGTCAGTTAAAATAATGCCGGGCGTAATGCTCGATTTCAGTACAATTCCCTCCAGCGTGCGGCACCGGCTCAACGCCACATACACCTGCCCTGCCGTAAAAGACCTGCCCGCATCAATAATTACACGATCAAAAGTAAGGCCCTGGCTTTTATGAATGGTAACCGCCCAGGCCAGCCTGAAAGGGAATTGCTCATAGCTTCCGATCACATCTTCTTCCACGTTCTTTTGCTGATTTAAACGATATTTTTTATGCTCCCAAAGCTCCCGCTCAATGTCCAACTCACGGGTTTCATCCTGCGGCAGTACCGTAATACTGTCATCGTTCAGCGCAGTAACCTTAGCGAGCTTGCCATTAAAATATCTTTTAGTTTCTGATGTATCGTTTCTGATGAACATTACCTGCGCGCCAATTTTCAGCACCAATTCTTCTTCGTTGGGGTAAAGATGCGGCTTAAAATCGCCATCAATCTTAGCTTTGTAAACAACGGGCTTTTCTTTTATTTTTTCAAGACTGCTTCGGTTAATATTGTCGGCCATGTAATTGTGGGAAGTGAGATATACATAAGATTCCTTTGGTTCAAACGAAGGATCGTACCTGCTGTTCAGCAATTCAAAATCAATGGCATCAAAATCTTTGTCGCGAATGGCATTCAGCAACTGCAAAAATTTCTCGTCGGTTTGGCGGTAAACTTTTTTCAGTTCAACGGTCAACAAGTTTGTTTCTTTAATTGCGGCTGCATCAAAGAAAAATGGCGATGCATAATATTGATACAAAATTCTTTCGCTTTCTTCTTTTACCACCGGCGGCAACTGGTATAAATCACCGATCAATAAAAGCTGCACACCGCCAAATTTTTGGCTACTGCGCCTCGCGCTACGCAAAGCGAGATCCATCATATCCATTACATCGCAGCGCAACATGGAAACTTCATCCACAATTAAAATATCAAGGTTGCGCAGCAGCTTTAATTTTTCCCTGCGGTATTTAAAGTGCGGCAATAAGTGCTGAATATTGTTGGCCTCGTTAGGATCTACATCGTCAAAACTCGGGATATGTGTCTTTAAAGGCAGCCCAAACATAGAGTGAATCGTAACACCGCCCGCGTTGATGGCCGCGATTCCGGTTGGCGCTACAACTACATATTTCTTTTTGGTTCGCTTAATAAAATCACCCAGAAAAGTTGTTTTTCCGGTACCGGCCTTTCCTGTAAGGAAAATGTTGCGGTGCGTGTGCTCTATTAAATTAAAAAGTTGCTGCATTTTTATAAGAACGGTAAGGTGTTAAAACCTTATTGGCCTGAGTTTTCTAAATCTACGTGATTACTTCGCACCGGTTCCCAAAAAAACAAAGTGGCGTGGTTGTCAAAATCTTCGGTAGCATCAGTTGTATAAAATTCACGTTTATTGGTTTTACTGCAAAGCGCTTCAATTTCGGGATGGCGCTGCAGGTAATCAGCCAGGCTTTCTGCAACAATAGCGCCCTGAGACAGCAGTTTTACGTCAACCGGCAAATATTCCCGTATCTGATCCTGCATAATGGGGTAATGCGTGCAGGCCAGCAAAACCGTATCAATATTTTTCCCTTTTTGAAAAAGAGAATGAAGGTTCTTTCTGATAAAAAACGCCGAGCCGTGGTTATTGATTTCATTATTCTCAATAAGCGGAACCCATATTGGGCAAGCCTCCTGATACACTTCCACCTCAGGAAAAAATTTTGCAATTTCAATTGGGTAAGATTGTGACGCCACAGTGCCCGAGGTTGCCAAAATACCTACGGCATTGGTTTGCGAGTAATTCCCGATCGCTTCAGTGGTGGGCCGTATTACGCCCAAAACTTTTTTATCGGGCGCGATTTTTGGCAGGTCGTTTTGCTGAATAGTGCGCAAAGCCTTTGCTGAAGCCGTGTTGCAGGCGAGGATCACCAGCGAACAACCTTTTTCAAAAAACCACTTCACACATTCCAGCGTGTACTGGTAAACGGTTTCAAACGACCTGGTGCCGTATGGCGAACGGGCATTATCACCCAGGTATAAATAATCATATTGTGGCAGGCGGTTTACTAACTCCCGTAAAACAGTCAGTCCGCCGTAGCCGGAGTCAAAAACACCAATTGGGGCTGGTTGTGGCATATCATTTCAAAAATAAATTTTATTGGTGGAATGTGCAATTAAATTGCCACCGGTATTAACCACGCTCTCTAAACAAAAATGCCCGCGACATTTCGCGGGCATGATATAAATATTTTTTGATTTTAATTTCTTGCAGCAGGTGCGGCGGTTTGTGGCGGTAACTTTACGCCGAGCTTAGCGGCAACTGCAGGAGTAAGGTCATCAGACGGCGGGCTAACTATGATAACGTCCGGCGCCAAAACATAGGCGTAACCTTTCTCTTTAGCTACATCCTGAATCGCTTTACGCACTTTATCGTATAATGGCCCTAATAATTGTGCCTGTTTAGCCTGAGATGCCTGGGTGGCGATTTGCTGCCAGTTTTGCAATGCGCCGCCTAATTCCCCAAGATCTTTTTCAAGAACCTGTTTTACAGAAGGCACCGTTGTCTTTTTCAGAACACTGTCTTTTTCCTGGTATTCCTTTACCATCTTAGTATATTCTCCGCCAAGTGTATCGGAATTATATTTCTGAATTTTATCCTGTACTGTTTTAAATTCAGGCAAAAGTGTTACCAGCGCCTCTCCGTCAACATGGCCAATTTTTTGCGCGTTAGCGCTTAAACCCGTAGCTAACACAACTGCAAATGCTGCAATAATTAATTTAATTTGTTTCATTTTTTATTTGTTATAGTCAATTTATGATATTATAAAACCTTAGTTGGTTGCTACTTCAATCTTAATTCTCTTAAAATTTCATCGCTCTTGTCCAGCTTTGGGTCGGCAAAGATAATGGATTTGCCTTCACTTTTATCAAAAACAAGGTCATACCCGTTAGCCGAAACCAGCCTGTTTACGGCAGCCGCAATTTTATCCTGCAGGGGTTTCATCAGTTCCATGCGCTTTTTAAACAAATCTCCTTCAAAACCAAAACGTTTCTTTTGCAGGTCGCGGAGTTCTTTTTCTTTTTTGAACAACTCATCTTCTTTTTTGAGCTTCAGGTCGTCGGTCATCATAGCACCCTGGGAATCATATTCATTGTATAATTTATCCAACGTGGCCTGCTTTGTATCAATTTCCTTTTGCCAGGTGGCCGCTGTTTCGTCGATTGTTTTTTGAACCTGTTTGTATTCAGGCATTTTTTCAAAAATATAACGGGTATCAACAATTGCATACCGTTGGGCGAAAGTGGTTGCTGCGCTGACCAAAACCAGGCATGCAACAATCATTAATTTCTTCATTTGTATCAGATGTTTATTTTTTAGTAGATGCAAAAACTACCGAAAAGGTTTACTCAGGCTCAAACCCTAACATAAAGGTAAATTTACCGGCGCCTTTAAGCCCGCCGCCAGGGGTAAGCCTGTCAAGGCCAACGCCGTAATCAAAGCCCAGCAATCCAAACATCGGCAGGTAGAACCTCATACCCAAACCCACGCTGCGGCGCAGCTTGAAGGGGTTATAATCTTTATAATTATGCCAACCGTTAGCAGCTTCAAAGAAACCGAGGCCGTAAATAGTGCTTCCCGGATTGGTAACAAGCGGATAGCGAAGTTCCGTTACGTATTTATTAAAGATGATGAACCGGTTATTGGTATTTGTATTTTCGGGGTTCAATGTGGGGTCAGAAGTGGTATAAATAGGGTACCCGCGATGCGCCACAATGTCAAAACCCGTCAGCGCGTAAGTATTATTCATACCTGCATCTCCCAACTGGAACCTTTCAAACGGAGAATAATCCATATCACGGTTATAACGCCCCATGAAGCCGTATTTAGCTGCCAGTTTCAACACAAACTGCCGGTTTTTGTCAGCGCCCTTAGGCTGGCCAAGCGGTACATACCAGGTAGAGCCGAAGCGCCATTTATGATACTCCACAAATTTGTACTGATCTTCCGCAGTTGGTGTGGCGCCCCTGATGGCCGAATAGGGCGGTGTAAATTGTACGCTTGCCGATATATCGCTACCGCTACGCGGGAAAATAGGATCAAACACCGATGACCTTTGTAACCCTATTTTGAAACTGAGGTTGTTGGATATCATTGAGTTTTTGGGCAGGCCATACATAATACCCATGTTCTGTACGTCATACTTTGTAAACGCCACTGTATAACCAATAGAGAAGTAATCATCAGGCCACCTTAATTGCTTTCCTAAACCAACGCTAAACCCATTCACCAAAAGATAAATAGAGTCAACAACCTTTATTCTTCCTGTATAATAACTTGACGGATCGTAGTTGTGGTACTTGGAGTTATTATATGCTAAAGTCAAAGAGTTTCTTCTTTTGCCACCCAGCCACGGCTCAGTGAACGAAAAGTTGTAGGAGCGGAACGCTTTACCGTTAGATTGCACCCGCAGGCTTAATTTTTGGCCATCCCCCACGGGCAATGGATCCCAGGCCGATTTTTTCCAAATGTTTTTGATGGAGAAGTTATTAAACGTTACGCCCAAAGTTCCGGTAAGGCCAATACCGCCGCCCCAGCCGGCCGAAAGTTCTAACTGATCAGATGATTTTTCTTTAAGGCTCCAGTTAATATCAACCGTTCCATCCGCCTGGTTGGGTACCGGTTTGGGGTTGATGGATTCCTGCTCAAAATAGTTGAGGTTATTCAGTTCGCGGATGGAGCGCATTAAATCCGAACGGCTGAAAAGCTCACCCGGCCTCGTACGCAACTCGCGCCGGATCACGTGGTCTTTGGTACGGTCGTTACCCATAATGGTAACATTTTTAATGCGTGCAACGGGCCCTTCCACAATCCTTATTTCATGGTCAATGGTATCGTTATGAATTGCGGTTTCAACGGGTATCGCCTGAAAGAAAAGATATCCCTCATCCTGATACAGGGTTTGCAAATCATTCCCTTCCTGGCTTGGCTCAATGCCCAATTTTTTATGCAATACGCTGGCATCATACACATCGCCTTTATTAATACCCATGATACGGTTTAAAATCGTGTCAGAATATTTTGAGTTCCCCTTCCAGGTAATATCACCAAAATAATATTTGTGGCCCTCATTTACTTTCAGATCCACATACATTTTACCATCGTAAATAACCTGCGTATCTGCAAGAATCTGGGCATCCCGGTACCCTTTTGAGTTGAAATACTTAATAACTTTTTCTTTATCCTCGGGGTATTTTTTGGGGTTGAATTTTGCCGATGCAAAAATATTGGGCCTGAAATAAGGGTTTAAGACCTCCAGCGTTTTTGACCCGTGCAGAAAGCCCCAATCGCTCATATATTCGCCGAAAGAATAATCTTTCAACTCGCCATACGGGCTTTTATAATCTGATTTGTATAAAGTAAGTTTACCCTTTTCCTTGGTGCCCTTCATTTGCTTGCGCAGTTTGGCCGAGCTAACGTTTTCGTTACCAAAGAAATTCACACCGTCTATTTTAATCTTCTCGCCCTTATCTACTTTAATAAGTAATGAATTGGAATTTTTATAAACCGGGTCTGGTTTTTCAGTTAAATCAACTGTCACGTCATTAAATCCCTTTTCGGCATAAAAAGATTTAATAGTTTCCACAATATTGCGCCTCAGGTTTTCAGAGATGATGGTGCCTTTTTGTATGATTACTTTTTTAAGTATCTCCTCCTGCTCGGTTTTTTTAACCCCTTCAAATTTAAAATCACCCAATCTCGGGCGTTCTGTAACTTCTATTTCCACACTCACCCTGTCGTCAACAATTCTTGTGATATAGATTTTTACATCGGCAAACAGCTTTTGTTTCCAAAGATTATTAATCGCCCTTGAAAAAATATCAGAGCCGGGATGTACAAACTTCTGCCCTTTTTGCAGGCCGGAAACTGATAAAACAATGGTTGAATCCAGGCTGCCCACTCCTACCACGCGCACATCATTAATAATATATTCTTTAGGATAACGGGCATTTTCCCATTCTAATAATTTGGGATCGACAGAAGTTGTTGGTAACGTGTCAGTTTGAGCAAAAACAGTATGTACCGCCGCTATAAAAACGAGAAGAGCACAAAACCTGTATAAAAAAAATCGCATATAAGGTTGAATATCTGTAATCAATTTTTGTTTTTGCAAAGCAAGAAAGTGACTTTTAAGGCTTTCGTACCCGTTGCGGCGGCAAATTAACGGTAAAATTTGGAAACTGTATGTTAAAATGGCGCAGTATTTTAAGCGTGAGCCGTTTAAACCGGCTGCGAACCGGCTTATTGCATTTGTTCAGAGGTTTTCCCAAACCGCCGCTCGCGGTTCTGATAACCTAAAATAGCTTCATACAGGTTTTCTTTTCTGAAATCGGGCCAGCGAACATCAGTAAAATATAGCTCGGCATAAGCGAGTTCGTACAACAAAAAATTTGAAATGCGAAACTCCCCGCTGGTACGAATCATTAATTCCGGGTCGGGGAAGTTGGCGGTTGATAAATTTGCTTTCAATACCTCTTCAGAAATACCGGAAACGTCAAGTTCTCCCGTTTTAGCTTTTTCAGCGATTTTTTTCACCGAGTTCACCAGGTCCCAGCGTCCGCTGTAGCTGAGCGCCATAATCAGGTTGAGGCCCGTATTATCATTCATCAGGTCCAGGGCCTCCTGCAGCTCGGTTTGCGCAGTAGGCGGCAACATATTTTTATCCCCGATGATATGCAGGCGGATATTGTTTTTGTTTAATCCTTCGGCCTCTTTGCGAATGGTGGAAACGAGAAGTTCCATCAGCCCCGAAACCTCATCCTGCGGCCGGTCCCAGTTTTCGGTGCTAAACGCATAAAGCGTGAGATAGCCAATCCCCAGCTCAGCGCAGCCTTCTACAACCGCACGCACACTTTCCACACCGTGGTAGTGGCCGTAAAGCCGGTCTTCGCCCTGTTCCTGCGCCCAGCGGCCGTTGCCATCCATGATCACGGCGATGTGTGTGGGAAGTTTGGATAAATCTATCTGGTCTTTTAACTCCGGCATGTTTTTATGTTGACAATTCGCAAAAGTAATTATAAAATAAAACTGCCATGTAAAAATATTACATGGCAGTTGGTTCAGTTTATGAGTTTTCTTATTTCAACACGCCCAACTCCTTCCCGGTTTTTGTAAATGCAGCAATCGCTTTATCCAAATGCTCCTGCTCGTGCGCAGCGCTCAATTGAACACGAATGCGCGCCTGGCCTTTGGGAACCACAGGAAAAAAGAAGCCGATGACGTAAATTCCTTCGTCCAATAATTTCGCAGCAAAATCAGCGGCCAGCACTGCATCGTACAACATGATGGGAACGATGGGGTGATCGCCGGGTTTAATATCAAAACCGGCAGCCGTCATTTTTTCGCGGAAATATTTTGTGTTAAACTCCAGTTTATCGCGAAGATGAGTTGAGGCCGAAAGCATATCCAGTACTGCAATTGAGCCTCCAACGATTGAAGGCGCTAAAGTATTGCTGAAAAGATAGGGCCTCGATTTCTGGCGCAGCATATCAATTATTTCTTTTCTGCCGGATGTAAATCCGCCGGAGGCGCCTCCCAGCGCCTTACCTAAAGTTCCTGTGATGATGTCAATTTTACCCATCACGCCACGGTATTCATGCGTGCCGCGCCCGGTTTTTCCTAAAAAGCCTGAGGAATGGCATTCATCAATCATCACTACCGCATCGTATTTTTCAGCGAGTCCCACAATTATATCAAGTTGGGCAATTGTTCCGTCCATGCTAAAAGAGCCATCGGTAACGATGATGCGGCTGCGGCAATCTTTAGCTTCAACCAGTTTTGCTTCAAGATCGGCCATATTATTATGTTCGTAACGAAAGCGTTGCGCTTTGCACAAACGAACGCCATCAATAATGCTCGCATGGTTCAAGGCATCAGAAATAATGGCATCCTGCTCGTTGAACAATGGCTCAAACACACCGCCATTGGCGTCAAAAGCGGCGGCATACAAAATGGTATCTTCTGTTCCTAAAAATGCTGAGATTTTTTTTTCAAGTTCTTTATGAATATCCTGCGTTCCGCAAATGAAGCGTACGCTGCTCATTCCATAACCGCGCTCGTCAATGGTTTTGTGGGCGGCGGCAATCACCTCGGGGTGCGATGAGAGCCCCAGGTAATTATTTGCGCAAAAATTTAAAACGTTTTTTTCGTTCACGGTAATTTCTGCGCCTTGCGGGCTTTCAATGACTCTTTCGGTTTTGTACAAACCGGATTCTTTAACTTCTGCTACTTCTTTTGAGATGCGTTGGGTAAAATTTTCGTTCATAGCAAACATTTATTGATGCCAAAAGTAGGAAATTAAGCTTTGCAAATTTTAAGGTGGGCAACCCGAAGTTCGTGGTATATTATTTGCACCTTTCAAAGAAATTACTACCAATGACAGAACAAAATAAACAAAAAACTGAAAACCAACCCGAATCAAATGACGCTGATAAAGCGCTGAATAAAAAGATAGAGCAAAAAGTTGAAAGCGCCGACGACAAGTGGGAAGAAGTAAAAGATAAAACCAGCGGCGTTAATAAAGAGCTTGAAAAAAAACTGGCGGACGGAACCGTTGATCCCGAAGATTTGAGCACACAGGGTGGGTAAGCCGGTTTATTATACGCAAAAATGCTGTTCAATCTTTAACTGTAGGTACTACGAGCGAACCAGCTTTAAGCCAAAAATCAATACAGCTCCTTCAGTAATTTTACCACTTCATCCTGCACACCCTTGCCTTTGTCTTTATTATAAAAATCCTGCAGGGCAATTTTTTGCGCTTCAAAATCAGCGTTCTTTTCTTTCAGTTCATTAAAAAGTCCTGTTCCCTGTTTGCTGCGCGGGCCCCAGTGAAATAAATCATTTCCATTGTCATCGCGTACGATTAAAATAGGAATTGACTTTGTTCCATTAGTCAAATAATTTTCAATTTCAGAATCTGTATCACGCAATTGTATTGAAACCTGAATATTATCGTTCAGTTCACTCATTAAATACAGCACGGGAACAATATGCGCTGCGTCACCACACCAGGGTTCCGTAATAATGATCCATTGTTGCTTTGCCGTAATGCCGTCTTTCATAAATGCTGTTGTGGCCTCTGTAAGCGGGCTTTGTTTCAACCAGCGGTTCGTACGGCTCTTGTTCAGCTTAGTGTATTGAAAATACTCTTCATTATCATAAGGAGGCTTTGGGTTTGCAGACTCTACAATTTCTTTAAAATATTCTAAATATTCCTGCCAGTTCATAGTATAAAATTTTTGCAAAAATAATTGCTTATCGCTTTTTGTTGTATGACATGAGTCAAAATTGTTTACTTACGAAGTATTACAAAGTTTGCAGATAAAAGTTTGGTTAAGTATCTTCATTCCATCACTTAATTTGAAACGTTGGCTATGGGTAAATATATTCTGCTGCTTGTTTTTGTATGCTTTTGTCTTTTTGTTGCCGCCCAAAAGAATGATGTTGAAATAAAGTTTAACACTGCGGCCAGAGATTTTACCGAATCCCTGCCACTGGGAAATGGCCGTATTGGCGCCATGATCTTTGGTGATACAAAAAAAGAACGCATTGCTTTAAATGAAATTTCTTTGTGGAGCGGCGGCCCTCAGAACGCGGATCTTGACGACGCCCATCAATACCTTAAAACAATACAGGATGATTTGCTGAACTATGAAAACGAGAAAGCGCAGGCCTTATTAATGAAACATTTTGTTGCGAAAGGCAGTGGCAGTGGCTTTGGCCGTGGCGCAAAGGAAAAATATGGCTGCTACGAAACCATGGGCGATATGTTCATTAATTGGATGGACGGAGCAAAAAATATATCTGACTACAAAAGGGTTTTAAATATTGAAGAAGCACTGGTAACCACTGTTTACAAACGTGATGGCAATATGATTACACAGGAAGTATTTACTGATTTTGTGGATGATATCATTCGCGTGAAAATAACCGGTTCAAAAAAAGCGGGGCTGAATTTTGACTTATCTCTTTACCGGAAACAGAACGTTTTGAGTTATTCAACCGCTAACAAACAAATTGTTTTGTACGGGCAATTACCATCCGGCGAAGACAAGGGCATGCAATACGCAACGGTGGCCAGGCCGGTTATTGTTGATGGAACGATGACGGCAAATGACAGCGTAATTCAAGTTCGTGGCGCTTCGCAATGCATTATTGCAATCGCTATGCGAACCAATTATAACTATGAGAAAGGAGGTTTAAACCTATCCTGTAACGTTGTAAATGCAGCTCAGGCTGATGCACAGGCAGTAAACAAAAATTATTTCAGCGCAAAATCCTTATCAACCGGTAAATACAAAGCACTTTTTAACCGATGCCGCTGGAAAATGCCATACACCCCATCAGCAATTGACAACATGACAACCGCCGAAAGGCTTGTGAACTATGCAGCCGGCAACAGTGATAACCAGTTGCCGGTTCTATATTTTAATTACGGCAGATATTTATTAATCGGGTCGTCAAGGCCGGGCTTGCTGCCTGCAAACCTGCAGGGGCTTTGGGCAGTTGAATATCAAACCCCCTGGAATGGCGATTATCATCTCAACATCAATATTCAAATGAATTATTGGCTGGCCGAAACTACAAATCTGTCGAGCCTTGCCCAACCTTTATTTGCTTTTACAAAAAACCTGGTGCCAAATGGCCGGGTTACCGCAAAGAAATATTACAACGCCGATGGCTGGGTGGCTCACGTTATTTCAAATCCGTGGTTTTACACATCGCCGGGCGAAGGCGCTAATTGGGGCTCCACATTAACCGGAGGCGCATGGCTGGTAACGCATATCTGGGAACATTATTTGTTCAACCGCAATAAAGAATTTCTGAAACAATTTTATCCCGTAATCAAAGGCAGTGCACAGTTTTTACGTTCAATTTTGATAAAGGAAAAAAAGAATGGCTGGTATGTAACTGCTCCCTCTAATTCCCCTGAAAACGGCTATATCATGCCAAACGGTTTTAAAGGTTATACCTGCATGGGCCCCACAATGGATATGCAGATTTGCCGGAATATTTTTAGCGCAGCCATAGAAGCATCAAAAGTTTTAAATACCGATAAGCTTTTTGCAGCAGCCCTTGCTGAAATGAAAAATAATTTAGCGCCTAACCAGGTCAGCCCAACCAACGGCGGTATTCAGGAATGGCTTGATGATTGGGAAACCACCGAACCACAGCACCGGCATGTATCACATTTGTTTGGTTTGCATCCCTACGATGAAATAACCCCCTGGGACACTCCTGAACTTTCGAATGCTGCTTTTAAAACCCTGCAAATGCGCGGCGACGGCGGCACGGGTTGGAGCAAAGCCTGGATAACCTGCTTTTGGGCAAG
>MKRO01000041.1:17575-18822 GCA_001896965.1 Sphingobacteriales bacterium 41-5 | reverse complement strand
TACAACAACTTGTTTGATGCGCATCCGCCGTTTCAAATCGATGGCAATTTTGGCGGCACGGCAGGCATTGCAGAAATGTTGTTGCAAAGCCACGGCAAAGATGAAGCCATTCGGTTTTTACCCGCTTTACCATCACACAAAGACTGGCAGGAGGGATCAATAAAAGGGCTTTCAGCGCGGGGCAACGCCACGGTTGATATGATTTGGAAAAACGGAAGGCTCGTACAGGCTATCATCACTCCTAAACAAAGCGGCACTTTAAAAATACTTGCAGTAGGAATGGACTTTTTTTCGACCACAGGTAAAAAACTAAAAAGTTCGTATGATAAAAAAACAGGCATTGCGACTGTTAATTCTAAAGCAAATAATAAAATAATAGTGAGGCCGGGTGTTGTGTTATTTAAAATTCATTGATTAGGGCACTACTCATCCTTCGTGGCTGGCAACCATTTAAATTTTTATGCGGGCAGCCGGGCTGCTACCGGGTACGCTTCGCTTCCGTGCTGCGCTTCGCTGCGCACCAGCTCGTTCCTCGCTGCCTTTCGCATCCCTGCCCGGTTACCATCGAAAAATAAAACCCTACTTTTGCCGCATGCAAATGAACGATGATTTACAGGCAAGGTGGTGGACGCTGGAAGCCAAACTGGTAGAGCGTTTCGGGAAAAAGCCTGATATGGAAACGATTTTATTTTTGATCGGCGTACAGGAACTGGGCAAAACCGATAATAAATTCACCAAAGAACAAAAACAGGATTTAATGCACATTGCGGTGTGCCGGTTATTATCGCCAAGTGGTTATTACGAATTGGAAGCAACCGATGATGAAGGCTGGCCCCATTACAAACAACTAAAGCCCATGCCGGTTATGGACCCGATCGGCCAGGAGAATTTTTTAAAAGACCATGCTCTTTTATATTTTCAGGAGAACGATTTTTAATTGGCCTGGTTCTATTTTACTATTTGAACCTTTAGAATATCTTTTCCGATTTCTAAAACTTCAAGCAACACCACCTGTTCACTTTTTTCATCCCTGATTTGAATATAGCGGGTTTCGGGGTTATAATTCCAGGTTCCGTTTGCCATATAATGCGCATCGGCCGGGTGCAAAACAAGGTATTCACATTTACCATTTGCTTTAAAATTATAAACCCGGCGGAACTTACTTGGTGTGAATATTTTATAATCGGCCGGCCTGTAGATATCAACTCCCGCGGCACTTTCTTCGTAAGAATGTTTCCATTCTTTTT
>MKRO01000041.1:14503-17469 GCA_001896965.1 Sphingobacteriales bacterium 41-5 | reverse complement strand
ACCTGAAATACCGGCAATGATTGCAATCAAAAATATTCGTTTCATCCGTAAATTTTTTATTGTTTTTGATGGTCGGATGGAACTCTGCATATAAATTCCCTCCCGATTACTATCGGGATGAGAAAAAATTATCGTGCTTCGTTTCATGTGCATGGGTTTTTTAATACAACATTTTGCAAATAGCCTGCCAGTAATATGATTGGTTAAACTGTTTATTTTTGAACAAACTTTGATGATGGTAAAAAAGTTATTGCCCGCATTTTTTATGGTGTCGGTTTTTATTTCATGCAGTTCATCGCGTGTTACCCATGCTGACAAAAGAAAAGATGTACAGCTTCAAACATCAATGGGAAATATTACTGTTCGTTTAAGTGATTTAACGCCGCTTCATCGGGACAATTTTATTAAACTGGTAAAAAGCAGGTATTATGATGGCATTTTGTTTCATCGTGTCATTAATAAATTTATGATCCAGGCCGGCGATCCTGATAGCCGCAATGCCGCGCCGGGCAAGCCTTTGGGCGAAGGCGGGCCAAACTACACCATTCCCGCCGAGTTCAGGCCGGAACTCTTTCACAAAAAAGGAGTAATTGCCGCCGCGCGTGAGGGCGATGACGTGAATCCCCAAAAAGCAAGCAGCGCCAGCCAGTTTTATTTAACGCAGGGCAGGGTGTTTACCACCGCTCAACTCGATTCGCTTGAAATAAAAAGATTGAAGGGCAGAAAAATTCCTGCAAACTACCGGCAGGTTTATACAACCCTCGGCGGCGTACCGCATCTGGATCAGGCTTACACCGTTTTTGGTGAAGTTATAAATGGTTTAAATGTGATTGACAGCATTGCCGCCGTCCCTACCAGCAAAGGCGCTGACAAAGACCGGCCTTTAAAAGATGTGACAATCATTCAGGCAAAGATGATAAAACGAAAATAACCCTCAGGCGAGGGTTATGCTTTAACGAAAAAACTTGCGGGATTATGCCCCGATCCTGTGAAACAGGTCTTTCACCTGATAGTCCCAAAGCTGGGTTTGATCCTTAATATCTTTCTTTTCTGCAAAGTCTGTGATAACCAAAATAGTCTGGTTCGTGATTTCAGATTTATCAATCCTGAACTCAAAATACTCCTCTTTAGGCGCTCCATCCCATCTGAACCGGATCAATTTTTCTTCCTCCTGCTCAATAACTTCAGCATCTTCATAACTTCCGTTCCAACCGAAAGTAAAAGTTGCACCCTGCTCATCTACGGTGTCAGCAAACCACTCACCTAATCCGTTAGAAGTGGCTAAAAATTCAAAAAGTATATTTGGTGAACTGCGCACCGGGTACTCTAACGTAAATTTCTGTTTACTCATATCATGCTACGGCAATAAAAAAATGTGGTACTGCCGTGTGCAATAATAGAGAAATTATAATACATTCAAAATATTTTTTTTATCGGTTGAAACTCATTCGATTAGTGGCCATTTGATGGCCATTTTTGCAGGGTTTTATGAAATCACATCGTTCTGCCGTATTTTGAGGATCGCTTCATCCCGTCCCTCATAAAACAGTATATTTGCAGCCTTAAAAATTGAAAATATTTCTGAAAAATGTTTAATAACCTACAGGATAAATTAGATAGTGCGTTTAAAAACCTCAAAGGACAGGCAAGAATTACGGATTTGAATGTAGCAACCACGGTAAAAGAAATTCGCCGTGCGCTGGTGGATGCGGATGTGAATTATAAAATTGCCAAAGAATTTACTGATAAGATCAAGGATAAAGCCGTTGGCGAAAAAGTAATCAACGCCATCAGCCCCGGCCAGTTAATGGTGAAGATTGTGAAGGACGAACTTACTGAACTGATGGGTGGCGAGGAAGCAACTTTCAATGCCAAAGGAAATCCTGCGGTAATTTTAATTGCCGGCTTGCAGGGTAGCGGTAAAACCACTTTCAGCGGTAAACTTGCCAATTATCTGAAAGGCAAAAAAGGTTTTTCACCCATGTTGGTTGCTGCCGATATTTATCGTCCTGCGGCCATGGAACAACTGCGCGTATTAGGCGAGCAGATCAATGTTGACGTTCACATTGAACCGGAAAATAAAGATGCGGTGTCAATCGCGCAAAACGCGGTTGCCGAAGCAAGAAGTAAAAATAAAAATGTTGTAATTATAGATACCGCCGGCCGTCTTGCCATTGACGAAGGCATGATGGCGGAGGTTACGAATATCAAAAACGCCGTTAACCCCCAGGAAATTTTGTTCGTGGTGGATAGCATGACGGGGCAGGATGCCGTAAACACCGCTAAGGCATTTAATGATAAGCTCGATTTTACCGGCGTTGTGCTTACAAAATTAGACGGCGATACGCGTGGTGGTGCTGCTATCTCCATTAAATACACCGTAAACAAGCCCATTAAGTTTGTAAGTAATGGTGAAAAGATGGATGCGCTGGATGTTTTCTATCCCGAAAGAATGGCGCAGCGTATTTTGGGCATGGGCGATATTACTTCGCTCGTTGAAAAAGCGCAGGAGCAGTTTGACGAAGAGCAGGCGAAAAAACTGGAAGGAAAGATTCGTAAAAATAAATTTGATTTTGCTGATTTTAAACAACAGTTGCAGCAGATTAAAAAGATGGGCAATATGAAAGATTTGCTTGGCATGATCCCCGGCGTTGGCAAACAGATCAAAGACCTCGACATCAGCGATGACAGTTTTAAAGGTATTGAGGCGATCATTGATTCAATGACACCCGCCGAACGCGAAAATCCCGACCTGATCAACGGAAGCCGGCGCAAACGCATCGCAGCGGGTTGCGGCAAAGATATTGCTGAAGTGAACGCCTTTATGAAACAGTTTGAACAAATGCGCGACATGATGAAGAATATGAACAAGATGGGCGCTTTTGGTAAAATGATGCCGGGCATGGGCGGCGCGAAAAGGCCATTCTGATTTGTTCCCCGTTAACAACCGGGATAGGTTTTAAGAT
>MKRO01000041.1:13940-14452 GCA_001896965.1 Sphingobacteriales bacterium 41-5 | reverse complement strand
AGGTTTTTGAAGATTTACTGCAGAAAATACACGGCCTGATGTATTTTTCAGAAGGCGAATACCCTGTGAAGCCCTTTGCTATTGATGTTTCGGACGAAAATCAAATTCCCGACTTTCTCTCTTCTTACACAAATACTGAAGAACAATTCGTAAAAAACATTCCCCCGCACGATTTTTTTTCACGTTTTAAAAACTATTTAGCTTTCGGCGGCCCCGATGAATTACTCAACAAAAACGCAGAGAGATTTCTTGAATTACAACATTTTTTAAAAGAGCATTTTGAAACCACCGCGGTTTTCAGAATTGAGCGGCCGGGCGATGCTTTGATACCAATCTTTATTATTTTCAAACTAAAAAATAATAAAGGTTTTGCGGGGCTTACAACAACGGCTGTTGAAACATAAAAAATAATCACGACTTTTGCCGGATTATTCTGACCTTACAAAAGAATTAGCATTGAATAAAAGAGCCTTGCTGGCAATGTTGCTGGCACTATTACTTCCCCTCACTTG
>MKRO01000041.1:10898-13923 GCA_001896965.1 Sphingobacteriales bacterium 41-5 | reverse complement strand
TAATGAGGCAATTCAGCGGTTCGGCCACTGAAATGCCCCGTCACTTTCTTCCGGATAGCGTTGTGGAAAATCAACGGCGTGGCAAAAATGTTGCCGATACGATTTGGCATAAGCTCAGTAATTTTTCGCTAACCAACCAGTTTGGCGAAACTGTAACACTGGATAAATACCGTAATAAAATTATCATTGCCGATTTCTTTTTTACACACTGCCCCACCATTTGCCCGCCGCTCACCATGAATATGAAAAAGCTGCAGGAGTCTATCACAAACGCAAAACGTGTTGGTGATAAAACCAATCATAACGTGCAGTTCGTGTCTTTTTCAATTGATCCCGAAAGAGATTCTGTTCCGCGCCTGAAAGAATGGGCAGACAGGTTTCAGATCAATCCGGAACAGTGGGACCTGCTCACGGGCGATAAAAAAACGATTTATGATCTTGCACTCAATGATATGAAACTGGCGGTAATTGATGGCAAGGGCATCGACACCAGTTTTATTCATACCGATCATTTTGTGTTGATCGACAGTTCAAGAAATATCAGGGGTTACTATCACGGGTTAGATTCTGCTGACATCAGGCGGCTTTCAAAAGACCTTGTGCTGCTGACGCTTGAAAAAAACCCAAATAAAAAAAGTGTGCTGGCTGATAAACTTAACCTCCTGGCCATTGTTTTTTTAATTACCGCAATGGGCGTAGGTATTTTTTTAATCATGTTTAAAAAGAAAAAGAATGTTGAAACCAATGTTACAGAAGAACGACAGGAAGGCTAAGCTTTTGATCTATTCTTTTTCTGTAGTTATTTTTTTATTAATCGCTGCGCTTGGCCGCACAAAGCTCAATGTTGACTTAGGATTTGATGTACACATTTTTGCAACCATCAACGCTGTAATCAATTCAATCGTAACCATACTGCTCGTAGCGGCATTGGTCGCGGTAAAAAACGGTAATTATAATTTGCATAAAAAGATCATGCTGGTTGCAATGGGGCTTTCGGTATTATTTTTATTGAGCTATGTGGCGCACCATCTTTTAGCGGGCGATACAAAATTCGGCGGCGAAGGCGGCATGCGCTATTTTTACTTTTTCATATTAATTACACATATTGTTTTAGCGGCTATCATTTTGCCATTCATTCTTTTCACTGCTTATCGGGCATTAATTGGTGAGTACACGGTGCACAAAAAAATCGCAAAGGTTACCTGGCCAATTTGGTTTTACGTATCCTTAACAGGCCCGGTTATTTATTTATTAATCAGTCCTTACTATTAGTTTTGTTGTTCGGTGGAAGCCCTAAAACTTTTTATTTATTTTATTGGACGCAAGGATGGTAACATTTTTACCGGGGTTCGTTAAAATTTCCGGAGGCTACATAGCTTCCGCTAACTGAAGTGTGCGAAAGGCGAGGTTGGCACTCCTTACTCAAAATTTTCTGCTGAGAATTATATCTTTTTTGTATTTTGTTGCCATGCGTAAACTTTCAGTTTTTTTACTTTTTGTAACTCCCTTTTTTGTTTCTGCACAAAATAAAAATTGCGACATCCTTATTCGCAATGGAAAAATTTTAGACGGTACCGGTAACAACTGGTTTTACGGCGATGTTGCTGTAAAAGATGGTAAGATTATTGCCACAGGCAGAAACATTCCTTTTTCAGGAACCCGTACTATTGATGCCACGGGGCTGATGGTAGCGCCCGGTTTTATTGATGTACACACACATATTGAAGGTGATGAAAAGGCAGAGCCGGAGGCGAAAAATTTTATTTATGATGGCGTCACAACGGTGATTGCGGGTAATTGCGGCTCATCAAATATTAATCTTGGTAAATATTTCAACTGGATCGACTCCTTCAAACTTTCAGTAAATGTTGCCAGCCTCATCGGGCATAATGATGTGCGAGCGGCCGTTTTGGGCAGGGCTAACCGCGATGCTACGCCGCAGGAATTGCAGCAAATGGAAGCGCTGGTGGATAAAGCCATGCGCGATGGCGCCGTAGGTTTATCAACAGGTCTAATTTATATTCCCGGTACCTATAGCAAAACGCCGGAGATTGTAGCGCTTGCTAAAGTAGCGTCTAAATATAATGGCGTATATGCAAGCCACATGCGTGATGAAGGCGACAAAGTTGTGCCTGCCATTAACGAGGCGCTCACAATTGGCAGGGAAGCCAATATTCCGGTTGAAATATCGCATTTTAAAGTTAGCGGGCAACATAACTGGGGCCGCAGCAAAGAAACTGTGGCAATGATTCAAAAAGCGCGTGAAGAAGGCCTCGATGTTACCATTGATCAATATCCTTATACCGCAAGCAGCACTTCTATCAGCACGCTGCTGCCTGATGAATTACTGGCCGACGGACGGGACAGCGTTCGCGCGCGCCTGCAAAGGCCTGAAGTAAAAAAATATGCTGTGGATTATATGTTGAAAAGGCTAAAGAAAAGAAAGATCAAACATTTCAGTTATGCAGTAGTGGCCAGCTACCGGCCCAATCCTGAGTACAACGGCAAAAGCATTGAAGAAATAAACCGCATGATGGGCCGTAAACATAAAGCGAAAGAAGAAGCGCTCACAGTGATCGACCTGCAAATGAACGGTGGTGCAGGCGCCGTTTTTCATGGAATGGGAGAAGAAGATGTGGAATATATTATGAAATATCCTTTCAACATGTTTGCCAGCGATGCCAGTATAAGGGTATTCAATAGCGGTATGCCGCATCCGCGGGGTTACGGCACTAACGCAAGGGTGCTCAAGAAATATGTACGTGAGGAAAAAGTGATTTCGCTGGAAGAAGCAATCCGCCGTATGACTTCGTTACCAGCGCAAAAATTTCAATTAAAAGATCGTGGTTTATTGAATGAAGGTATGGCAGCCGATATCGTTATTTTTGACGAAGCCAAAGTTGCTGACATGTCAACCTATCAAAAACCCCATGCGTACTCCAAGGGGTTTGATTACGTTTTGGTGAACGGGGTTATCACTGTTGATCACGAAAAACACACCGGAGCAAGGGCAGGTAAAGCGCTT
>MKRO01000041.1:5187-10886 GCA_001896965.1 Sphingobacteriales bacterium 41-5 | reverse complement strand
AGAGATTATTAAATTATTTGATCGTGATCTTCACGTTCTTCACCCTGTTTTTTTCAGTTTCCAAAACTGTAAATTCAAAATCGCCTGAAGAAACCACGTCGCCTGCCTGTGGTAGTTCTCCCGAGAGTTCATTAATCAGCCCGCCAAGCGATTCACTTTCGCCGCTTATCGGCTCAAAGGTATCAACAGGCAGCTTCATAGCTTTGCACACATCGTTCAACATGGTTTGCCCCTCAAAAACATAAGTGTTTTCATCAATTTTGTTTTCTGGTTCTTCATCGTCATCAAATTCATCTTTAATATCACCCACCACTTCTTCAATAATATCTTCCATAGTTACAATGCCGCTGGTGCCGCCAAACTCATCCACAACAATTGCAAAATGAATCCGCTTTTCCTGAAAATCAGCAAGCAGGTCTTCTATTAGTTTCGATTCGGGAATAAAATATGGCGGACGAATTTTTGAGCGCCAGTCAAAGTTTGCATCGTTATTATAAAGATGTGGTACAAGGTCTTTCGTGTTTAAAACTCCGGCAATTTCATCAAGGCTTTCCTTGTAAACGGGCAATCGCGAATATTGTACTTCGTTGACCCTTTCAATCACTTTATCAAAGGGCATTTCATAATCAATACCACTTACATATAACCTGCTGCGCATGATTTTTTTCACAGAAATTTTCCCAAACTTCACAATACCTTTCATGATGTCTTTTTCCTGCGGGGATACTTCATCATCACTCTGGATATCGATGGCCTGATCCAGTTGCAACATATTATTTTCTTCTGAACGGTTTGCACCCACCCCGCGCCCAAGGCTTTCGGCAAACGAAACCAACGCGCGGCTTACGTTTCCAAATAAAAAATGAAAAGATCGTACAATTAATATAAGAAAAGGCCATTCATAAACAAATCGCAGGTTATTTTGAGCCGCCCATACACGCGGGAAAATTTCCACCAGAAACAATAACAGTAAAGCAATCAGGAAAAATTTTGCCGCTATAAAATACCATCCGTGTAAATATTGATCCGGCACATATTGATTGATAAGATAATTTGCCAAAACAATAATACAAATATTTACCAGTGTTTTTGCGATCAGCATAGATGCAAAAACGGTTTTAGGTTCGCGCAAAAGTTCTAAGATTTGTTTTGCCGATGCTTTTTGTTTGGTTTTTAAAACGTCCACGTCGTTCTCTTCCAGTGAGAAGATGGCAGCTTGTGTGCCTGAAATGGCAAATGAAGAAACAATAAGCACCCCTAAACCCACCAGCAACAAAGTGGTGTTAAGGGTTCCCTCTGATAATTGCGCTAATACTAATAGATTTATAAAAGAAGAAAAATAATCGGTGCCCAAATTTTGTGATTTAGTGAAAAAAATGAACTGATCATAATTTTAATAAGAAATCGGATCAATCCCGCTCGTATCTTGTCGCCCGCTGTTATCCGGTTCATCGTGCTGAATGCCCTCTGTTTTTTTATCCAGCATGATGAGGTTTTCGCCTACAACTTCTGTTACATATTTTTTTACGCCATCCTTATCATCCCAACTGCGTGTACGCAGGCGCCCTTCAATATACACAAGGCTTGATTTATGTAAAAATTTTTGCGCCAACTCCGCAAGTCCGCGCCATAAAACAACCGTATGCCACTCGGTTTGCGAAACAAGTTTACCACTTCTGTCTTTAAAAGTTTCGGTAGTTGCTAACGGAAATTTTGCAACCGCAATATTTCCTTCAAGCAATTGTACATCCGGATCCTTTCCTAAATTTCCAATCAACATGACTCTGTTAACGCCTCTCATAATAATTTGTATTTATCTTTTTCGCAGGGTATAGACTGCCAAAGTTCCAACTAAAATTAAATTTTTTATCTGATTGATAAAAAAATAATCTCAAAGATATTTTTTACCAAGATATTCGTTGAGCATTTTAGGGAAAGCCAGCTTTTTTAATTCCTCCTTTTCGATCTGTTTGAATCCTTTCAGGGCTGGTCTTTTTTCCGCCTGTACTTTTATAAAAATGCCTTTTATAGTTTGATGGGTAAGTTTTTGGGTAAATGTTTCGCTGATGCTTTTTACTTCAGATTCTTTTTGGAACCAGCGATTTTGAATAGCTGTTGTTATCACCCGCTCTGTTTCTTCTGACTGAAGGGTTTCAATCAAAGCAAATTCATGAAGATGCCGCCAAATGTCCTTATCAGTCCGTTCACGTACAAAGACCCAATTTTTATAACTGATCACAAAAAAGTAGAAATGCCTTGTTTTTTGCTGTACCCTTTTTTCTTTAACAGGCAACGTACTTACGCGGTTGGTATTGAAAGCCACGCAATCTTTTTTAAAAACACAGGTTTCGCAAAGCGGCACCAGCGGTTTGCAAACTGTTGCTCCAAAATCCATAATTGCCTGGTTGTACTCGCCCGGCTTTTTTTTGTCAAGGAGTTGGTTTGCTAAATTGGTAAAATATTTTTTGCCTTCGGTGCTGTCTATCGGCTTTTTTATGCCAAAAACCCGAGAAAGTACCCGAAACACATTTCCGTCAACTACCGCGTGTGGCAAATTAAAGGCAAATGAGGCAATCGCTGCGGCAGTGTACGGCCCTACGCCTTTGAGCCTAAGGATATCTTCGTAAGAATCGGGGAATTTTCCTTCCTGTGCAACGAGTTTTGCCGTTGCAATCAAATTCCTGCAGCGGGAATAATAGCCAAGGCCTTCCCATAATTTAAAAACATCCGCTTCGCTGGCAGTTGCTAACTTATTGATATCAGGAAAATTGAACAAAAAATTTTCGTAGTATTTTAAGCCTTGTTCCACGCGGGTTTGCTGCAGAATTATTTCGCTCAGCCATATTTTGTATGGGTCTGTTTCGCCCTTCCATGGCATTGTTCTTTTGTTGTGTTTATGATTCCAGGAGAGTAATTTAGTCGTAAATTGGTTGGTAAACAGATTTTTATGTATTAAATTTGTCAAAATTTAAAAAATATTTAGATATATATATGAGTTTGGATTAAAAATTGATATAAAAATATAAAAATAAAGGAGTTATAAGCCGATTATCGAAAATTCGACTATTTCATTAACCTTAATCTAAGTAATTATGCGCAAAGCTGATCTTGTCAACAAAATTTCGGATAAAACAGGCATACCGAAGGTAGATGTTTTAGTGACACTTGAAACCATGTTTAAAGAGGTAAAAGACACACTTGCTTCGGGAGAAAACATTTATATCAGAGGATTTGGGAGTTTTATCACAAAAAAAAGGGCTGCTAAAATTGGCCGTAATATTAAAAAAAATGTTGCCGTTCATATACCCGAGCATTATATACCCGCTTTTAAGCCTGCAAAAGAGTTTACCGCCGAAGTAAAAAAACTTAAAGAACCCAAACCTGATCAGGGGCCCGGAGAGGATGCGGATGATTAAATTCGGATGCCCCTCACTGGTTTTATCCGTTCAGGAAGCTTTTTCGGGCATTGTTAAAATAAAAAATCTGAACTTTTTTATTGTGCAGGGGTTACATTTGCAGTCATTTTAATATCTGATTGTGAAGAGACCCCAATATATTACGATAGTCGTTGCAGTAGCAGCGTTAGTACTGCTTTTTGCGTTTGGAAAAACAGTTCATAAAACCGAACACGGTCCTGACGACGGCCACGACCATTCCGCTAAAACTGCTGATAATCAATACTTAGTGTCCAATGTTCAAATTGATAGCCTGTTAATAGCAGCAAAAAAAGAACTGCCTGCCGAACAGGGTTTACGACTCGACCTGCTCGAAAAATCAATCACCCGTGGCGATGTAAAAGACCAGCAAATTCATGTTTTTCACCAGCTTGCTAACTTTTGGAGGGATAGCGGCAGGAACTTTATTCCTTATTCCTGGTATACTGCCGAGGCAGCAAGATTGGAAAATTCAGAAAAAAGTCTCACCTTTGCAGGCCATTTACTTTTAAACGGGTTACAGCAACAGCATGATCCGGAATTAAGAAGGTGGATGGCCTTACAGAGTAAAGACCTGTTTGAAAGATCTTTGATTTTGAATCCAGATAATGATTCCTCCAAAGTAGGCGTAGGCGCCACTTATCTTTTTGGCGGCATCTCCCAAATGCCCATGGAAGGCATAAATAAAGTAAGGGAGGTAACTGAAAGGGACAGCACAAACGTATATGCCCAAATGACGCTGGCAATGGGTTCGCTGATGAGTGGCCAGGATGAAAAGGCGCAGGAAAGATTATTAACCGTAAGCAGGCTACAGCCGGATAACGCAGAAGCCCTGCTTTTACTGGGAGATTTATTTGAGAAAAAAGGTGACAAAGCCTCGGCGATTACTTATTATAGTAAAGCCTCGGCCACGATAAAAAGACCTGATATTAAATCCGAAATAGATAAAAGAATTTCGGATTTGAAAAAATAATAGGAAAGCCGGTAACTGTACCACAATTCAGGCGTGCAACCTGCCTGATCGGTCGGGCAGGCAGGATAACTGATGCATGTACCGGCGGTGACCTGAAAAGACATTCAAAAAATATTTAAAAACAAATTATTAAAATTATTAATTATGCCTTGCGGTAAAAAAAGAAAGCGTCATAAAATTGCGACGCACAAACGTAAAAAAAGACTAAGAAAAAACCGTCATAAGAAAAAGAAATAAGTTTTTTACTTACACTTTTTATGACTGCGTTGTGGATGGTGTGTGACAAACGTGCACACACTATTCATAATATTTTTTATTTCCGGTTGTTTTATGCAAAATTGTGTACAAACCCAACTGTACTCTTTGCCATATAATAAACAAAATTCCACACATGCCGCTGTATAAACAACCGTAAAACTTCACGCAGGTATTTACTATTTGACTGGTGATTGAATGAACAAAGAAATTATTATTAACGCTGCCCCCACAGGCGTGGAAATAGCGTTATTGGAAGATAAAAAGCTGGTAGAGCTGCACAGCGAAAAAAATGATGCACGCTTTGCCGTAGGAGACTTGTTCCTTGGAAAAGTAAAAAAATTAATCCCTGGGTTAAACGCTGCTTTTATAGATGTTGGATTTGAAAAAGATGCCTTTCTGCATTATACTGATTTAAGCCCTTACGCAAAATCACTTTTGAAATTCACAAATTTAGCAATGAATGCTACCGACCAAAACCCGGTGGATTTTTCAAAATTTGTGGTGGAACCTGAAATTGTGAAAACCGGGAAGATCAACGAAGTGCTGGGCGGCAAGCCCCATGTTTTGGTTCAGATTTTAAAAGAACCGATAGCAGCTAAAGGGCCGAGGCTGAGTTGCGAATTGTCGTTGCCCGGCAGGTTTGTGGTGATCACTCCCTTCAACAATATTGTAGCGGTTTCCAAAAAAATCCATTCTTCCGAAGAACGCAAAAGGCTTCAAAAAATAATTGAAGCAGTTAAGCCAAAAAATTTCGGGGTAATTGTGAGAACCGCCGCCGAAGGTAAAAACACGGCTGAATTATATGAGGACCTTACCAATCTTACAGAAACCTGGAAGACCATCGAGAAAAACTTGCGTGGCGCCGTGGCTCCCGCCAAAATTCTTAGCGAGCAGAATAAAACCAACAGCATTCTGCGCGATTTGCTCAGCGCCGATTTCAACAAAATCGTTACAAACGACAAAGGCATCTTTGCTGAAACTAAAACCTATATTCAAAAAATCGCGCCGGAAAAAGTTGAAATTGTTAATCATTA
>MKRO01000041.1:0-5113 GCA_001896965.1 Sphingobacteriales bacterium 41-5 | reverse complement strand
TGAACAGTGGCGCTTACCTGATTATTGAACACACTGAAGCCTTGCACGTGATTGACGTGAACAGCGGCTACAAAAGCGTAAGCAACAACCAGGAGCAGAATGCGCTGGAAACTAATCTTGAGGCAGCGGAAGAAATTGCACGGCAATTAAGGCTTCGCGATATCGGGGGCATTATTGTGGTTGACTTTATTGACATGAAGTTGAGCGATAACAAAAAGCTTCTGTACGATAAAGTGGAAGAATTTATGCGTGCCGACAGGGCAAAACACTCGGTGCTGCCCATCTCAAAATTTGGGTTGATGCAGATCACGCGCCAACGTATGAGGCCCGAAGTGAACATTAATACTCAGGAGGTTTGCCCAAGTTGCAACGGTACCGGAAAAATTTCTTCAACCCTGATACTTGAAGACGAAATTGAAAAGAACCTAAGCTACCTCATTACCCACAAACACAAAGGGCTTAAGCTTGTGGTGCATCCGATCATGCATGCCTACCTGACCAAAGGAATGTTTTGGAACAATAAAATTGCCAAGTGGAACAAAAAATTCGGGCAAAAAACAAAGCTCGAGGCAAACTCCACATTCCATCTTACTGAATACAGGTTTTTTGATGCGAATGATGAAGAAATTAAAATGTAAGGAACCCGCCCCGGGTTTCGATTAAAGATATAGCCACCCTCGCGGGTGGCTTTTTTAATGGGCCAATTTGGTTAATTTTAAACATGGATTTGAAAATCATTTATGTGCTTTTGCTTGCCGGTATTGCTTTTGCAGGATGTTCCTCTGTTCAAAAAACAACAGTTCGATATAAGCAAACCGAAAATGTAAAAGACAAAAAACAATCTCTCGATATTTATAACGCCCAACCCAACACCCGTAAACCGGTGGTGATTTTTGTGCACGGCGGCGGCTGGCTTTTAGGCGACAAATCCACAAAAATTAAACGAAAAGTTGCGCTGTTTGAAAAAATGGGTTACGTTTTCGTAAGCGTGAATTACCGATTAAGCTCTTTCTTCAGTAAAAAAACACAATACCCCGATCACACAAACGACGTGGCTGACGCGGTGAAATGGGTTTATGACAATATTTCCACATACGAAGGTGATAAAAACAAAATGGTTTTGCTGGGCCATAGCGCAGGTGCCCAAATGATTTCTTTGCTGGCTACCAGCGATAAATTTTTGCCGTCAAGAGGAGTTGATGCCGAAGCATTTAAAGGCATCATTAGTATGGACACTGAAGGGTATGATGTGTACGGCATGTGCAACGCAGGCGTTAAAATTTATAAAAGAATTTTTGGTAATGACCCTCAAAAATGGAAAGAAGCATCACCCGTTCTTCAGGTTAAGCCCAACCAAAAGTATCCTGACTTTTTAATTGTGATGCGCGGCAAACCTTATCGCATACAAATGGCAAATGATTTTGCGGCAAAGCTTCGTGAAGGCGGCACAAAAGTGAAGCTGGTCAGCGCCGATCCTTACGGCCATTTTAAGGTGAACAATTTTTTGGGATCTAAAAAAGATAAAATTGTTACGCCCGAGGTTATTGAGTTTTTGAAAACAAATCTTAACTAAAAAAAATGATTCTGCGAAACTGGTTGAACTCCGACTTCCAATAAAAAAAGGGTATTCGGTTAGCTTTTGTGTTCAGTCATAGATTGAAGTTGTTTAAACTTTCCTGAAACAGGTAGATTCCGCTTAATGAATCGAACAATAAGCACAGAGAATATACAGAGATCACGGAGTTTTCTAAATTTAAGTACTCTTTTGTGTTCGCTGTGGATTTTCCTTATGCACCTTGTGGTAAAAAATAAAAGTTTAAACAACTCCATTGAACGCAAGGCAAGGATATACTTTAATTTGAAAAATAATTTTGATCGAGATCAAGTACAACAATGAATAACTTTTCCAACTCGCGTTAATTTAAATCCAAAAAATCCTTCTCTACCAGTCATTCTATTGTTGACATGAGAGAATTCATTCGAAAAATATAGTTCAGTATAAAAAATATTTTTTTGCAACACTGTTTCATTTATATTTGCATCATTGTTGCAAATAATTTATCATGAATTTTTTACACCTCATCCTGCTTTGTATCTTGTCCTTAATCACTAGCTACGGCTTCGGGCAGCACATTATTTCGGGGAGGATCTATCAGAGTAATAATCCCGACCGACCGTTACAAGGTGCGCAAATCTCGGTTGGCAATAATCGCGCGATTAGCGAAGCGGACGGAACATTTTACATGGGAGTAGCGAACCTTCCGGCAACTCTTACATTCATGCATGTTTCGTACAACACTAAAACGCTTGATTTGAAGAATGGAGACAGGCTGGATGATATAAACGTTATCATGTCTGAAAAGTATTCATCATTAGACCAGATCGTAGTAACGGCCGGTCGTTTCCCGCAACGCCGGAGAGATATACCCCAAAAAATGGAAGTAATTTCTGAGGCTGATATCAACGCAACTACCTCTTTAGATATGACGGATATTTTAAAAAAGAATACCACTGTAAATGTTATCCAATACCCGGGACTATTATCCGGTATTGGCATCCGTGGTTTTCGGCCACAGTTCTCCGGTTTAAACCAACGAACACTATTATTGGTAAACGGCCGGCCGGCGGGGGCTACGAATATGGGCTTTCTGGACGCAAATAATGCCGAACGCGTGGAAGTGCTAAAGGGCCCGGCGTCAGCACTATATGGTTCACAGGCAATGGGCGGCGTTGTCAATATTATTACACCACAATCAACCTGCGACATTGGTGGGCGTATGAATGTTTCTTACGGTAGTTTCAATACTTATATTTTCAGCGGAAAAATAGGGGGCGATATCAGTAGGAAATTTGATTTTGATGTGGCCGCATCGCTTTATAAAAGAGCCAACAATGTAAGTTTAGGGAACGGAAATCTCTTTCGTAATCTTTTATTAGGTGCAGATTCTGCAAAACAGGTTTACAGCATTCGCCGCAACGGAAATTTAGTTGATTCGATTGGTTATACCCCCGATACAACTGGCGATGGGCAAATCAGGCCTTACACAAAATATAGATACCATACAACAGGCGCCAGGTTAGGATATAAAATAACTAATAATTGGCGCATGGATCTAAGCGGTAGTTCTTTTACTGCCAAAAATGTAGAATCGCCCGGCGAAATATTTAAGGAAGACCGCGATGCAGGGCTTAAGAATGTATATCGTTATAGTGGTGATCTAACATTATCGGGTAATATTCAAAATCATGAATTGATGTTCCGGGGTTATGGTTCGTCAGAAAGATCAGATGCTATAGCAATTCGTAACGCAACAGGCAAGCTAATAGATACTCCGTACATTGCACGACGTTCAGGTTACTCGTGGCGCGGTTTCCAGGCAAAAGATGCCATGCAAATTGGTGAACAAAAGATCATCTTTGGATACGATTATAATTATGCTTTTGGCAAACTCATTATTTTTCCTGTGCCGGCCGATAAGCAAAGAAACGAATATACTACGGCTCCAAATTCTTCACTGGTTACACATGGCATTTATACCCAGGCACAGTTATCTTTTTTAGAAAGAACATTACGTGTAAACCCTGGGGTAAGATTTGATAATACAACATTCAATATTTTAGAAACGCCCGGCTTTTCAAATACACTCAAAACGGGAAAACAATCCAATTTGTTTTTTAGTCCCAGCATTGCTGCGCAATATGATATTACCAAAACGCTTGTAGTGCGGGGCAGTATTGGCCGTGCCTTTGTTACCCCTGATGCCAGTAATATAGCAGGAACAACTATTCTGGGAAAAGGTACGGGTAAAATTACAATGACAAACGGTAACCCAGATTTAAAAAATGAAAGCAGCTGGTCGCAGGATATAGGGCTGCGTTTTGCAAAGCGCGGCTGGTACGCAGATGTATCTTATTTTGCCACGCAGGTAAAGGACAGGATTACACCCAAAGCCGCTCCTCCGGCACAACCAACGGTAGTTGATGGCGACAACGTTACGGCAATTACCACTTACTTTAATTCGGATAACAGTTATATAAAAGGCTTAGAGATAATAGCATCATACGATTTTGGAATACTTGCAAATCATAGATACAATTTGCGCCCGTTTTTAAATCTTACACGGTACTTTCGATATGAAGATACAAAGCAAAACGCCTCCAGCGCTGTCGAAAAAACTATTATGAACAACATTGCTAAAAATAATTACCTTTTTGGCATTGATTACACGTACAAACATTTAAACGCTAAACTCAGCAGCCGGTATGTGAGCCACAGGTGGGACAGGAACTATAATGACGCACTGAGGCCGCTTATAGAGTATCCTCCATTCATGACGATGGATTTCTTTGTTGCGTATAAACTTTCTCCGATGCACCAGCTGGCTTTTTATCTCGATAATATTACCGATGAAAATTACTATGAAAAAAGAGGCTATAATTTGCCTGGCAGAAATTTCAGGTTGAAGTACACTTTTGAATTTTAAAATATGCAAACAATTGAGAAGGTTTTATACCTGTTGTCAGAATTCTTTTATATCCCCGTTGTTGCTACATTATTCCTGTTATTGGCTTTTCTGACTTTTAGCCTGGGAGAGTTTTTAGCAGAGGCGCTGCGGAGAACAAAAAATAAAAATTATTATATAGCCGCAAAGTTGCAGGAAATGCAGCCCGCTAAAGACATGAGTAGTCCCGAGGCGGAAGCAATGCTTGAGCATATTATTCACGAACAACAAAATCCCAATACCCGGAAAATAAACGCCGCAAGGTATTGTGTTAAAATAGGGCCTACTGCCGGATTAATTGGTACACTTACACCGATGGCGAAAGCGCTGGCAGGCTTATCAGAGGGGAATTTGAACAGCCTTTCAGGCCAGATGATTACAGCGTTTTCAACGACGGTTTTAGGATTAATTATTGGTGGTATCGCCTACTCCGTCGCACATGTAAGGATTAAATGGCAAAAGCATGACCGCTATAAACTAGGCGTGGAAGCAGAGAATATTTTTAAGAAGAGTAAAGAACTGAAATCTGTATCATGAAGTTTCTGAAATCGTTTCATAATACCGAAGACGTACTAAGCGAAGAAGACCCGATGAATGGCGTAGCCCAGCTT
>MKRO01000040.1:395-15185 GCA_001896965.1 Sphingobacteriales bacterium 41-5 | reverse complement strand
TAATCCCATCCTCCCATCCTGATTATAGTAGTTTCCACTTAAATAAATCCTGCTTCTATCACTTCCGTTACTTACACTTAATGTATGGCTTGTGATAGGCGCAGACTGTAATATTTTGGCGGGCCAGTCATAGCTTCTCCCATCCCTGATGCTCTGCAATTCAAGTGAGGAGAACAATTGGCGCTCAAAACGCTTATCTGAGGTTGTATCATTTAAAAACATTTTATTGCCGCCCTCATCATAATACGCCAGTCTTCGCAGCAATTCATATTCTTTACCCCCAATAAAATCAAAAGCTTTTACTACTTTTTGCACACCATAATAACCGTGATAATTAATTGAAGCCTTACCCAATCTCGCCCTTTTTGTAGTAATAATAATTACGCCTTCCGATGCTCTCGAACCGTATATTGCCGCAGCAGAGGCATCTTTCAAAACATCTATTGATTCAATATCATCGGGATTCAACTCCCTGATATCGCCGGTAGTGATCACCCCGTCAACAACATATAATGGGCCGTTAGTTACATTAATTGAGTTAATACCGCGAATCAAGGCAATAGTGCCTGCACCGGGCTGATTACCGCCACTTGTTATTTGCAAGCCGGGCACTCTGCCCTGCAGAATCATGTTTACACTTGTCGCAGGCACCTCGCCGATCTGTTCGGTAGAAATACTACTGATTGCGCTCGTTATGTCTTTTCGCTTTTGCGTCCCATATCCAATCACTACTACTTCATCCATTCCTGATACCAACTGAGAGAGGTTCAGGGTAACAGAAGTCTGGGTTTCGCCTATTTCTATTGTTGCGGGAGAGTAGCCTGTGTACGAAACCACCAGCGTTCTTTTACCGATGACGCTGATAGAAAAGTCACCATTTTCATCCGTCAATGTTTCTCCGGCAGACTGCCCTAAAACAGATACAGTTGCATTAGGTAACGGCGCCTGACCGGCGGCATCCAGAACCTTACCGGTAATTATTCGTTGTTGTGCGAATAAACAAACCCCTGCCAGGAGGAGTATTGAGAAAAGCAAAATTTTTTTCATGTTGTCTTTGTGGTTTTTTAGTGTTTTAGTGTTTGGCAAACAGACCAATCACATGGCATTTCAAAATTAGAATTTATCAACTGCCAATAAATAGACAATCTTATTCAATCTATGCAAAATACAATGACGTACACGGCCAAAGTCTTTGCTATTGAAACCGAATTTGTTCCAACTTCACGCTGACGAAATGAAGTTAACTGAATTGTGTGGCGGGGTTTACTAATTATAAACTGCCCGGCATAAAAGGCTATGCCGAAGACATTGCCGACAATGCCACCATTATCAGCCGTTACTACGAACTCTACAGAATAGAACAAGCATTCAGGATATCAAAAAACGATTGGGAAACAAGATCGATTTTTGATTTTAAAGAAGAACCGGTAAAGCCGCAAATGCCGATTTGTTTTATAGCACAGGTGTTGTCAAAATGCATCGAGAACTTCATACAGGTCGCTCCATCAGGCACTTCATTGATAAATGCAAAAAGTAACTGATGTCAGAATCTGCAACCAACAAACCCAAAAGGAAATAAGAATGAGGGCAAAACAAACGCAATCCATTTCCAACCTGGTATCAAAATTGAATTTGTCGGACTAATTCGGACAAGGCAGGAAAAAATAGCGCTTTTAAATTTCATGCCTTTGTTTTTTAAACCTCAAAAGGCATTTAAGTTAAGCAATAAATTCCATACGCAGGTTTTAAACAGAGAGCGTTCATTACCCGATATGGTTGAATTTATTTTACCGGCATAAAATACAGAAAATCCGGGCGGGTGCGTTCCTGGGTTCCTTTTTCATCAATCTTTTTTGTTATAAGCGTTTTGCCTACAACTGTTGATGTGCTGCCGCCCCCATCCAGCATATAGGCGAACTTTACGTGTAGCCCCTGCAGTATCCGCATCAGGTCTTTTGAGGTCATGCCTTCTCCATCAAAACCTCGTCCGCCGCAGCTAAGGAACAACAGGTCAAGATTGCCGAACTGTGCAATCACCTGGCGGGGATGCTTCTGGATGAGGTGTTTGTTAACTACCATCACACTGTCATCCGCATTTACATGATTTACAATTAGGGGAATAAACGCGGTTAAAGCATTTACCGACCCATCCTGCAATATTTCCGTTGCTTTTGTACCCGGACGATAAAAAACCAGTTCATTATTGGCCTTTACTCCAAGTGTGTAAGCACTCGTTTTAATATCCTGTATTATTTTACCGTCAACAATTTGCACACCTGAGGGAGCTTTTGTAGCCGGGGTGGGCCTGCGCTGGGTAGATGCATTAAATGCCAGCATGGCGCCGGCTTTAACTGCCAGTTGCCTTACCGTTTCCCCTGTGTCCTTTTCGGCCAACGCGTGGCGGAGTTGTATGAGCCTGCCCCGTTTATCCTTATGATCAATTTGGGTGAGGAAATAGTAGGTTTGGGAAGCCTCATCGTAGTGCTTTGTGATGGTGTAATTCTTTCCCCGGAGCAGCGTACCAGTATTTATTGCTGTGTGTGATGAAGCGCAGCCTAAAAAGAGCCAGAGAAAAGAGAGTAAGAAAGAAGAATGGATCGCTTTCATATTTTTCAGACCATGATGGTTCACTTATTTTTTAATTACCTGAATACGCACGGGTGTATCTTCTTTAGGAAAAGAACTGCTGTTAATGATAGTCTTTTTACCGTTTTTAAAATATACTTCCAACTGGTAGCCTTTGTCTGCCTTTACAGAAGCAATTTCGTCTGCCAATATACCGTTGCTTTCCAGGTCCGAAGCCTCATAGGTACCGGCGGGTAATAAAACCGATCGCCCGTTTTGGCCACCGGCGCTAAACAGGGTTACGCCCTGAGGTTTTAGATGATAGACCAATGCGGCAGTTTTGTCTGCATAGCGGCCACCAAATACGCGTTGGCTCAGGTTATCAAAATGCGCATCATTTTTAGCTTCATTTATTGAGGTAAGCCCGGCTGAACTTACCCAGTCGGAGTTTGAGACGTAAGATTTTATATCGCTTATCACAGGGTTTATATTCAGGCCCCGCTTATTCCATGTGCCCACTTCACCAGCGATAAACGGAAGGTTAGGGTCGCCCAAATCTTTCCTTAAATCATTCACCAGTTTTTTCAGCCGTGCCGAATACAAAGGGCTTCGTTGTGCAGCGTTATCAGCCTCGCCCTGGTGCCACAGAATGCCTTTTATTTTAGACCCGGCAGGAGCTGCGGCCAAAGCTGCTTTTGCCCTGTCAACAGCTTCTTCATAAAGGTTAAAATCGCTGGGCGCGTTGTATTCCGGGTCTCCCTGAAAACCTTTTTGCCACCATTCTATTCTGGTTGCGCCTCTGGCATTGCTAACAATCGCTATGTCGCGGCCTGTATATGCGGCTATCTTACGCCCGAAAGTATAGGCAGGGCCAAACAACACAGTTGGGATTCTCTTTACTGTTGAGTAGCGATTCATTCCGTTTTTGGGCAGGTTTCGGGCAGGTTCCCATTGATCTTTATCGTTAAAAAGCCAAACATTTTTTAAAGCTATTGTGTCGAGGGCGCCGATGGGCGCAACGCCCTGCATATTAGACTGGCCAATCAATAAGAAAATATCGAGCGCCTTAGCAAGTTGCTGTTTCGGGGCGAGGTTGTTATCCGCCATCACATATAAAAAATTAGGGCGCGGCCTTTCTGCCGTACCTTTTTCGTCAATTTTTTTAGAGATTAACTGATCTTTAACTACGGTTGAAACACTGCCACCACCATCAAGATTGAAAGCAAACCTCACATTTAATTTTTTAAAAACTCTCATCATATCTTTAGCAGTCATTCCCTCACCGTCAATCCCTCTCCCCCCGGTGCTGAACACCAAAATATCTCCGTTATCAAATTGTGCAATAGCTTGCCTTGGATGTTTAACGATCAGGTTTCCCGCTACCTTAAAAAGCGACTCAGATACCTCCTTGTGATCCAGGATTAAGGGAATAAAAGCAGTCAGTGCGGTTGCGGATCCATCGGCAAGAATGGCTTTTGCCTTTGTTCCGGGAGGGTATGCTACTAATTCATTATTGTCTTTTATGCCCAGGGTATAGGCGTTGGTGGGAAGCTCCTGGATAATTTTTCCGTCGATTATCTGAATTCCAACCGGCTGCCTGGTGCCCGGGGGAGGGTTCTTCAAACCCATTGAAGCGTTAAAGGCAACCTCGGTATTCATTCTTGACGCGAACTGGGTTGCCGATTCTCCTTCAGGCTTATTTGACATACCTAACCTAAGTTTGATCAGTTTACCATCCTGGCCGGTATGTTTAATTCTTGTGAGGTGGTAAGTGGTTTTGGATGTTTCATCATATTCCTTCGTAACCTTAACATTTTCAGAAAAAGTTTGGGACTTGCCGGTTTGTGCTGTGTAGCATCCGGTAGACAAAAACAAAACATACAATACAAAAATCATCTGGTCTTTTATCTGTTTCATCTGTTGTTTCTTATTTATCAAAAAATATTATTGTTTGGCCAATCGCATAAAAAAGTCTCCAACCCGGCTATACATTTCTTTAGTCATTCTATTCAATTCATGCGGATATGTTGTATGAAAATTGTTTTTTTGTCCGTACAGGGTATAGACACTGGCTACTTTATCCATACTACTTTTTAAAGCTTTTATATCTGTATAGTGGTCAGCATCCGGGGCTATCAGCAACACGGGTTTGGGGGCTACTGCTGCAATAATTTCAGCAAAATCTACAGGAGCCTCCTGTGGGCGCTCTGCAAAAAACCCTAATCGAGGAATAAAGCCATGTAAATGCGAATAGGTTCGAATGCTTTCGTATTGTTTATTAGATGTGCGCCAGGGAGAAAATGCGGCTACGGTTGCAACACCCGCCACACGCGAGTCCAAGGCGGCCGTCATCAATGATACGCTTCCTCCGATTGTGTTGCCCAATAAATAGATGTGGTTATTATCCAAATAATCTATATCCTCCACCGCATCTATACAACCGCGAAGGTCTCTGATTATTTTCCCCATTTTTGACCACTGCGGATTCCTTTGATAAAATTTAGTGGCCTCTTCAATTCGGGTTCCAAAACCAAACATATCAATTGCCATAACGGCAAATCCGCGCTTTACCAATTCAGCAAATAAATCTGCCGTGCCATTTCTGCCGTCCTTATCATACCCTTTGGAAAAACCGGTGGAGTAAGCATATTGATGTGAATATAAAATTACAGGAAACCTGCCCCCGGCTGGAGTTTTAAGGTTCCCGCCCGCGTCGGCCGGGCAATATAATACGCCGTCGATCATTTCGCCAATTGATGAATAGGGGCTCAGGTGAATCATTTTTGCTCCTTTTACCTCGGGCCTTGGAATTATATTGGTGATCCAGTCTACTTTAGGGTCATCCCAGGAGCCAACGTTAACGGCTCTTACACCCGCCGGTTCTTCTCCTAAAATCCAATTCAGGTTTGCGTTAATCTTTTCTTTGTCTATATTAAATGCTTTGATGTTTTTATAACTGTTTTGAAGTACTACCGCTTTTATATGATCTGCCTCTGCCTTATCTGTGGCATGTTCTTTTTCCCAACCCGCATAATTATATGGATAAAGCAGAGGATTAACCCATTTTTGAGATACCCGGTTAAAATTTATATCTAAGAAATCGATAGTTTGTTCAATGTCCCTGGTGGTAACAGCATGTTCGCCCATGCGTGTTAATACGCCCACTTTTTCGGGAGCGCCAAAAAAATCGTAAACCTTCTTTACCGAATAGTAGTTTTGTTCATTAGCCCAGGAATTCAGGCCTTTTTCTACCATTGAATAATGGTACAACAGCGGCCTGGGGGCAATTAAAGCACCTAACAGGTTTTGATCAATGGGCAACCTGTCTTCATGCCCAAAGAAAAACCTTAAACGGGGATGAAACCAATGTGCCTGCAATGCCCCCACATAATCAATAGTTTCGCTGGCAAATTGAGGATCTCCGAAACGCCAGGGCGCGTCGCCGCCGGTACTGGAACTATGCGAAACCACGGCAGCTATCCTTGGGTCAAAGGCTGTGGCCCACAATGATTGTTTGCCGTTGCGTGAATGGCCGCCTATAGCAATTTGCTTAGCATTTACCTCGCTCCTCGTCAATAAATAATCAACTACCCGCGATGCTCCCCACGCCCTGCGCATCAACAATGTGAAATCATAATAGGGGTACAGGAATTGGTAAATATCCGTATCATCCTTTAAGTCAGCGCCCGCGTAAACACAACCAATATAACCTCGTTTTACTGCAAGCAATGCCCACTCCCGATGCGTCCACTGTGTCATATACACAGGAAAAGGTCCTTTGCCCTCAGGAATCATCAACTCAACAGTCATTGTAGCTTTATACCCGGGCCCAAACTTTAGTCTGAGCATTTGTACTCTTGCTTTTCGTTCTGTTTTGTCCGATAAAATTTCTACTTTAATATCTTTTGGTGCAGGCGGTGCATAACCCGATATCCAATGCTGGTATTCCGATTTAATCCACTCGCATTTTTCCTTCCATTGCTCTTTGGTTGTTATCGGGATGTCTTTACCGTTTTTAGTCAAAACCAATGGTTCGGGCAGCAGGGGGGTGGAAGGCATACTTTCAAAATCCGGCGGCAGCTCCCCTGTTCTTTTCAGCCAATCAGCATAAGTACTGTCCTGAACGGATATTCGCCTGGTATTTTTTTGAATACGCTGCTTTATATTGAATTGAAGCGCGTCTTTCAGGTATTGTTTCTGTCGCTCGATTTTAGTCTGTGAAAAAACAGTTGTACTGAAGAACAGTAAATAAATCAGGCATAAAGACAGCGCCTTATTTATAAATTCGGCGTTAACGTTCATAGCATATTCTTTTTTCTCTGCGTCATTATTCCCTTTGGTCGAAAAATCAGGTAAAGCATTAAACAATCCCATATCAAATCTTATTCTTAGTTATATTTTGGGCTCCCAGCCGGGTTGGTATTCTCTGCGCCAATATTTTAAAGCTTCGGCATTATTGAGGATATGCCCGTTTGAAGGATCTATTTGCAGCGTACTTCCGGTACGTTGGGCAATATTCCCTAACTGTACCAACAGGGTACTTTGATGACCACTTAAAATATCCGATTTTAAGGCGGCGCCTTCTTTAATAGCGCTAAAGAAGTTTTGAATATGAAAAGCATCCAACACCTGAGAAGGGCTGGTTAAACTTGAAGCTTCAATAGTAATATTATTTTTTACCTGTTTTATCACTTTATCATCCAGGTCGTAAATGGTATAGCTGTTGCCTCCGTCAATTTGTAATGAGCCTTTTTCGGCATAGAAAACGACGCCTGTATTGTCGCCTTCAGAATCGCGGCCATTGCAACTGCGCCCTTCCCAGGTAATCATTGCTTTATTGGCAAACTCAATACCTATGGTTTGTGTATCGGGAGTTTCCCAATCATCTTTATACCGGAAGCGGCCGCCAACAGATGTAACCCTGGTAGGATAGTCTACTCCTAATCCCCATCTGGCAAGGTCTACCATGTGGGTGCCGTTATTGAGGGCTTCGCCTGTTCCCCATTTCCAGAACCAATGCCAGTTATAATGCAGGATGTTATCCTTATAAGCCTGCCTTGGCGCCGGGCCTTGCCATAAATCGAAATTTAACCATTGCGGAACGGCGGTTTGGTTGCCAACACCTATTGACGCCCTGTTATTGGTATACCATGTTTTTGCAAAATACGGGCGCCCAATAATTCCGGAATGTAATTCTTTAATACCGGCGGCAACATTTGGCCACGAACGGCGCTGGTTACCCATCTGTATTACATTTTTATATTTTTTTGCTGTCGCAAGCAAAATTTCGCCCTCATTGGGGTTATGGCTGGCCGGCTTCTCTAAATAAACATGTTTACCCGCCTGAGATGCCATAATTGCTGCGGGGGCATGCCAATGATCGGGAGCGGCAATAACCAAAGCATCCACATCCTTGTACTGAAGCGCTTTTCTGAAATCGGGTTCCGCTTTGGGACGTTTTTTTTGGTTTTTTTCTACTATACCGATGCATTTATCAGCCGCCCGGGAATCGACATCACATACATAATTTATTTCACAATTTGGTTGCAGGGAAAAGTTTTTTGCCAGTGCCAAGCCGCGGGCGTTCACTCCCATCATGGCTACTCGTACCTTCTCGTTAGCGCCTATAATACCGGCATAACTTTTAGCACTAAACCCCGGAAGAATGCCTCCCAAAGAAACCGCAGCAGTGCCTGTTAATGCTGTTTTAATAAAATATCTTCTGGTTTTTTCGTTTGTACTCATTTTAAAAATATGTTGTTTAAATTATCGTTACATTGTTAACTATGGCACCGAAATAGCCGCAGATATTGCCCAATCTTCTGTTGGATCTGCAAAATTAGCTTTCTTTAAATTGCCCCTGAAGATTACCTGAGTGTTAAAAGCAACTGTACGTCCCGGTTCCTGTGTACCTTTATGATAGAGTGTTAAGGGTTCGCGTTTTACAAAGTGCAATGTATCGCTACTATTTGTTTGCGATACCTGAAAGTTCCTGACTTTCCACGTAACGTATCTCTTTTCTGTGGTTTGTGACGGGGTTTCATATTTAAATGCAATATGAAACGGCTTACCTTTTTGTACCAGGTCAGAAATATCTGCACCCGTTGATAAAAGTTCATCGGTGGCTGTTACCGGAGATAGTGTAAACATGTCGGTAATATTCTGCCATTTTGCTTTCCTGATCGCTTTATCGGTATAATCCCCGCTAAAATTGGTTGATATCAATACAGAGAGCTGGTTCTTTTGCTCAATGGTTCCGTTCCCTATTTTTGCGTGAGTCTGAAACGACATCATCAAAGGATCGCTGTTTTCTGTTTTGCCACTATTTTGGGCACTTGCCGGTGTGTAAGCAAATACACAAAAAAACAGGATCACTGGCAGCATTCGAGAATAATATTTCGTTTTCATTTTTGTTCATTTTTATATTTAATTCTTACAGCCTTACGGCATTCTTTTCATTGCGAACTTTTTGAACGAGTGGTAATATGTCCCGTTCTATACTTCCTGCTTTTCCGCGCAAATCATAATTTGTAACAGCTCAATTTTGTCTTTATCAATCCGATTTATACATGACCGAATTTATTAGAAATGTTCTCATGTATTGCTACTTCACATAAATCACACTTCTTACTGACCGCTGCACGCCACCGCTCGGAACATTAACAAGGCCGCCGGTACCACGGTCCTTTAAAAACATGGTGGTTGACCCCCCGCCATCAAAATTCATGGCATTGAAAGCTCCGAGGGCTTGTAGTATCTTGGCCAGCTGCGGGGTAGACACGCCTGTAGAGCCGTTTCCTGTATCTACGGTTACCAAATAAACATGTTTGCCGTCTGCTGATACGCCCAATCCGGTTCTTGCAGTAATCGAAGTATTATGCGAATTAGTAGGGCTTACAATATCAATCACGCCATCAGCAATTAGCATAGGCCCGCACACAATCACATTCTCCGCCTCCGTAACAGGAATTGCCGCAGCCAGGAGGTTCAGGCTGCTGCCGCTCATGCCTAACCTTCTTACGGATGCCACATTATTATGTATCAATAAAGCTGCATTCGTAAAATGTACGCTAACCCCGGTATGGCCATCCTGAACCTTTGTCCCGTTAATCCGTATATAAGGGTCTTTATCAGTAGATCCCGATACCGGAAAATACCCTGCGTTGATACCTGCTACTGCGCCATAGTCATTGCACATAGCTACCGTACTTTTGTTGGTGGTATTAAACCCGATGCCTAATGTATTGGCCGCATCAAGCGTAACATCAATAATATTTATTCTTTTTATGGTTGAACCAAACAGGGTAAATTCACCGGTTTTATGAACAAGTCCCGGTTTTGCAGTATGTGTAGCCCAGTTATAAGTAGCCACTTTATTTTGGTCTGCATCAACAGCAATAGCCAGGGTATTAGAAGCAACACCAAACCTGGTTACCGTAATATCAGCGCTGGCAACGGTTCCCAAATTTGGTGTAACTACTGTGAGCAAGGTTTTTGTGGCCGCAGTAACCGTTGCTTCTACATTGCCGAATTTCACAATATTCTCTTCTTTATTTAAACTAAAGTTATTGCCCGAAATCACAACGGTAGAACCCGTAAAACATACATCGCTGACCTGTGTTATCAAAAGCGGTGTTGTGTCTATATAAATAAAAGCCTTGCTGCCAGATGTTAGCCCAGACACCTGCACCTCTACCCGAACGGTTTGATTTGAAAACCCCTGGGGAGCCTCCACTTCTATTTTGGTATCAGTAACAGCAATAATATTTGTGGCGTTGGTTGTATTAAACCTTACGTTTACTTTAGATTTGTCTGTTCCAAATCCGGTTCCGGTTATAGTAACTACTGAACCAGGCAGCCCGCTCTGAGGACTGACAACGGTAACGGATGGCGGAGGCTCCAACACCAAACTTTTTCTCTCATTAATAACATCGCTTTTATTTTCACAGGAGATGATAGAAAAGGGCAGTGCCAAAAAAATTATTACAAAACGTAACAGGTTTAATTTATTCTTCATGAACAACTGTATTTTATCTTTATTTTTTATGGAATTATTACATCAAGTTCTTTTACAACTTTCGTTTCTTCCGCCGTAGTTACATTGGATGCTACAAAGGTTACTTTGTAAGTACCCGGTTTTGTATAGTTATAGGTGTATGCTGATAATACCGGATCAATACGGTTCTTGATACTTACCGGCCTGTCAGGCCCCAGATCTGCATCTGCACCTACCACCAGCGGCGCCGATATGGCCCATACACCTGCTTCCAAAGGCAAATTCGCGGCAAGAATATTAGCCCTGAACCGTAACCGCGCAGTGGTGCTGACGGTGCGGTCTGCCCTGCCTGGCGTATCCGCATCATTGGGGCCAAAGTAGTACAGAGGAAACGCCCCTTCTCTCTGCGAAACAAGCGGTGTGCTGCCCAGGGCCGTTTCCTGGCTCACGGTGAACTCAAATACATCCCAGGTGGTATATGCAGCGGAAACAGTTCTGGGAGGTGTAACATACCTGAAAGCGATATACAAAGGTTGCCCGTCTACTGCCAGGTCAGAAATATCGGCGCTGGTGGAGGTTCGCACGTCAACATCCTTCGCCATTGGCAAAGAAAACCGGTCTGTAATATCTGTCCAAACAGCTCCTTCCACGCCCTCGGTAGTGAGGCTGCCGTTGAAATTTGATGATGCTTTTACTGACAACTGCTTCCAGTCAGGATTGGTGCCGGCACCCATACCGGCAAAATAATCGAACGACATATTTAACGCATCGGTAGGTAAAATGCGTCCGTCTTTGTGCGCATACTCGTGTAGTATCTCACCTGAAAAGAAAGAGATCACATCGGCGTTGCCTTCCATGTTAAAAACAACCTGCTTAACCGGATTGCCGGCGCTGTCAACAGCCTCATTAACAGTATAGCCGCTTACGCTAAAAGAAGGGCTGTCTACTTCAAGCCCTTTGCTGCAGGCAACCAAAAGCAGCAAACATGGCCATAGGAGAAGAAAGTACTTTGTTTTCATATTCTTTTGTCTTAATAATTTAATCTTTTTATTTCATTACGTTACGTTACCAGCCGGGGTTTTGAACCAGTTTCCTGTTCAGGCTCATTTCATGAGTAGGTATCGGGAACAGTAAATGCCTTGAATCAATACTCCCCAATGCTGTTGCCACATTTTTGGCCTGTGACGAAGCCGATGAAGACAGGTAGGAGTTGGCCATTGCTTTCATTGAACTTACGTAGATGCCCCATCTTACCAGGTCGTACTTGCGCAGGCATTCAAATGCCAGTTCCCTGGAACGCTCGTCCTGAATGGCTAATAAAAAAGACAACTGGTCCGAAATATCATCACTTGTTAAATCCGCATCGCCCGGCGATGTAATGATAGCAGTGGCAGTAGCGCCGGTACCGCCACCACCGGTAAAGCTTATCTGAACTTCGGGAGTTGTTTTATAGAATGATCCGGGGTTGGTAATGGTAACAGTTGTAACCCTTCCGCCTGAGATGGTGGCTGTTGCGGTTGCCGGAACAGCAGGATTGCCACCCGCAATATTCACCACCGGTGCCGAGGTATATCCAGATCCACTGTTTACAACTGTGATGGTTTGCAGCCTGTTGCCGTAAAGCGAACTGCCATAAGCTCTTTGCCTTACCCGGTTTACCGCGCTAATAGCATCGCGCGTGGGCGCACCGTGTATTTGATTTTCAGCTTCTGCAAACATCAGCAACACATCCGAGTAACGAAGCAACGGGAAATTAATGGGAGTATATCCTACCGATTTGGGTAGGAATGTTTCATATTCTCTCCTGTATTTACCGGCGTAGCGCGTCCAGATGTCGGTGGCGCCGTAAAAAGATTTGTTGGTGGATGTAGCCGGGGAATATAGGTAAGGCGCTATGGTCCAGTCCCGGCGAAGGTCTCCGGGCTGATACAACTGGAAAAGCCGGCCCGAAGCCCAAACGTTGCCATTACTTCTGCCTATAGAATCATTGCTGGAAACGATGCCTATGTAATTGCCTACCATGCCGGCCTGCCTTGGCCTGTCAGTACGGTTTCCGTAAAACTCCACTTCCCATATCGATTCTTTAACATCGTATTTATCGGCCGCATAGTTGATAAATACCTGCTCGAAAGAAGTGTTTAATGCATGTTCTCCGTACCTTATTACTTCATAGGCCCAGTCTCTCGCGTTTTGATATTTTGAGATATCCTTAATTGGTTCACCTGCCCAGTATAAATAAACACGGGCAAGTACCCCCGCCACGGCAGATTTATTTACCCTTCCGCCATAGCCCACAACCGTAGCGGTAGGAACAAGGTCGTAGGCTTGTTCCATATCTTTCGTAATTTGTGCATAAACAGTTTTTGTTGTTGTTCGTTCTATCCCATTGAAATCGGGAGTGACGGTTGATTGCAGTGTTAACGGAACGTCGCCAAAATTCGATACCAGCAAAAAGTAATAATAAGCCCTTAAAAACAGGGTTTCTCCCCTTACTATCTCTCTTTTTGCATTATCCATATCGGCGCCGTCCAGTTTTTCAAGCATTACGTTGGCCAGGTTTACGCCTTCGTATAATACCCGCCACAAATTGGCAATGTGGGGCGCACTGGCGTTGTACAGGAACTGTCCCGGCACATTCCGTTCGGGCCCTTTACGGTAAAACCCGTCATCACCCTCAGTGCCCATAAATGTAAAGTAGGCTGAGGAATACAGGGGTGCTCCTTCCCTTGTATCGGAAAGCTTATTATAAATGCCGGCGAGGGCAGTATTTACCTGGTTTTCATTATTATAATAATATTCCGGCGAAAGAAAATCTTCGGGTTTTGTATCCAGAAATTTTGTGCAGGAACTTCCTGCAAGGAAAAGAAATACCACCAACAAACACTTTGATTTTTTCATCTGTAGTCTTTTTATTGTTTTATAATGGCCGGGCGGCTCATTTTATCATATTTTTTAATAGTTATTACAACCGGGCTTTAATACCAAATACAATCGTTCTGGCATGTGGGTACGCAGAAAAGTCAAACCCCGGAGTGAGTACTGTATTGTGAACAGAAACTTCAGGATCCATTCCTGAATACTTCGTCCAGGTTAATAAGTTTTGGGCGGCAACATTGAAACTTAGCGCATTTATCTTAACCCTCTTCAAAAGCGATTGCGGAATATTGTAAGACAACGATACGGTTTTCAGCCTGAGATAGGAGCCGTCTTCGATAGTGCGCGATGACATCACCTGGGGGCCCGCTCCGCCAACCCTGAAAAGGGTATTGCTTTGGTTTTCGGGGGTCCACCGGTTAGCCCAGTTGGCAAACTGGTTAAAATGATGGACGTTCGTTGCGTTGCCTTCAAAAATCAGCCGGTTCGCGTTCATCAGGTCGTTGCCGTAAGACCATTGCAGCAAAACATTCAGGTCAAAACCCTTATAACTGAAATTATTGGTGAACCCGCCAACATGAATGGGCAACGCGCGACCGATCACTGTTTTATCGTTTGCGTCTACCACACCATCGCCGTTTATATCTTTGTATTTAATATCACCGGGCTGTATTACATTTCTTGTATCGCCATTGGTAGGCACATTATTTTTTAATACGTATACGCCGGGCGATACTTCGTCAAAATCGTTGTACTGGTAAACGCCATCCCAGATCAGACCATAAAACATGGCTGCAGGTTTTCCTACTTCTGCAATATAAAGCGGTTCTTCGGCCATCCTCGTTACAAAGGATGTGATACGCGAAAGCATATTTGACTGGTCTTCGTTTAAAGCCATTATTTTGTTTCTGTTGAAGCTGATATTGAAGCCGCTCCCCCATGTAAAATGTTTACCCTTGAAATTGACAGTATTTAAAGAAAACTCTAACCCTTCATTGCGCACCCTGCCTATGTTTTTAAATGCCCTGCTGTAGCCCGTTGTATACGGAAGTTCTGCATTTAATAACAGGTCGTAAGTAGTTTTACGGTACCAGTCAAAAACAAAATTGATACGATCTTCGAACAGGCCCAGGTCGTAGCCTATATTGAATTGTGCGGTACTCTCCCACTTCAGGTTGGGGTTGCTAAGCCGGTCCATATTCAGCCCGAAGTAACGGGTATTGTTGAAGGAGTAGCTGGCCAGGTCACTCCATTCGATGGATGGCAGGTAGGCAAAATCGCTGACCCTGTTGTTGCCGGTAACCCCATAACTTATCCTGAGCTTGGCATCTGTAACCGCATCGACATTTTTCAGG
>MKRO01000040.1:0-327 GCA_001896965.1 Sphingobacteriales bacterium 41-5 | reverse complement strand
GCCCGCATTGTTGCCGTGAGAAGGTATTTTGATTTATAATTGTAATTGACCCGGGCGAAAAATGACTGTAACCTGTTTTCGCTTGCCCCGATAAAATTTTCCAACGGCAGGCCCTGGGCTAAGCCGTATATCCCCAGCTCTTCATTAGGAACCTGGATGGCAGAAAAACCATCTGAGGTATTGCGAATGCCCTGATAAGTCATGCCGGCCATCGCTTCAAGGCGGTGCGACCGGTTGAACCGTTTAGTATAAGTGAGCGTATTTTCGTTCAGCCACTCAAAGCGCTGGTTATTTCTGATAGAACCGTTTACACCATTTATATTGTTG
>MKRO01000039.1:16774-21777 GCA_001896965.1 Sphingobacteriales bacterium 41-5 | reverse complement strand
CCGATGCTTTTGGCAAAGCCCATAGCATCGAAATAAAACTTAGTGGGCTGCCTTATATTCGAACCGTTTTAGCCGCGCGTATCGCCAACGAAATGCGGTACTTTCTGGTGGCTTCCATTTTATTATCGGCCATTATTCTTTTACTTTTTTTCAGGGCATTCAGCTCCATGATGCTGTCATTGACTGTGGTAATTATAGGAGTGCTGTTCAGCCTGGGAACAATGCATTTGTTTGGTTACAATATCACACTGCTCACCGCGTTAATCCCCCCTTTGATAGTGGTGATAGGCATTCCCAATTGTATTTACTTTTTAAATAAATATCACAGCAGTTGGCATAGTGTTTCTAAGAACAGGCATAACCTTGCGCCCGGTAAAACTTTTGATGAACAAAAAATGAAACGCAAGGCTATTGTTGACATGATCAGCAAGATGGGAATTGTAACCCTGTTTTGTAATCTTGCTGCCGCAATTGGGTTTGCAGTTTTTGCATTAACAAAAAGCGAGATTCTTCAGGAATTTGGGGTTGTGGCTGGCATCAACATCATGGTTTTATTTTTTATTTCCCTGATATTGATACCGGCGGTTTTAAGCTTGCTGCCGCCACCCAAAAGCAAGCATACAAAATATTTGCACAATCCCCTCCTGAACCGCTGGCTTGCCCGGTTGGAAAAATGGTCCCTAAGCCACAGGAAACAGGTTTACATTATCACAACAATCGTTGTTTTAGCCTCCGCAGTTGGTATTTTCAGGTTGCAGAGCAACGCCTACATGGTTGACGATGTTCCCACTACTGATAAAATTTACACCGATCTTAAATTTTTCGAGCAAAATTTTAAAGGTGTAATGCCGCTTGAAATTGTAGTTGACACAAAAAAGAAATACGGCGTTACGCGTAATTTTAATAACCTGCAAAAACTAGATTCCCTCACACTGTACCTTGCGGCACAACCTGAAATGGCGCGGCCTTTGAGCCTGATTGAAGGATTAAAATTTGCCCGCCAGGCTTTTTATGACGGTGACAGCGCAAACTACGCAATGCCGTCAGAATTTGATTTGCCCGGCTTACAACAATACCTCAATATGCGCGGCGGAAATGATTCTTCGGCAAAAGAGAATTCTTTTAACAAACTTGTGGCCACCTTTATGGACAGCGCCAGGCAGGAAGCCCGCGTGAGTGTAAATATGGCCGACATCGGTTCGCACAAATTACCGCAACTATTGGATGGTATTCAGAAACGAACGGATGAATTATTTCCCAAACCCGATTACGACGTTAAGCTTACCGGGAGCAGTATTACATTTTTAGAAGGAGGCCGTTTTATCATTAACGGGCTGAAAGAAAGTATTTTTTGGGCGTTTTTGTTGATTGCGCTTTGCATGTTATATCTTTTTAAATCTTTCAGGATGCTTTTATGTTCTTTAATCCCTAACGTAATTCCGCTGGTAATTACAGCCGGAGTAATGGGTTGGGTGGGCGTACCTTTAAAACCAAGTACGGTACTAATCTTCAGCGTAGCGCTTGGCATTGCGATAGATATTACGATCAGGTTTTTGGTAAATTATAAACAGGAACTGCCCTATTTTAAAACCACACAGGAAACGGTCATTCAAACCATACACAGCACAGGCATCAGCATCATTTACACCTCTCTCGTTTTGATTGCCGGGTTTATCATTTTTTGCTTCAGTGGATTTGGCGGCACACAGGCGCTTGGCTGGTTAACTTCACTCACATTGATTACTGCCACTTTTACAAATCTTATTTTATTGCCTGCTTTGTTAATCAGTTTTTCAAAAAAAGGTCAACAAAAGTGATTTTTTCTAACTTCCGCATGAAATGCTTTGATGAAATGTAAATATGTTGAAAATATTACCCAATTGATCTTTTATTGAAAAAAAAGAAATATAATTGCAATAGAAACGTTTGCCAAAATCATTTTAAACAAAAAAAAATTAACTAACTAAAGCTATTAGCCGGGTTTTTTGAGAATGCTTAAAAATTGCTTTCGCCTGAATACACCTCGAAACCCGCGAGCTTTTGATTTAGCCGGTATAACAAAAACTTATTATAAAGGAAATACAGTAAGCTAATAAAATGCTTTGCTTTTGGGAAGAGGTACGCTTAATCGGCAACTCCTAAAAACTTAAAGGAGAAAATAGTGGTGGGTAAATTGATTGCTTTACCCCCGTTGCAGTATATCTCAAATCAAAAATTTAAACAAAAACAAAAAACAAGTTACATGAGACGAACTCTACTGTTTGTGGTATCATTTATTATATGTACACCACCGTGTTTGCTCAAACACGCACCATTACGGGAACCGTGACCGATGAGTCGGGGAACCCCATTCCTAATTCATCTGTTTTAATCAAAGGAACCTCAACGGGTACTTCTACGGACAACGATGGCCATTTTTCGATTAATGTACCGGAAAATCGTAGCGTCCTTGTCTTTTCGGCCGTTGGGTACTCTCAAAAAGAGTTGACGGCACCACAATCGGGTACAGTGTCAATTATACTCGCTTCTACAACTGCCGCAATGGATGAAGTTGTAGTAGTAGGTTATGGCACCCAACGCAGGTCCGAAGTAACCGCAGCAATTGGTAAGATTGATCCTGGGCCTATAGCCACATTGGTTTCTCCCAGTATTGATCAGCAATTAGGTGGTCGTACGCCTGGCATTCAGGTTACAAATCCGTCGGGTCTTGTGAATCAGCCGCCACGTATCAGGATTAGGGGCGTTAACTCTGTAAATGGAGCAAGAGATCCGTTAGTGGTATTGGACGGGGTTCCAACGTTTACAGGAGGTTATTCCGGGTACACTACCAACAACGTGATGGCAAATCTTAACCCATCCGATATTGAATCGATTGAAGTTTTGAAGGACGGTAGCGCCACGGCTATTTACGGTTCTCGCGCATCCAACGGCGTAATCCTTATTACCACTAAAAAAGGTAAATCTGGAAGGGTAAATATTAACTATGATGCAAATTTTGGTTTTTCAAAAATTCTGAAAAGATTCGAGCTGTTGAATGCACAGGAGTTTGTAACAATCGCTAATGAAAAATTAAAAAACGCCGGAGGAACTGATCAGGCCTTCATGAACCAATGGAATACTAATAGTGATTGGCAGAGTGTGGTTTTCAGGGATCCCGCAAAATCACAAATACACAACCTTTCAATTGATGGAGGTACTGACAAAACAAGGTATTTTCTGTCTGTGAACTACGCTAACCAACAGGGTTCTGTAATGACTAACAGTGTGAAAAGGTATTCAATCAGAGCAAATATCGAACAGAAAGTAGGGAACTGGCTCACGGTAAGCAATTTATTAAACGTGGCAAGAGCCGAAAACTATGATCAAAATAATGGGGCAAACTCTCTGTCTGGTGCAATCTATAATTCCCTCAGGGCACTGCCTAATGTAAGGATAAAGGATACGGCAAATAATGCATTTGGAGGTTTTAACGTGAAATCTGACGGTTCGGCTTTAGGCCGCGATGCAAATACAAGAGACATTGAGAACCTAAACACCAACCTTGCTTATGTTTTGGCCAGAAACAAAAACCAGTCAAAAAATCACAGAATTATCAACAATCTCAGCCTTGACATCAAGCCATTTAGATGGCTAACGTACACTGCAAAAGCAGGGATTGATTATATGAACCTTGATGAGTTCTTTTTTTGGGATCCCAAGCATGGAGATGGAAGAAGTGTTAGCGGACGCTTGTCTAATCAGGCAGGAAATATATTACAATGGACTTTGCAGAATTATTTGAATGGCAATTACTCCTTCGACAGGCACACAGTTGGCGCAACAGCGGGCGTTGAAGCGCAGGGCCAGCAGTCTAATTCCTATCAGGCTGGCGGAACCGGCATTTCTGATATTTTCTTTGGACAACAAAACGTTATTACGGGGTCCTATACAACACAATTATCCAGCGGCGGCTATTCCGAGGCTCCCGGATTCTATTCTTATTTCGGTAGGGCAACATATAATTTTGATGACAGGTACTATTTGCAAGCTTCATTTCGTAGAGATGGTTTGTCAAAACTCGCTCCTCAAAATCGTTTTGGTAATTTCCCCGGCGTTTCTGTAGGCTGGCGTATATCCAATGAAGATTTTTGGAAAAGTGCAGGGCTTGCAGGCGTGGTTAACGAACTCAAACTGAGAGCTTCCTGGGCACGCGTAGGAAACGTAGATATTCCCGGAGGCAGTTTCCCTTACCTTAGCCAATACGCTTCTGCCCCTTATGGTGCTATAAGCGGTATCGCGGTTTCTTTGGTAGGCAACCCCGATTTGAGATGGGAAACAAATGAAAAACTTGACGTTGGTGTTGATATAGGACTGCTTGACAGAATCAATATTGTGTTCGACTACTTCAAAAACAGGAACAACGATCAGGTATTTGCAGTCCCCACCCCTGTTTCTTTAGGTGTTCCCGGCAATCAGGTATATAAAAACATCGGTGATATGGAAAACTCTGGCTTTGAGCTTGGTATCAACGCCAACATCATCAGAAATTCCGACTTTAGCTGGGATTTTGGGATCAACCTCACTACAATCAATAACAAAGTGTTGAAACTCCCCTCCGGAGATATTGTTGGCACCTATACTATTATTAGAGAAGGGCTGCCGATCAACTCTTTATACGGCTATCAATGGGCTGGTGTAAACTCAGTAAATGGCAACCCGGTTTGGTATAAAGCAGATGGCACAACGCTCGTTCAGGGTAACATAGCTAACAGTTCTTACAGAGGCGCTAATAGTTTGACTGATGGCACTTTGGTGCCAAACGTGCTACTTCAGGCATCAGATAAAGTAATCCTGGGCACAACTTTACCCAAATGGTTCGGAGGTATTACAAATAGTCTCAGCTACAAGGGCCTTGGGTTGGATATGCTGTGGAGATATTCAGGGGGTAACAAGATTATGAATGTAACCCGTCAGGAAACTTTGGTCAACCTGGGATTTGCAAATAATGGGCGCGAAATTTTAGA
>MKRO01000039.1:16227-16640 GCA_001896965.1 Sphingobacteriales bacterium 41-5 | reverse complement strand
GGTGACTATTTAAGATTGGACAACCTGCAGCTTCATTACACCATCAACAGAGATTTGATGTCAAAAGCAGGATTGGCAAATGTTTTCAAATCCGCCAGGTTTTACGTTCAAGGCCAAAATCTCCTTCTTTTCACAAAATATACAGGTATAGATCCTGATAATATTTCCGAAGCCGGGGTGGATGCAAATGTAACGCCGCCTGTAAGGATCATATCATTAGGGTTTAACATTGGGTTTTAATTAATAAATATCTACAACTATGATAAAAAATTATTCTTTCAAGATTTTGACACTGGTTGGTTTAATTGTCATATTAAACTCATGTCAAAAGAAAGTACTAGAGCTGGAGTCGTATAACTCCTTTTCAGATCAATCAGCCTACACAACTCCCGAAAGAGTGGAGTTAGCCGTAA
>MKRO01000039.1:1237-16110 GCA_001896965.1 Sphingobacteriales bacterium 41-5 | reverse complement strand
CACAACGGCAAATAATGATTTTATGTTCCAAACGCTTTACTCGATGATTAATAAAGCGAATCTTACCAGAGAAGGGGTACGCAGAGCCGAAACGAGCGGCATTGTGAGTGCTGCTGCTGCAAATGCTTATGATGCGGAATGTCGTTTTCTAAGGGCTCTGGCTCACCATGAATTGGTACTGAACTTTTCCCGTCTCTACGCCGATGGAAATGGCACGAAAGACGGTGTTATTTACAGGGAAACAGGAATCGACTCAGATGCAAAAATTGAAGAAGCAAAAGCGTTAAAACGCAGTGATTTTAGCGTGGCAACAGTTTATCAAAAAATATTGGAAGACCTTGATTATGCCGAAACAAATTTACCAGATACGCGGGCGGGAAATTTGAAGAATTATCGTGCCACAAAAGCTGCTGCAATTGCGCTTAAAATGAGAGTAAAATTACACAAAGGAGATTGGCCCGGCGTTATATCAGAGGGTGCTAAAATAGTTTCCGGCACCACAACTTTCACCAGCCCGATAGGTGCCTGGGCCTTACCGGCCTCTGCCGATGGAGCCTTTGCTAATAACCTTTCCAGCGAAAGTATTTTTTCTTTTAAAAATGACGCCACGGACAATGCCGGCGTAAATGGAGCAATTGCGAATATGTTAGGAAACCCAGCAAACGGCGCAAGGGGCTTGTTAAGGATTAGCCCGATCATTTGGAGCGATCCTGAATGGCTTTGTTCTGACACAAGACGCACTTCCCTTTACTCAACTGGTTCAACCGGTGGAGTGGTAACCTCGGTATACACCACCAAATACCGCGATTATGCCACAAATTCCGATGCTGCACCAATGATTCGCTATGCTGAGGTGCTGCTCATACTTGCCGAAGCTGAAGGCAGAAGCGGCTCGGGAGTTTCTGCAAAGGCACTGGCTTTATTAAACGCCGTTAGAAACAGAGGCGTGAGCGCTGCTAACGCTTTCGCAAGTTTTCAAGATAAAAATGCATTGATCAGGGCAATTCTTAAAGAAAGACGAATTGAGTTTCTTGCAGAGGGTAAAAGATGGGGCGATATTCATCGTTTAGCATTAGACCCGGATTTTGCACCTATTCCCGGTGGCGGTATCCCTGCAAAAGTTGGAACATCGCACACCGAGGTGGCAGGCACTTATAATTGCGCCGGACCAACTGTTGCGATCACCAAATCGATTCAGGCCATTCCTTACAGTGACAGGCGTTTTATTTGGCCGATTTCGCAGGCAGAAATAAATCAAAATCCAAATTTTACACAAAACCCCGAATACTAATTTTTTTACCCAAGTTAAAGAGGCTGCCAACCGGCGGCCTCTTTTATTTTAGTCAAAAATTTGAAATATTACGGTATGAATAATTTCATCCATCGCAACTCTTTTTTATTTCCTTCAACTATCTACACCGTTTCACCGTTATATTTGCGTTCATTTTACAGAACTATGGCTTTAATGGATTTTTTTGACAGGCGCAAAGATGGTTCGGGCAGTCCCGATGAAATGTCATTTATTGACCATCTTGAGGTGCTACGCTGGCATTTGTTAAGGTCGGCAATCGCAATCTTCATTTTCTCCATTCTATTTTTCATATTCATTTACGATATTACCGATACCATCATTATGGGGCCTACCAAGCCCGATTTCATTTCGGTAAAATGGTTTTGCCAACTGGGAAAATTTCTTCATATTGACTCACTGTGCTTTCAATTCAAAGAAGTAAAATTCCAGGAAACACAGATGGCATCGCAATTTATGGCTACTTTCACCATTGCGTTCACCGGGGGCATCATTGCTTCATTTCCTTATGTTTTTTGGGAAATATGGAAATTTGTAAGGCCCGCATTATCCGAAAAAGAGAAAAGATCTTCAAAAGGCATTATCTTCTGGGTTTCACTACTTTTTTTCCTGGGTTGTGCATTTGGCTATTACGTGCTCACTCCGTTTATGGTTAACTTTTACGCAAATTATAAACTTGCAGAAAACATCGCCATCATTCCTACTTTTTCAAACTACCTCGATAACCTCGTGTATACCACTGTTGGCATTGGTTTGTTATTTCAAATGCCGCTGCTCATTTTATTATTAGCAAAAGCAGGCATCTTAACGGCGGCTTTCTTAAGAAAATACCGCCGTCACGCCTTCGTGATCATTCTGATAGCGGCGGCCATTATCACACCCACAACTGATCCTATCAGCCTTGCATTAGTTACTGTACCTTTGTACATATTATTTGAGATCAGCATCAATCTTGCTAAGAAGGCCGGTAAAAAAGCCGGGGAGGAAGAAACGGCAGTGCAGGAATGGAGTTAACCCTTTAAAATACTTACCATGCAAAACCAATTTGATCTTTCCAAACCAATAGCTATTGGCAGCGATCACGCCGGTTTCGAAATGAAGGAATTTGTGGTTTCTTATCTCGAAGGCAGGGATATAAAATTTAAAGATTTCGGCGTTCACAGTACTGAGTCGGCTGACTATCCTGATGTGGCTCACCCGCTTGCCGGCGCGGTTGAAAAGGGAGATTATGCTTTAGGCATTCTTTTGTGCGGAAGCGGAAATGGTGTTTGCATCACCGCTAATAAGCACCAGGGCATTCGAGCCGCGCTTTGCTGGGATGAGGAAATTGCCTCCCTTGCACGCAAACACAACAACGCCAACGTTATTTGTATTCCCGCGCGTTTCGTGTCAGAAACTGCGGCTGAGGCAATGGTTCAAGTTTTCATCAACACTACATTTGAAGGTGGCCGTCATGAAAACAGGGTGAATAAAATTGCCTGCTGATAAGATTTTTGTTGCACGTGCTATTGAATATTTCTCTCCCGGTTTCTACGTCCACCGGTACCGTTCGGGCAGGTTCAGTTTAACACCTGTGCATGTTACATTGCTATAACAAGTTCACCATTACTGAAAAAACAGAATCTATTATCGCCCTCCTTCTTTCACTCCATTGATGGCAACGCAAAATATTCGCTATTGCGTTCAGTAAATATTTTTTGTAAAAAATCAAATATTGATGAAGGGTAAACTATTCTCACCGTCTTCGTTATATTTACAAAAATTCGCATTCTAATGAATTATAAATTATTATTTGTTCTTCTGCTGGCCGGTTGTGCATCGGCACAGAAAGCTGTTACTCCCGAGGATTTCGCAAAAACGATCACCGCTCAGGATTTAAAAAATCATTTAACAATCATTGCAGGCGCCGAAATGGAAGGCCGCAATACTCCTTCGCCGGGGCTTGAAAAAGCTGCCGATTATATTTCAGGCCAGTTTAAAAATTTCGGGCTGAAAGCGGGCAACAATGGCAGTTTCAGGCAAACTTACTCTTTGTACAAGGACTCTGCCGCTGAAATGAAGTTAACGATTAACGGAAAGGACTTTCAGGCCTATTCAGACTTTGCCCCCTTTTTTCTTAATAAGGATGATTTGAACCAGCACTTCGATGAATTTGCTTTTGTTGGTTATGGAATTGTTGATGACAGGCGAAATGATTACGATGGGATTGATGTGAAAAATAAACTGGTTGTATTTTTAAATGGCTCGCCAAAAAACTATACCACTGCGTTGTCCGGAAGATTATCGCCTGCTTTCATCTCAAATAAAATAAAAACTGCGATGGAGAAAGGAGCCGCAGCAATAATGGTTATTACAGAAAAATTGCCCGCGAGAGTAAATTCCCGCTCTACCTACCGCCCGCAAATTTCAGGCGCCGCAGGCAGAACCGGCATGAACGCGCCCATTTACTATGTGAATGAAAATGTAGTTTCAGCAGTAAGCGGGGAAAATTTACAAACGGTCATCTCGGCTGTTGACAATGGCAACGCCCCGCTGGGAATTCAAAAAAACAATGTGACTATCCGTCAAAGAACCGTTCAGTCGCAGGCTTCAGCATCCAACATCATTGGTGTTGTGGAAGGTTCCGACAAAAAAGATGAATACGTGATCGTTACAGCGCACTACGACCACGTTGGAAAAGATGCAGAAGGAAATATTTATTATGGCGCTGATGATGATGGCTCGGGCACTGTGGCAGTGATTGAAATGGCTGAAGCATTTGCTAAAGCAAAGAAGGCCGGTAAAGGACCGCGCAGAACAGTGATCTTCATGACGGTGAGCGGGGAAGAGAAAGGCCTTTGGGGTTCAGAATACTATGCCACAAACCCTGTTTACCCCTTAGCTAAAACATCAGCTAATTTAAACATTGACATGATCGGCCGAATTGGCGAGGAATACCTTGGAAAAAGCGATGCTGAAAATTATGTTTACATCATCGGGGATGACAAGTTGAGTACCGATCTCAATCCCATCACCGATATGGTGAACAATAAATTTACAAAATTGAAATTAGACCGGCGCTATAACGGAGATGACCCCGAAAGGTTTTACTACCGTAGCGATCATTACAACTTTGCCCGTAACGGGGTGCCCGCTATTTTTTATTTTAACGGCGTGCACGCCGATTACCACAAACCAACCGACACGGTAGACAAAATTAATTTTAACTTATTAGCAAAGCGTGCCCAACTTGTATTTCATACAGCCTGGGAAATGGCTAACAGGGAAGAAATGGTAAAAAGAGATATGAAATTACCTGTGGGCGTTCGTTAAGATTCTTTGTTGCGCAGCCGCGCTTCTTCAAGGTCAAGTTCAAATTCCTTTTCTTTGATGAGTTCTTCATCAAACTCGCTGTTAATGCGTAAAGACACCAGTTCTTTACGCCTTACATCAATCAATTCCATCATCATTTCGCGGTAACGCGGCATGAATTCATCTTCAAGTTCTACATGACCCTGGCCTCTATTTGATGTTTTTCGTTTAGCTGTATCGATCATGCGTTGGTACCGGTTACGCACAACGCGAAAAGGTTCATTTCTCGAAAGGTCGTCCTTAAAATTCGCGTCAATATAGACGAGACTTACTTCTGCCAATCTTATGCTCAACAAATCATCCTCCAGCTTTCTCTTTTTTTCGTGCTCTGTATCTTCGATTTTCAAAAGTCTTACTAAAGGCGAAATCAAGAGCCCCTGAAACACAAGCGTAACAATAATTACGGTGAATGTGATAAACAGGATCAGGTTTCGGTAAGGAAATTCCACGCCTTCTTTTATGTAAAATGGAATAGAAAATGCCATCGCCAATGATACCACGCCCCTCATGCCGCACCATGAAATTAAAAACATTTCTTTGTTTGTGGGAAGGCTTGCCTCTTTATGCCTCCATCGCCTGAAAACTTTTCTTAGTGTTGTTACCGCATACACCCATAAAATTCGTATGATGATAACAGCAATACTAATAATCAGGCCGTACACCAGCGCTTCCTTCACTGTGTTTTCAGTGAAATTATTGACGATGTATGGCATTTGCAATCCAATTATTATGAAAATAAACCCATTCAGCAAAAAGCTAAGCGTTCCCCATAATCCAGCCATATTAATCCTCGATTCATAAGTTAAAGTATCATGCGCATGATAACTTAAAAACAACCCTCCCGCAACTACTGAAAGCACACCCGAAAAGTGAAATTCTTCGGCCACCAGGTACATCACAAAAGGCGCCAGCAAAGTTAGAGCCGCATCAATTTCTGTGGTTGTGGGGAAGTAACGATGAATCAAATAAATAATTCCTCCGATTGCCAGCCCGATAAAAATTCCAACTCCGGCCAACAAAAAAAAATCTTTTGAAGCATCCCAAATACGAAAGGTACCGGTGATAACAGCCAACAAAGCAAAACGAAAAACCACAAGGCTTGATGCATCATTTATCAGGCTTTCACCTTCCAGCAAACTCAATACTTTGTGCGGGATTTTTTGATCTTTTAAAATTGCTGTTGCGGCCACCGCATCCGGTGGAGAAATAATCCCGCCTAAAACAAATCCTAAAGCCAGTGTAAAACCCGGAATTAACGAATGTGATAAATAAGCTATTAATGTGGACGTAAAAAATACCAACCCAAAACCTAACATACTTATCGACCTTCTTAGCCTGCGGAAATCTGCCCAGGGAATATTCCATGCTGCAGAAAAAAGTATTGGGGGTAAAAATATAAGAAATACAAGTTCCGGACTGATGCGGATTCGCGGCACGCCGGGAATAACGCTGATAAGCAGGCCCGCAATGACCAAAAAAATAGGATACGAAATTTTTAATTTCCTGCTCAGCATAGTGAGCAGGGTAATTACAAACAACATCGACAATATCAACAGGAGTGTTCTTTCTATCATTGATTCAGGTTAATAGATTATTGTTTGATGCTGATAATATCCAACCCTTTTTCATGCAGGCCATAAAAATAATTTTGTCCTGCCAAAACTTGCCGATAGTCTTTAAAAGCAGCAGGAATAGGCGTTTGGCGATATTTAAAAACAGGTATCTCGTAAGTATAAAAATTGCTTGAATCGGTTCCGAAAACATACTTATCAGAAACCATCAGATTTTTCCAGCCTGTGATGTCAATTTTAGTTTTAAAAGCTCCATAATAATCAAACGAATAAATACCCTGTGTTGGGTCATACAGATATACATACTTATTCTGATCGAAAATTTTTTCGGGAGCAATCGCTTTGTCAAAAACCTGCCTCAGATCAGGTGTTTTTAAAATAACCTCACCGGTTTCATCAATTTTTTTAAGTGTGTTCTCCAACTCATCGTAAACCCATATTCGTCCATCATAACTCAAACCGATTGTATTCACCCGAAACATATTTTTTTTTCGGAGGTCGATGGTATTTTTTTGCTGAAGCATCCCATCCAATACCAAAATCGTTGCAAAATTTTTATAGTAAAGCAGAATTTTCAGGGGGTTCGAAACATCAACCAATGTTGCTTCGCCAAATTTTTTTATATCGTTGAACACTGCAATCGAATCGCCTTTATTGTTCAGCTTCTTTAATTGATTCGTGGCAGAAAGCAGGTAAATATTTTCAAGATTATCAACCGAAAAAGAAACGTAACTGCCGGGAATCGTCCTCACTTTTTTAAAACCAGTGAAGGTGATGCTTTGACCCATAACCGGGATTGAGGCTAAGGCGAGAAACGTTATAATAAATATTCTGATCAATAATTTCTTACAATTTTATGCTCCTGGTTTTGATAAGAAAGAAGCTGTACATCATTTCCATCAAAAACCGCGTAAGTGAAAAAATTCATCCATTCACCCAGATTGATGTACCGGCTGTTTTCATTGAGACGATGGTCGATAGGCAAATGCCGATGCCCGAAGATGAAAAAATCATATTTTTTTTCTTGCAGCACCTTTCGGCTGTAAAGGATAAGCCACTCTTTCTCTTCTCCTAAAAATTTTTCTTCAATATGGCTTGTTTTTGCGCGGCTGCGCCGGCTGAAATAATTTGCCAACCCCATCCCGATGCCCGGCGGCAACAGGCCAAAAGCCCACTGGCAAAAGGGATTACGGAATATTTTTTTCAGTCGTTTATACCCTTTATCTCCCGGGCCAAGCCCATCTCCATGGCCCACTAAAAATTTTTTGCCGTTCCATTCGAAGTCCTGCGGCTCAAAATAAACGTTCATATTGAACTCCTGCTGAAAATAACTGGTCATCCACATATCGTGGTTGCCAACAAAAAAATGCAGTTGAATACCAAGATCAGAAAGCTCGGCAAGTTTGCCCAAAAGCCTTGTGTAGCCGCGCGGTACAACGTGTTTATATTCGTACCAAAAATCAAACATATCGCCCACGATAAAAACCGCGGCGGCGCTATCTTTTATTTCATTCAAAAATTGAACAATCAGTTTTTCACGCACGAGGCTTTCCTGCCGGGTGGGTACACCCAGATGAAAATCTGAAAGAAAATAAACTTTTTTACCGTTCTGTAGAATTTCGCTCATTTCTGTTTTACAAATAAAATGATTTTTTTGCCATTTAGTCCACCGTTTAAACTCTGAGGTAAATTATATTTGCAAAAAACCAATATGGCATCTGCACGTATTTTACCTATCAACAAAAAAATAGCACTAGTAGCCCACGATAATAAAAAGGATGAACTTTTAGAATGGGCCATGGCCAATAAATCAAAACTGGCGATGCACAAGCTGTATGCGACGGGCACCACCGGAAAAATTTTAGAAGAATCTCTGGGCCAGTACATCACCAAATTTCTTAGCGGGCCGCTTGGCGGCGACCAGCAAATTGGCGCGATGATTGCCGAGGGAAAACTCGACATCATGATTTTTTTTTGGGACCCGATGGAAGCGCAGCCCCACGATCCTGATGTAAAAGCGCTTCTCCGTCTTTCGGCAGTTTATAATTTGCCAATTGCCTGCAACGCCGCAACTGCAGATTTTTTATTTAGTTCCCCTTTCATGACGGAAACCTACGAGGCTGAACAAATAGACTATTCGCAATATTTAAAAAGAGCTTTACCGCAACTGGATAAACAATAATCCGTTAATCAAATCGTAAAACGGCTGCGGAGAAGAAAAATCAATGCACCTTTCCCTATTTTTGCCGCTATGAAGATGACGATTTATACAAAAAATTTGGTGAAACGCTACGGCCAGCGAACGGTTGTGAATCATGTGTCTTTTGAAGTGCACCAGGGAGAAATTGTGGGCTTGCTGGGGCCTAACGGTGCGGGCAAAACAACGTCATTTTACCAGGTTGTGGGCTTGATCAAACCGGATGAGGGCAACGTGTTTTTAAACGATGAAAACATCACCAAATTACCAATGTACCGCCGTGCGCAAATGGGTATTGGCTATTTGCCGCAGGAGGCGTCTGTCTTTAGAAAACTAAGCGTGGAAGATAATATTTCGGCGGTACTTGAAATGACAAAGCTTTCCAAACAACAGCAAAGAGAAAAGCTGGAATCGCTGCTGGCGGAATTCAGGCTGGGCCATGTGCGTAAAAGCAACGGCGATGTGTTAAGCGGAGGCGAAAGAAGGCGTACCGAAATTGCGCGTGCGCTTGCTGTGGACCCAAAATTTATTTTATTAGATGAGCCTTTCGCAGGCATTGACCCAATTGCTGTGGAAGATATACAGGGCATTGTAGCCAAACTGAAATATAAAAATATCGGCATTCTTATCACCGATCATAATGTGAACGAAACGCTTTCCATCTGCGATCGTGCTTACCTGATGATCGAAGGAAAAATATTTGAAAAAGGAACCGCCGAAGAACTTGCCTCCAACGAGCAGGTGAGAAAATTGTACCTGGGCAGAAACTTTGAACTCAAACGCAAAGACTATCTTCACGAAGAAGCATTACAAGAAGCCAGGGTTGAACTGGAACAGGAAGCGCGGGAGAAAAGTGAGCAGGACAGTCAATAATTTTTTTACGCCCGTTCGGAAATATTTTACATCACCATTTTCAAAAACTCTTCTTCCGAAATTATTTTTACGGTATTAAGTTTTTTAGCTTTTTCCAGTTTGCTGCCGGCATCCGCGCCAACAACAAGATAATTTAGTTTAGCGCTTACGCCACTCAAAATTTTACCGCCCTGCGCTTCCGCCATCGCTTCAGCATCACTGCGTTTGAGTGTGGGCAAGGTTCCGGTAAATAAAAATGTTTGACCCTCAAGGTTGCCACCGGTTGATAATTGCTTGTTTGTGTTTTGCATCTGAACGCCCAGGCTTTCCAATTCGTGCAGCATTTCAATGTTTGATTCGTTAGTGAAAAAATGTACGATGCTGCCCGCAACTTTTGGCCCAACATCTTCAAGCGCTTGTAATTGCTCCTGCGTAAATTCTTTCAGTTCCATAAGGTAATTGATTCTTTGCGTTAAAACTTTTGCAGTGGTTTCGCCCACAAACCGAATGCCCAAACCAAATATCAAACGGTGTAAGGGTTGCTGTTTACTTTGCTCAATGGCCTGTTGCAAATTGTCAATTGATTTCTTACCAAAGCCTTCGAGTGAACCTATTTTTTCATAATCCAGTTTATAAATTCCCGGAATATCTTTTAGCCAATCAAGTTCATAAAATTTTCGCACGATAGCTTCGCCGAACCCGCGAATGTCCATTGCATCCTTACTTACAAAATGAACCATGCGCTCCACTACCTGCGCCGGACATTCAATATTGATGCAGCGCCACACTGCTTCTCCATCTTCCTTAAAAAGTCCGCTATTGCATACAGGACAGTTTTTCGGAAACTCGATTGCCTTTTCTGAACCCGTTCTCAGTTCAGCCTGCGACTTTACAATGTAAGGAATTACATCACCGGCGCGCTCCACTAAAACCGTGTCGCCCATTTTCAAATCTTTCTCTTTAATAATGTCTTCATTAAATAAAGAAATAGAACTGACCGTTACACCGCCAATGAAAACCGGTTCAATTTTCGCAACGGGCGTAACAGAGCCTGTGCGGCCCACCTGAAATTCAACGTTCAATAATTTGCTTGTGGCCTGCCTTGCCTTAAACTTGTAGGCAATGGCCCAGCGCGGGTGGTGGCTGGTCATGCCGAGCCTTTCCTGCAAGGCAACTTCATTCACTTTTATCACCATGCCGTCTATTTCATAAGGAAGGGTATCGCGCTTTTCCTCAAACTCGTTGCAGTAATTTATGACGCCATCAATATTATTAAAAACTTCTTTTTCCTTTTGCGGGCTTCTGAAACCGAGTTCCCACAATAGTTTCAGCGATCCATCGTGTGTTTTTAATTCTTCGGGGAGCGTTGCGCCAGGCAGCAAAGTATAATCGCTGATATGGTAAACAAATGCTTCCAGTTTTCTTCTTCTAACTTCAGCCGCATCTTTAATACGTAAAGTACCGGCAGCCGCATTGCGCGGATTTGCCAGCGGGGCAAACCCTTTTTCAATCAATTCTTCATTATACTTTTTAAAATTATTTTTATTGATGAGTACTTCACCGCGAATTTCAACCTGTTGCAAACCGTATTTGCTGAACGCGGCTGACAGGGGAAGGGTGCGAATTTGCTTTACGTTGCTTGTAATATCATCGCCCGCAACACCGTTGCCGCGCGTGGCGCCGCGCACTAAAAAATCATTTTCATAAATTAATGAAATACTGCCACCATCAAATTTTGGCTCAACACAGTAAGTGATCTCATCGAGTTTAGCAGCCTGTTTTGCCTTTCGGTCAAAGTCTTTTAGGTCTTCGCTATTGTATGAATTATCCAGCGATAGCATCGGCACCAAATGCTGCACCGTTGCAAAGTTCCCCGTGATGTTTTTGCCAACCCGTTGCGTGGGCGAATCCTTTGTAATCCAATCAGGATAGGCTGTTTCGGTTCTTTCTAAAAGCTTGAAAAGCTGGTCGTATTCGCCATCGGCAATAAGCGGATCATTTAAAATATAGTAACGGTATTCATGCAAGTGAAGTATGTTACGCAATACTTCTATTTCATCTTTCGAGGTCAAAACTTCGACCCCTGACTTTAAAAAATTCTGCGATTGCTGCTGTAGCGCTATTGTTTGCTCCTTGCTATACATTGTTTTCTTATTGCCAATAAATATAGGACAAACTTTTAAAGCCGCGCAAGATTACATGCCCGCCAAAAAAAGAAAAGCGCCTCAAAATATTGAGACGCTTTAGTTATTTTATTTCTTACCCGGAGGTAAAATTGGCCTTACCCCAATGCTACCCTTTTAAAATCGATAACTTTTACGCCACCGCTTTCTTTCAGGTAATCTGCAACTGATTTGCCGGCATCTTTTACGTATGCCTGTGCAGTAAGTGTTTGCTCTTTAAAGAAAGCACCTAATTTACCTTCCGCAATTTTAGAAAGCATTTCATCGGGTTTGCCGGCCATTTTAGGGTCCTCTTTCATCATATCCATGATCAAAGATTTTTCGCGGGTCACCACATCTGCAGGCACACTGTCAGCATCCACTGCCACAGGGCTTAACGCCGCTATCTGCATGGCAATGTTTTTACCAACTTCATCCGCTTCTTTATCTAAACCAACCAACACACCAATTCTGTTTTCTCCATGAATGTAAGAAGCCACGAAAGGAGCATCAACTCTTTCAAATTTAGTCAGGTCAATCTTTTCGCCGATAGCGGCTAATTTGTCGTTGATCAAATCAGAAACTTTAGCGCCGCCAACTTCTGCATCCTTCAATTCATCTGCAGATTTTACATCGTTGTTAATTGCAGCATCTGCAATGCTTTTCACAAAAGCAACGAAGTCCTGATTTTTCGAAACGAAATCAGTTTCGCAGCTAACGCAAACAATGATACCGGATTTGTGATCCGCAGTTGTTTGAGCAATCACCACACCTTCTTTCGCTTCACGGTCGCTGCGTTTTGCAGCCACTTTCTGGCCCTGTTTACGCAACCAGTCAATCGCTGCTTCAAAATCACCATTGGTTTCTGTTAACGCCTTGCGGCAATCCATCATACCCGCGCCCGTTGCCTGGCGCAATTTATTTATATCCTGTGCTGTTATAGTTACTGTTGACATAATAATAGTTTAAATGTTTATGTTTTAAGGTTGAAAGGTTTTAACCGCGTTTACGGAATCACATTAAACTTTAAAAACTTTCACACCTGAAACGGCTATCTCCTCGGCGCTCCGCCTCTGTTACCACCACCCGTAGTAGTTCTGCGGCGTTGTCCGCCACCGCCAGAGCCTGCACCACGGTTACGGCCGCCACGGCCTGCTTCTGACTCAGCTTCAGCCTGCATTTTTGCCGCCTGCTTTTCTTTTTCGTCAGCGAAGTTGTCTTCAACTTCTTCATCTTTTGCAGCCTGTCTTTCCGCCAAACCCTCAGCAATTGCAGCTGTAATATAGTTTACAACAATTGCAATTGATTTAGTAGCATCGTCGTTGGCCGGAATTGCAAAGTCAACTTTACCCGGGTCGCAGTTGGTATCAACCACACCGAAAGTAGCAATGCCAAGGCGTTTTGCTTCTGCTAACGCGATGTGCTCATGGCCAATATCCACAATAAACAGGGCAGCAGGCACACGGCCCAATTGAGCGATACCACCTAATACTTTCTCCATTTTATCCTTATCGCGGCTTAAAGTCAAACGTTCTTTTTTAGTGATGCTGTCAAAAGAACCGTCAGTGAGCATTTTTTCAATGCTTTGCATTTTCTTTACTGATTTACGAACGGTATTGAAGTTGGTAAGCATACCACCCAACCAGCGTTCAGTAACGAAGGGCATTCCCACTTTTTGAGCAGATTCAGTAACGATATCTTTTGCCTGTTTTTTAGTGCCTACAAAAAGAATTTTTTTACCGCTGCGCGCGATCTGTTTCATGGCAGCGGCTGTTTCCTGCATGCACTCCACAGTCTTGTTGAGGTCAATAATGTGAATACCTTTTTTCTCAGCAAAAATGTAAGGCAACATTTTAGGGTTCCATTTCTTTTTCAAGTGGCCAAAATGTACGCCTGCTTCCAAAAGCTGCTGTTGTAATGATGTATTGTTATTTTCCATTTTTTCTATTTGAAAATTTGTAATTTGAAATTTGAAATTAAGATCCGGCACAACAATTTCAAATTGAAGATGCCCAATCTTAAATGGTTAACGTTTGCTGAACTGGTAGCTCTTTCTTGCTTTCTTTTTACCAAATTTCTTACGCTCAACAGAACGCGGGTCACGCTTTAATAAACCAGCAGCCTTCAAAGAAGGGCGGTATTCGGCATTAAGGTCAACCAACGCACGTGCAATACCCAGCATTGCTGCTTCAGCCTGGCCTTTTACGCCGCCGCCTGTTGCATTAATTTTTACATCAAATTTATCGGAAGCTTCAATCGCCTTTAAAGGGCGCTCAACCTGGTTTTGTAAATAAACCAGCGAAAAATAAGTTTTGTAGTCTTTGTCGTTCACGGTAATTGCACCGGTACCTTTTGAAATAAATATACGGGTAACCGCTTCTTTACGACGTCCTACTGCATTTTTTTGTTTTTCCATTTTTTATATGCTTAATGCTTAACGCAGTTAATTAAAATTTGAATTCTTTAGGTTGTTGTGCAGTGTGTGGGTGTGTGTCGCCGGCATATACAAATAATTTTTTGTACATCTTACGGCCCAGCCTGTTTTTAGGCAGCATACCTTTAACGGCACGCTCAATAATAACTTCAGGGCGGCGTTTGATAAGGTCACTGGCTAACTCTTCTTTACGGCCACCGGGGTAGCCACTGTAAGTGTCATACACTTTCTGTTCCATTTTGCTACCTGAAAGTTTTACTTTTTCACAGTTGGTAACAATTACGTAATCGCCGGTATCAACGTGCGGCGTGTAAGAAGCTTTGTGCTTACCGCGTAGAACGGCAGCAATTTTAGCACACATGCGGCCTACGGTTTGATTAGTACCATCCACAACGTACCAGTTACGCTGCACGGTAGCCTCGTTCGCATGCTTTGTGGTGAAATGTTGTTTGCTCATTTTAAAATTTTCTTTGTTTAATAATCCTCCGGGCTAACCCCCGGCGGCCCCCCTGATGACTATCGGGATTTTTGGGAGTGCAAAAGTAGAAAAATCAGGTTGATTAAACAACGAAAACAAGAAGTATTTTTTAAAGCGCCTTTGTAATAAATTGATTATCAGTAAAAATTTTGACCAATTTTGTTCATCGCAAAAGAAGAAGGCCGCCATTTAAATGGCGGCCTTCGAAATTCTCATGTAACCTTATTGGATCGTATAAGTGTATTTTAATGGGTTACTCAGGTCCAGCGTAACAATATGCGGCCCGGCTGTTGGAGCAGGCAAATTGCCGCCGCCAGCTTTTAAAGGCTGAATGCTGGTGCCATCACCGCCCTGGCTACCTAAATTTATGCCCCAGTCGTTGTTTGCTCTAAACTTAAACTGGCCGCTTCCAAAGACGATTGTTGCCATCCATTTGTTAGTAGTTGCATTGTATGTTAATGGAGTTGAACCGCCCCAACCCGCAGGGGTGGCATCGCCTATCACTCCCCAGGTTGTAAT
>MKRO01000039.1:0-1204 GCA_001896965.1 Sphingobacteriales bacterium 41-5 | reverse complement strand
GGCCATTTCAGGTTGCCGCCTGATGCATCCAGCGTTCCGCCGCTTGCCGTGGAGGTGCCGCCGTAACTGGCACTATTATGGTCCCAATCAGGCTCAGCATTGATTTTGAACTCGCCCGTACCGCCTGCGCGAACCCAAACATACCCTTCGTATTTAATACCGTCCGGAGAAGCGAGCCTTGGCGCTGTGGCTGGCGACCAGCCCTGGTAATCGCCAGGCATGTACATGTAAAGCGTCATTTCAATAGGGCTTATTTGCAGCGCTTGCGTATTTGAATAAGACACCTGGCCCGTACCATTTACGGTAGCTTTTACCCGTACATCAACAGAGCCGGTTGTGTTTAAGGCAATGGCCGCTGTATTAGCCATTTGAAAAATATCCATCGCCGTGAGGCTTTTTTGCATTGAATCTGCCGCAAAAGATATAGTTGTTGGTACCGCGAAATTGGTACCGCTTTTTGCATATTCAAGAACATAGCTAAATGTAGATGAACTCAGGCTGGGAGCATTCCAGGACAATTTGGTAAGAATGTTATCTTTTGTTTGCGGTGTTGGCTGAAACGGCCCTGTAGCGCTTGCAGTAAGCGTAAAAGGAGCCGCAAATGCATTAGCCCGTAATGTTTGAACCGAAGATAGCTTCATATCATTGTTATTCGCGTATGAAGCTTTTAACCGCAGATCCAGATCTGTTGTTGTACCATAGGGTATGCCCCAGGCTACTAACGCACTATTCAGTTCGTTTCCTGTAATTGCAGAACTTCCGTTAATGCCTCCAATTTTTGTGATAATACGTGGATTTGCAAAATTGGTGCCTTTGGGAGCTATTTCAACCACGTATTTGTAATTGGCAGTATCAGTAGCAAATTTTGGATCGCCCCAGCTAAATGTTACCACGTTCTGGCCCGCATTTGCAGCATTTAAAGTAACTGTGCTGGTCGACAAAGTTAAGTCGGTACCTGCGCCTGTTTCATAGAATGGAAGCGGCTCCACTTCTCTTTTACAGGAAACAAATACCACCAGCGTTGCAAGTGCCAAAGGAATGTATTTTATAATATTTTTCATTTTACTCTTTTTTGAAAGTTATTTTTTTTCTACGGTGTATCTTCCTGTTTTAAAGTTCACAGTTATCAAATAAGTCCCTGATGCCGCAATGTCTATTTCCTTGGGGTCAGATCCTGAGCCCATGTTTGCACCCAACACTCCCG
>MKRO01000038.1:15037-23332 GCA_001896965.1 Sphingobacteriales bacterium 41-5 | reverse complement strand
GCTTTTATCACCAGATTTTTAAGAAAAATTAAAGTTTAAACAAGTTCAATATAAATGCTTAAACGCAATAAATTTTTAAGAAGATTATTAAGAACAGTAGCAGTAATTATTTTATTGCTCGGAACATTGTTTCTATACCTCGTTTGGGTATCAAACATAAAACCGCCGGTAGTAACGGATACAAGCCCCGAAAAATTACAACGAAGTTCTCCCGACAAGGGATTGTACACCATCAACAACAGTTGGTTTCGCAAAAGCAATTCAGGGTTGTATGAAATGTACAGCGAAGGCCGGCCTTTTGAGCGCGGCGTAATTGAAGGAAAGCTTTCAGAAGAATTAGTAAAAAAACAGGAAGATTATTTTGCCGCACAGATATTTAAAATAATCCCTTCAAACTTTTACAGGTATTTCCTAAAATATTTTATCGGGTGGTTCAATCGCAACCTCACTGAATATGTATTGCCCGAGTACCAACAGGAAATTTACGGCATCTCACAATCGGCGTCAGATGATTACAAATATATCGGAACAAAGTACCAGCGCATTCTAAACTATCATTCAGCGCACGACATTGGCCATGCATTACAAAATCTGATGCTTGTGGGTTGTACTTCGTTTGGAACCTGGGGTAGCGCGTCGCAGGATAGTACGTTAATCATCGGGCGTAATTTTGATTTTTATGTTGGCGATGATTTTGCGAAGAATAAAATCATCTCGTTCAATAATCCTTCTACCGGGTATAAGTTTATGAGCGTAACCTGGGGCGGTTTTATCGGCGTGGTAAGCGGTATGAACGAAAAAGGTTTAACAGTAACAATTAACGCAGGCAAAAGTGATATTCCGAAAGGTGCGGCTACGCCCGTTTCTTTGGTAGCGAGAGAGATCATTCAATATGCAAAAAATATTAATGAGGCCATCGCGATTGCAAAGAAAAGAAAGATGTTTGTGGCCGAGTCTTTTCTCGTAGGTTCTGTTGCTGATAACAAAGCTGTGCTAATTGAAAAAACGCCTGATTCTATTGCAGTGTACGATCCCAACAGCAATGAAATCCTTTGTACCAACCACTTTCAGAGCAAAGAATTTTACAATTCTGAAAAAAACAAAGAACAGATGGCGGAGAATGCTACAACTTATCGCTACAAAAGGCTTACAGAATTGTTGCAAAAAAATGGCAAAAACAGCGTAGCAAAAACCATCAATATTTTGCGCGATTACCGCGGTATTAACAATGCCGATATTGGCATCGGTAACGAAAAAGCAGTGAACCAGTTTATCGCGCACCACTCTATTGTGTTTGAACCGCAAAAGCTTTTGGTTTGGGTTTCAACAGGCCCCTGGCAAATGGGTGAATTTGTTTGTTATGATTTGAAAAAGGTATTTTCACAGGCAGGTATGAAACGAAACCGGGAGATATACGAACCCCAATATACCGTGGCCGCAGACAGTTTTATCTACTCGCCGCAGTTTTTGCAGTTTGAAAAATATCGAAACAATAAACAATTGGCGCACGACGGCGGTAAAATTATTGCCGACAGCATCGTGGCGCAAAATCCCTCGCTTTATAACAGCTACGTGGTAGCGGGCGATTACAGCTATAAAAATAACGACTACAAAAAAGCACTTCAATACTACAAAAAAGCATTAACCCTCGAAATTGCAAGCGCCCGAGAAAGAAGGCATGTTGAGGAAATGATTGAAAAAACTCAAAACAAAATAAAATAGATAAATATGATTCAGAAAACACTGTATCTTTTCCTTTTGGCTTTTATTTCTATCAATGTTCTTGCGCAACCGCAAATTGCTGAGGCGAACATCGAAGAACTCATGCAGCAAACACCTGTAATGGGCTTGTCAGTAGCTGTAGTAAAAAACAACAACATTATTTACACGAAGGCTTTTGGATTAAAAGATGCTGAAACAAACGCGCCGTTATCTACCACCGACTTATTTCGTATTGCCTCCATTTCGAAATCATTTTCAGCTACGTCAATCATGCAATTGGTAGAGAAAAAGAAGTTGAACCTTGACAATGATGTAAGTGATCTGATAGGGTTTAACGTTCGCAACCCAAAATTTCCCGAAACAGTTATTACGCTGAGAATGCTGCTTTCGCACACATCCGGCATTAACGATAGTGAGGGATATTTTACGCTCGATGCTATTAATCCGCAAAAAAATGCTAACTGGCAAAAATGTTATAATAATTATGAGCCGGGAAAAGGATATGAATATTGCAACCTTAATTTTAATATGGTGGGCGCCATCATTGAAAAATATTCCGGTGAGCGCTTTGATCGTTATGTTCCCAATCACATTTTAAAACCGTTGAAACTTTACGGCGGTTATAATGTAAATGAATTGGATCAAACCAGGTTTGCAAAACTTTATGAGTATAATACCGGCTCTGCAAAATTTACTTATTCCGCAACCGCTTACGCGCCGAGAAAAGAAGACATTGCCAACTATATTCTGGGTTACTCAACACCCATATTTTCCCCAACCGGCGGCATGAAAATTTCTGCACCAGACCTTGCAAAGTACATGATGATGCACATGAATTATGGCAAGGCAAAAGGTAAGAAGCGAATCATTTCAAAGAAAAGTTCCCACATTATGCAAACACCGCTTTCCGACAAAGAAAATTATGGATTGGCTTTGTTAAAAACCACAAAACTTATTGAAGGGGAAACGATGACCGGCCACACCGGCTCGGCTTACGGCCTTTACAGCGCTATGTTTTTTCAGCCTGATAAAAAGTTTGGAATCGTTGTTATAACCAATGGCTGCCACCCTGCCTACGAAAACGGTTACAATGCGGTGATTAGAAAAACTGTAAACATCCTTTACAACTCGCTTATTAAGAAATAACAATTTGTATGATTATTTTCTCCGTACTATTAAAATTCAACAATGGCCCACATTAAAATTGCAGATACGGATCATCCCGTTTTAGAAATATTTAAACAACGATGGAGCCCGCGGGCTTTTACTGAGGAAATTGTTAGTGAAGAAAAGCTGAACAAAATGTTTGAAGCGGCAAGATGGGCAGCGAGTTCAGGTAACGAACAGCCCTGGGAATATTATTACGCTATCAAAGGAACAGAAGGATGGGACAAGTTATTTGTTTGCCTCGATGACGGCAATCAAAAGTGGGTGAAGAATGCCACAGTGTTAATGGCCTGTGTTACTAATAAAAGGTTTAAAAGGAATGACAAGGATAACCCTACTGCTGAACACGACCTGGGCCTCGCCAACAGCCATTTATTTTTACAAGCTGTTGCAGAAGGTTTTTATATGCATGGCATGGCAGGCTTTTACCCTTCAAAAGTACAGGAAGCTTTAAATCTTTCTGAAGACAAAAAAGTAGTTTGCATGATGGCCGGCGGCTACCTGGGCCATCCGGAAATGCTGGATGAGAAAAATGAAAAATCGGAAACAACTCCACGGCAAAGAAAACCGTTGAGCGAGTTTGTTACGCAATTGTAATCACTCACTGTACTTATATCCCACACCTCTTACCGAGTGAAAATATTTTGGGTTACGGCTGTCTTTCTCAAAATACTTACGAAAGTTGAGAATGAAGTTATCAATAGTACGTGTGGTGGGGTACACATTGTAACCCCACACTGATTGCAGGATTTTTTCTCGCGGAACCACTTCGTTTTTATTTTCGATCAGTAGTTTTAAAAGCATCGCTTCCTTTTTGCTTAACTGAATTTTACCCGCGTATTTTGTTTGTGCTTCCTGTGCTTTAAAATCAATGATGTTTTCGCCAAAACTATAAGTGTTGCCAACGGTGCTTTTGTCCTGCAGTTTCAAATTTTTTTCAATCAACTTTCGAATACGCAATAAAAGTTCTTCCAGGTTAAAAGGTTTTGTAAGATAATCGTCAGCGCCTTTTTTTAGCCCGACTATCTTATCGGCACTTGTATTTTTTGCACTCAGCATCAGTATCGGCACTTCATTATTGCTGATGCGAATGGTTTCGGCAACTGTAATTCCGTCAACTTCAGGCAACATAACGTCAAGGATGATAAGGTCAAAATACTCACCCTTCACGGCTTCCAGCGCCTGCGTTCCATCAAATGCAGATGTAACGCCGTAACCTTCCAACTCAAGGTTCAACTTGAGCGATTCATGAAGATTTTCTTCATCTTCCACCAGTAAAATAGATGCTTGGTCAGGCATTGATTTGGTAACGGTTATTTTTTAATGGTTATTTTGCTGATTCGTTCAACTTATAACATCTTTAAACCTCACAACAAAAATACTTCCCTTTGGTTCATTGTCGGTCACCGAAATGTCTGCATTATGGTCTTTCCCTATCTTTTTACAAAGATACAAACCCAACCCGCTGCCTTTGGCCTTGCGTGTTGTTTCGTTCCCTATTCGGTAAAACTTACTAAAAATATTGTTCTTCTCTTGGTCGGGTACTCCGGGGCCCTCGTCGAAGATTTTCATTACCACCTCACCGTCGGCTTTCGTCAATTCTACTTTTAGTGTGCTGCCTTTTTCAGAATATTTCACAGCGTTTTCTAAAAGATTATTCACAAGTATCTGTAATAACAACGGATCACCGTTCACTTCACTGTCGGGTTCTATTTGTTCAATAAAATTAGTTTCGGGAAAACGGCTTCTGAACTCCTTCACCCTGTCTCGCAGCAGCGTTGAAAAATCAAGATCCTCTTTATTTATTTGGTAGCCCTTACTCTCTAATTGCGATGACACAAGAATATTGTTCGTCAAAAAATCGAGGCGCTTGGTCTCTTCTAAAGTCATCCTGATGATTTTGCTTTGCTTTTGTTCGTCCAGATTGTGTTTTAAAAGCGTCTCAAGATTTAGTTTCGATACAGCGATTGGCGTTTTTAGTTCATGCGTAACAGCCATCATAAAATTTTCCTGCTGGCGTTGCATTTGTATTTGCCGGCGTATGGAACGATAAATATAAAACGCGCCGAGCAAAATCAATCCCAAAAAAACAATTCCTTCGCCTGCATATTTAACGCGGTTGCGGCGGTGGAGGTCAATTGCTTTATGCCGCTCCGCTTTATAATGCGCCAGGTCGTTATCAATTTTTATAACTTCTTCAGTTTTCTCAAGTTTGTATGCAAGCATTTCGTCATTCTGTTTCTCCAGCGAAATAAACCACCACACCAGCGCAGCAATAATATACAAAAGCAGCACGCCGAAAATCACGGCTGTTTTTGTAAACCTGTTTTTTACTTTTTGGTTCATGGTGATGTTAACGCTTTTTCAACTGCTACCCCCACATTCAAAATATATTTCAGCGGGTCCACCTTCATTTCATGTAGAAGAATAAACTTATACCTGCCGGGTTTTAAAAATAGCGGTTGATTAATTTTTACTCGGTGATAATACAGGTCATCCATGTTATTACCGGTCCAGTCCCCTTGCTTATTGGTCAGGGGTATATTCAGTTTCATAAAAGCAAACGGCTTCGCATTTTTTACAGTGTCCTGAACAGATAATGTGGTGACGATATTCGTAAACTCAAACTTTTCGGTATGGCGGATTAGAAAAAACAGGTTATGAAGCGCACTGTCTTTTACATCAATTTCTACAACTGCTGCATAATTACGAGCCCATTCATGGCGGGGAATATTTGCCATCTTCTCATACACGTCAATCTGCCTGCAACCTGTTATTGCAATCATAATAAGAACTATGACCCCGAGAAAATAATGCACGCCTTTTATTTGCTGCAAATGTAATGGTTAGAATTTGTTCCGGCGTAGCCTCGTACCTACAATACATTTAAAACCTGCTCCTTTGCTTTCTCCAGTTCGTCTTTCATCATTACCACAAACTTTTGAATGCTGCTGTCGTATGCCTTAGAACCGGTCGTATTTATTTCACGTCCCACCTCTTGTAAAATAAAAGAAAGCTTTTTCCCTTTAAGCCCGTTATCTTCATTCAATACTTCGGTAAAATAAGAACAGTGATTTTTTAAACGAACCTGCTCTTCAGTAATGTCAATTTTTTCAATATAGTAAATCAGTTCCTGTTCAAGCCTGTTCTCATCATAATTTTCTTTACCTACTTTTTCTTCAAGCAATTTAACAATGCCATCCCTTATCATTTCCTTACGATTTGGGTCAAGTTCGGCAATCTTCTTTTGTAATTCACTTATGTTATTAATACGTCCCTGCAATTCAGCGGCTAAAATTCTGCCTTCATCTTCCCGGTGACTGTTCAGGTCAACAACCGCATCTTTGATCAATTGCTGCAGCGCTTCCCAATCATTTTCTGAAAGCGTGTCGCTGCTCGGCGTGATTACTTCAGGCAGCTTTATCAGCGCATTTAAAATATTGGACGTATCAAGGTTCAATTCTTTAGAAAGGGCTGCAAGCGAGTTGTAGTAAGCCTTTGCGAGATCTGTATTAATGGTAACCGGCTTTGCATCGCCCGTATCTTTCAGGCTGATAGAGCAATCAACACTGCCACGGTTTAACCCTTCGCCAAGAATTTTTCGTATATCAAATTCAAACGGTTTGATAACAGCGGGAAGCCTTAAAGAAAGATCAAACTGCTTACCGTTTAATGATTTTATGTCGATCAAAAATGTTTTATCACCAATCGTCTTTTCAGCACGGCCAAAGCCCGTCATTGATTTAAGCATAGAGGAATTTTTGTAAATATACAATGAAACCCATAAAAAAAATCCCCTCTACTAAGAAGGGATTATTATATGGATGGGTTAGTAAGTAAGGCAAATTAAATTTACCACCACAATATTAAAACTTATTTCTGCTATGATGAAATTATTTGCACTAAATTTTATTAACATTTTAAAACCACCTGTGTATATCCATTAGCAATATTGTAACTATTAGTGATCAACTGAAATAGCAAAGATTTTTTTCAAACGATTCTTTTTTCTGCCACTCTCTGAAAAGCAGTACTGCAAAGGGTTTCACAGAATAATATCTTCTTGTATCGAACTGAACTTTATTGCATCAATTGCAATTGTAAATATTGAAAAGAGAAGCAAACCCGGTAGTACGAAATAATATTTTTTGAATTTTAGTTTATTGAATGTGAAAAACTCTGCGCGTTTTTATTTTAAACATGCACATACTTTAACTTTGAATAAAACATTTTTGTTTATGAAATTCAAACAACCTGTGCCTTTAACTGAAATTGCTTCGCTCATAAATGCAAAGTTGGTTGGCAATAACGCAGCGTCAGCAACAGGCATCAATGAAATACACGTTGTGGAAGAAGGTGACCTGGCATTTGTTGACCATCCAAAATATTATGAAAAATGTATTCACTCATTAGCGAGTTTCATCATCATCAATAAAGAAACAGATTTCCCGCAAGGTAAGGCTTTGTTAATTGTGGATGAACCCTTTGAAGCATACCTTAAAATTGTTAATGAGTTTATGCCCTTCAACCCTTCAATGCAAATGCAGGCGGTGAGCGCCAAGGTGGGAGCGGGATCTGTTGTAATGCCTAATGTGTATCTTGGTAATAACGTAATTGTGGGAAAGAATTGTATAATCTACCCCAATGTTACCATCCTTGATAACTGTACTATTGGCGATGACGTGATGATACAGAGCGGAACGGTAATAGGAAGCGATGCTTTTTACTACAATAAAAAAGCTGACCGCGATATTCATTATAAAAAAATGACGAGTTGCGGTACGGTTATCATTGAGAATGGCGTAGAGATTGGCGCTAATTGCACCATTGATCGTGGCGTAACGGGTGAAACAAGAATTGGCGCAGGAACCAAAATGGACAACCTTGTGCAAATTGGCCACGATACGATCGTTGGTAAAAATTGTTTGTTTGCGTCACAGGTAGGCATTGCCGGAGCCACTAAAATTGAAGATGAAGTCATTCTTTGGGGACAGGTGGGCGTGAGTAAAACACTAACAATCGGGAAAGGCGCCATTGTAAATGCGCAAAGCGGTGTGCCTGCATCATTAGGCGGGGGCAAAGTGTATTTTGGGTCTCCTGCAATTGATGCAAAAGCAAAAATGAAAGAGTTCGTTTGGATAAACCGTATTCCGGAAATTTGGGAAAAACTTAAAAAATAATCTTATGCAGTTTGGAAAAGTAGACAACCCTAAAGGAATTGATTTCGCTTTACCCAAAGATGATCCGGCCACAAAAGAAGTTTTAGCAAAATCTAAAGCCCAAAAATTTAAGGCGAATGTGGGTTGCGCGAAGTGGAACAAAACCGATCTGAAAGGTTTTTACCCCAAAGGCACAAAAGACGAACTGGTTTATTATTCCCGCCAATTCAATTCCATTGAACTGAAT
>MKRO01000038.1:0-14963 GCA_001896965.1 Sphingobacteriales bacterium 41-5 | reverse complement strand
CCAAAGGTCACCAACTCAATAAGCCATTTCAAAAGATTATTGAATGTAAAGGAAATCATTGACGAGTATTGCAATGCCGTGTCAAACTTCGAAAAAAAATTAGGCATGGTATTTTTGCAGCTTCATGATAATTTTTCGCCGAAGGAATTTGAAAAACTAAGAATCTTTGTAGAAGAGTTTCCAAAAGGTATCCCGCTTGCGGTTGAGGTAAGAAATAAAATTTGGTTTGAGGATGTGGTGATGTGGGCTGATTATTGCAAACTGCTTTCAAAATATAAGATAGCCAATATTATTGTTGATACGGCAGGGCGAAGGGATATGCTTCATATGCGGTTAACAACTCCTGTGGCCTTTATCCGCTGGGTTGGTTGTAACGATGACGATATCGATCAAAAAAGATTGGACCAATGGGTTACAAGAATTAAAAAATGGCGAAAACAGGGTTTAAAAGAATTACATTTTTTTGTACACCAAAATATTGAAGTTTCTTCTCCCCTGCTCTCGGCTTATTTTATAGAAAAACTCAACAAAGAACTAAAAACATATCTTAAAATTTCCGAAAAGCCGGGAACCGAGCAACAAACTTTACTATAAACAAAAGTCATGACCAACCGGCCATGACTTTCTATTGATATTTGAAACAAATTATTGCTGTTTATTCGCTGCAATGCTAAAGCTCACATTTACCTCCGGCCTGATAAATTTATCTCCTAAAGATTTATCATTGCCGTAAACCAACCCCCAGTCAGTGCGATTAATATTAAAGTTGGCCTGTGCTGTAGCTACATTATCCGTTACTCTAATAATGGCCGGGAAGGTTACATTTTTTGTAACACCTCTCAGGGTAAGGTTACCGCTAATGGTATGCGTGGCGCCATCAAGCACTAACGCAGATTTTGTGCTGTCGACATTGTAGGGCTGAACATTCGTAATTTCAAACGTTGCAGTGGGAAATTTATCCACTTCGAAAAAATCAGCCGATGCAAGATGACCCGCAAGTTTTGTGGAACCTGCAGTGTCTTTGTCAGTAATTTTCAGGCTTTTTAAATCCATTGTTAATTTGCCCCCGGTAACTGAAACTCCGTTTGATACGAAAAGCTGCCCCTCCGATATATTGAAAGTACCGTGATGTTCTCCTACCGGCTTGCTGCCAATGAAACTTACCACCTGTGTGCTGTCAATATGGTAAGCTACACCTTCTTTCGATAATGCCTGTTGTTCTTCAGTAGTTTCAGCCTTGTCGGCTTTGGGAGCGCCTTTACAGGATGCTAATGCAATGAGGGCTACTGTTGCAATAGTAAAAAATTTGTTCATAAAATGAATTGTTTTGTTAATCAATGTTTAAACACCAAAATTACAGATTTTGAAATTTTTATCCAAAAAAAAAGAGCGATACCTCTACCTCAATTTTGATCTTAATTTTCTTTCTCCGGTTACAGAGTGAATTAATATATCAACGGCAGGGGGCATTAACCACTAATTTAAAAACCGGTAGTGCTTCCGAATTATAAATTACTAACTATCAACTCCTGCACCTCCTTCATTTCTTCTGGCGACAGTTTTAATTTTTCCTGTACAAAATTAATGTCATTCGCATCGTTGATGGGAATCAGATGCATGTGGGCATGAGGTACTTCAATTCCAATGACAGAGACGCCACAGCGGTTGCAATTAAATGATTTTTCAATGGCTTTTGCGATTGGTTTTGCAAATACCAGCATTTCCGAAAGGTAATCATCCGGCACATCAAATAAATTGTCAACCTCAACTTTTGGGATAACCAGTGTGTGGCCTTTCCGTAACGGGAAAATATCGAGAAAGGCGTAGAACTTATCGCTCTCCGCAATTTTATACGAGGGTATTTCCGCTGCAATTATTTTTGAAAAGATGGTCATGGTGAAATGTAAATTACAAAAGTAAAATTCCTGCCTTTGCGATCTCAGCGATACTGTTTTTTTCGAGTTTGTTGGCGGCCATTCATTCATCAGTTGAAGAGAGGAACGTCCGCCTGAACGGACGGCCAAGTAAGGTTGATAGCAATACTACTGCATACCACAAAAACTAAATTGTTATTTCATCAATTTGAAATTCAAGAATACCTGCAGGCGCCTGCACTTTCGCCACTTCGCCGGGCGCCTTGCCTAAAACACCCTGGCCGATTGGAGAGGTGACGGAAATTTTTCCTGCTTTTAAATCAGCCTCCTGTTCACTCACAATTTGGTAAGTCACCTGTTTTTTTGTTTTTAAATTGGTGAGCGTAACTTTTGTAAGAATGGACACTTTGCTGGTATCAATGGTAGATTCGTCCAGCACCCGCACATTAGCCAACGCGCCTTCAAGCGCAGCAATCTTTGCTTCTAAAATTCCCTGCGCTTCTTTTGCCGCATCGTACTCCGCATTTTCTTTCAGGTCGCCTTTTTCGCGCGCCTCAGCAATGGCCCTGCTCGCGGCGGGCCTGTCCACACCTTTCATGCGCTGAAGGTCTTCTTTCAGGTGCTCCAGAGTTTCCTTTGTAACGTATTGTAATCCGCTCATAGTATCTTTCTTTTTATAACAGACAGAAAAAAATAACAACGCCTCAGATCAACTGAAGCGTTGCCATTAGTATTTACACAAATATAAAAAAAATATTCTAAACAAAAAATTGACCCCAAACCGAAAACGCCGGCAACTAAATGCCCAACTTCTCCAGGGTAACCGTAACCATTTTCAAAAACGCTTCATGGCTGTACCCTGCTATATGCGGTGTTACAATTACATTAGGCTCATTCGTGAGCCAGGCAAGTTGCTGCTTTTGCTCATCAGTATAAGTGCTTAGTTTTTCGTTCTCCAGTACATCAAGGCAGGTGCCGGAAAGTTTTCCTTCTTTTAAGCCTTCAATTAAATCAGCAGTTTTCACCACTTTGCCTCTCGATGCATTAATGATGATCGGTTTTTGTTCCATCTTGTCGATCAGTTCGCTGTTAAGCATGTGATGGGTTAAATTAGTAAGCGGCAAATTAAAGCTGATCACATCGCAATACTTACAAACCTGTTCTAAAGATGCCTCCTTTACAAAGTCATGCGCAAAGTCTGATTTGTATTTATCGTAAGCCAACACGGTAACGTTGAAGGGCGCCAGCAATCTTGCAAAGCTGCTGCCCGTGTTTCCGTAACCCACAATCCCCACTGTTTTCCCTGTGAGTTCAGTACCACGATTTTCATTGCGTTTCCAAATAAACTGTTTCACCTCGTTTGCAGAAACCACAATCCTGTTTAGTAATGCGAGCAACATACCAAGGCTATGCTCTGCAACGGCATTGCGGTTACCTTCAGGGCTGCTCACGCAGATAATACCCTTGTTTTCAGCGTAGGGTACATCTACCAATTCCATACCACTGCCCAGCCTGCCAATCCATTTGAGGTTAGGGCAGGCATCAATCAAATCCTTATCAACAGTGATTCTTGTGGTAAGGATCAACCCGGTAATCTCATTGCCCTGCGCTTTCAGATCGTCGTAGGTAATCTCCGGTGCATACACTACGTCATACCCCTTTGTTTTCAACGCTTCCCGCAAATAAGGGTGCGAGTTGCCCGTTATAATTGCTTTATTCATTGCTTGTTGTTGTTACCATTCGGCTTATCTCTCATCAGATAATTATCCATCTTTGCTCTCCTCTGCACACCATTTATTTCATTTTAAAACTAAGCGCCGCGAAATCTTCAACACTTAATTGTTCAGCCCGTTTATTAAAAATACCTTCCTGCAAAACGGGTTCATCAAACAAACCTCTTACGGCATTACGTAAGGTTTTGCGACGTTGATTGAACGCGGTTTTCACCAATCTAAAAAAATCTTTCTCAGATTTCATTGGTTCCACATTTTCTTTACGCCGCATTTTAATCCCCCCGCTTTTTACTTTTGGCGGCGGATTGAAACTCTGTTCGCTTACATCAAATAAATATTCAACCGAGTAAAATGCCTGCACCAGCACACTCAACACTCCGTAAATTTTGTTGCCCGACGGCGCAGCCACGCGCTGCGCCACTTCTTTTTGAAACATGCCGATCATGACCGGCACCTGTGCTCTCCAATCTAATATTTTAAAAAGAATTTGCGTTGAAATATTGTAAGGAAAATTTCCCACCACAATAAACGAGCCTTCAAACGGCGGGTCAATATCCAAAAAATTTTTGTGGATAATCTTTCCTTCAATTGCAGGAAATTCACTGCATAGGTATTGAACTTTTTCATCATCAAGTTCAACCGCCTTAAAATTAATACCGGGAATATTTAAAAGATATTTCGTAAGTGCGCCGCCGCCGGAGCCAACTTCCAGCAGTTGCGTGTAATGCTCCTGCTGCAGGGCATCAATAATTTTTCTGCAGATGTTTTCATCTTTTAAAAAATGCTGCCCCAACGATTTCTTCAAAATATACATCGGCAAATTTATTGATTAGATTGGTTTTTTCAGAATAATGGAAAAGAAAAGGCGTCAAAATTGAGAGACAATTTAGTCGTAAAATCAAGACCGCCTTTTAATACATATTCTTTATGGGGGTGGGTTTTTACCTTATGCCATGCATCATTTTCTTTAACCACGGGGTTAACGAAAAAAGAATGACCGCCGCGATACCGCAAAGCACCACGAAAACCATAAAAAATTCAAACAGATTATGAATAGTGAAACCTGCAAAAGTGGGATAGCTAACAGGGAGTTGGGCATCGCTCAGAATTTTTGCCTGCCCGGCTGTCAGTATAATTTTATTATCCAATACGCCCTGCAGGTCAATCCCCAACTCGGAAGCTTTTTTAAATTTATCCCCGGTTGCAGGCAAAATGGCACCAAGTGTTCCCGCCAACGCATAACCGGCTGCATTTGAGATAAAGAAAACACCGTAAAGCAAGGAGGCAAATCTTTTGGGAGATAGTTTTCCGACAAGTGATAACCCGATTGGCGACAAGCAAAGTTCGCCACAGGTTTGAATGAAATATAACAGGATCAGCCATTTTACCGCCAGAAGCCCGTCGTTGCCGAGAGATTTTACATTGTGCGCAATTATGAAATAGCTAAGAGCCATCAATATCAACCCGAAGGATTGCTTCATGGGCGAAATTGGCTCCTTTCCCCTGTTCCGCAATCGATCCCACAACATACTAAAGGGTACCGCCAACATTACAACGAATATGCCATTGAAAATCTGCACCATGGAAGGCGGCATATTCCAGCCAAAAATATGCCTGTCGGTTTGGTTATCTGCAATAAAAGTAAGCGAAGATCCCGCCTGCTCAAAAGCCGCCCAAAAGAAAATCACGAAGAAAGAAATAATGTAGATCACAAAAATCCTGTCGCGTTCAACTTTTGTCAGTGAAGTATCGGACACGATCAGGAAAGCCAGTGAAATGCCCGCTGCATAAATAATCGGGTAGATAATTCCTTTAATCGTTTCGGCCATTGCTAATCCCGAAAAACCTATTTTATCGATCAGCAAATACTGAAACACAATAAATAAACCTGCAAAAAGAGCTATCGCAATACCAATAGATTTTGAGGAGAATTTTGCAGTCTGCGCTTCACCTTCTTCAAAATCTTCAGCCGTATTATTTTTAGGCAATCCGCCAATGGGGCGGCCTTCAGGCGTTACAACATATTTGTCTTTTAAAAACAAAAATACCAGCGTACCAATAACCATAGCAACAGAAGCCGCTAAAAAGCCCCATTTAAATGCATGAATATCCCTTATGCCATCCACACTTTTTACATCACCCAACAGTGGGCAAATCAGTTGCCCCAAAAACGCTCCCAGGTTAATGCCCATATAAAAAATAGTAAATGCAGAGTCGAGTTTTGTTTTTTCCTGTTTGGGATACAGGCTTCCCACCATGGAGGAAATATTAGGCTTAAAAAAACCGTTCCCGAAAATAATAATGAACAACGCCACCCACATCAGGCTTTTTGCCAACCCCATATTTGCACCAAACGAGCTGGCGCTGAAAAACAGCATCAGTTGGCCAATCGCCATCAAAGTACCGCCAATTAAAATACAACTCCTGTTTCCCAGATACCGGTCTGCAATAAAACCGCCCAATAACGGTGTGAGGTAGCAAAGCGCTAAAAACCCGCCGTAAATAATCGAGGCCTCAGCTTCCTGCATTAGCAGCGAATTCACCATAAAGAGGGTGAGCAGGGCGCGCATTCCATAAAAGTTGAAACGCTCCCACATTTCAGTTCCAAATAACACCCATAAACCCTTAGGATGCCCCGGGCGGGCTACAGCAGTATTGCCATTTTCCATATAACAATTATTTGATGTAATAAAAATTCAGAGCAAAGTAAGAAAATTATATGATTTACGTTTTCAATTTATTTTACCTTCATCAAAGTATTAAAAACCTGTTATCAATCATCAAAAAAACTATATCGCACATTTTGACCTCGATTCTTTTTTTGTTTCGGTGGAAATTCTTTTAGATCCATCGCTAAAAGGAAAGCCGGTGATAGTTGGAGGAACGGCTACGAGAGGTGTTGTTTCAACTTGCAGCTACGAAGCCCGCGAGTTCGGTGTTCACTCTGCTATGCCCATGCGCACGGCCATGAAGCTTTGCCCGCAGGCGATTATCAGGCATGGCAGCCACCGCCGGTATTCAAACTATTCGAAAATTGTCACCGATATCATTGCATCAAAGGTTCCACTATTTCAAAAAGCGTCGGTGGACGAGTTTTATTGCGACCTTACCGGAATGGATCGCTTTTTTAACGTGAGCGAATATACCCGCAATCTTCGTGAATATGTAATGAAAGAAACCGGGCTGCCTATTTCCTGCGGGTTGTCATCAACAAAATTCATCAGCAAAATGGCTACTAATGAAGCCAAGCCAAATGGATTTTTGGAAGTACCGCATGGAAAGGAAAAGGAGTTTTTATGGCCGCTTGGTATTGACAAAATTTTAGGCGTGGGTAAACAAACCGAACCTAAGCTGCGCGCAATGGGGTTGAACACCATTGGGGATATAGCTAAACTCTCTAAAAGTGTTTTGATAAACAAATTGGGCAAATGGGGCGAAGTTTTATGGAATAAATCGCAGGGCATTGGCAGCACTGAAGTGGAAACCGAATGGGAACAGAAAAGTATGAGCCACGAAACTACTTTTCATGAAAATCAAACAGACATTGCGTTTATACACGGTCAACTGGTAAGGCTCACAGAGAAAAATGCATACGACCTTCGGCAGGATAGTAAATTAACAGGATGCCTCACGGTAAAGATCCGTTACAGCGATTTTGAAACAATCAGCAGGCAGGAAACCATTGATTATACCTCGCTGGATGATGAATTGATTGTAAAGGCGAAACAAATATTTGACAAATTTTACCAGAAAGGAAGGCCGGTGCGATTGATCGGCGTTCGGTTCAGCCACTTGGCCGATACCGGCATGCAGATGAACCTTTTTAACCGGCAGGAAGAGAAACTAAATCTCTACAAAGCCGTTGATGAAATTAAAAACCGCTTTGGAAACAAAGCTGTTACCAAAGCCGCCGTGAAAGAGAAAAAGACGCAACCCGATTTAAACTTATCCAGTTCCAGATTTGCGCTCGGCTCGCCCCGAAAGGAAAGTGAACGCTAATTTTCAAAACTATTCCGCGCTGATGGCCTTCAATTAAAAAACTGTTTGTCAAGACTTTTACTTTATCAAAATAATATTTTCTGAGGTTATATTTGTGTTATGAAACCAAAGATTATTTTTTCTGTAATACTGATTTCCATTGTTTTCGGCTTCGGCAGTTGGGGGTTTTTAGTACACCGCACCATAAACCAATTGGCTATTTATGAACTTCCCAAAAAAATGCAGCCCTTCTTTTTCGTTTATAAGGATTACCTGGTATATAACGCGCCACGGCCCGACCAAAGGCGCAATACCGATAAAGAAGAAGCTCCAAAACATTATATGGACATGGAGTTTTTTGGCCCAAGCCCTTTCGATTCTGTTCCACAGCAATGGGATGCAGCGGTGGCAAAATACGGGATAGACACTTTAAAGGCCTGGGGTACTTTGCCGTTTGTAGTGATTGAAACTCAGAGGAAGTTAACGGAGGCATTCAGAAGCAAAAACCGCGACAGCATTTTGTTTTACGCAGCCGACCTTGGCCATTATATCGGCGATGCGCATGTTCCGCTTCATACCTCGGTAAACTATGACGGCCAGTTAACCGACCAGCGCGGCCTGCATGATTTGTGGGAAACAACGGTGCCTGAAATTGTAATTACCAGCTATGATTTGAGTAGTAAGCACCGGGCACGATATTTAACGAACCCAACCAAAACAATCTGGAATATTTTAGAGCATACGCATTCTCTTTTACCTAATATGCTCGCGCAGGAAGTTGAAGTGTCAAAAAAGTTCACCGATTCCACGAAATACCGCTGGCAGGAACGCTGGGGAAAAATGCGGCGCTTTTATACAACCGCCTTTGCGCGGGAATACAATAAAGCTCTCGGCAATTCTATCAACCAACAATTAATAGCCTCTGCCAACCGCCTTGCCGATTTTTGGTACACAGCATGGGTGGATGCCGGCAAACCGGATCTGACAGATATTATGACAAAGCCTTATGCAAAAGCTGATTTCAGAAAAGAACGCAGAGCCTTTACAAGAAATGAACTGATCAAAAATAAATTGCTCATCAGTAAACAAAAACCAAGTGATGATTAAACCGTTGATTTAATAATCCTGATATAAATGATAAAATTTATCAGAACCTCAAAAACGGTAAGAACCGGTGTAATTTAGGCTATTGCCGCAGATGCGCGGATTGACCGGCATTTGAGGCAACTTTTATTATTGCGGAATTAAAAATTTAAAGAAGCTATGGTTGGCACTTCGCCAAACCCACTAAAACCGTTTACGTATGCCCGTTTTGACTTAAAAAGGTACTCCGGCGAAAAAATTCCGGCCTTCGCCGATGATTTATCCGCATTTGCCGAACATCACTTTTCATTTAGTAATTGTTATTACTAATTTTACAAATCAATAGAAAATGAAAGGATTCATAAAGAAATATTGGGAGGCAATGGTTTGGGGCGGCGCTCTGGTATTACTGTTTTTTATGAACCCTTCGGATGGTGGCGCTTCCCTTTGTATTTTGAAAAACCTCGGCATCACGTGGTGCCCCGGTTGTGGTTTGGGGCATTCCATACATCAGGCCTTGCACCTCAATTTCGCGACATCTTTTGAAGAACATGTTTTGGGAATACCGGCAACAATCATTTTAATCTATCAAACTATAAAATCAATTTATTCAACCAAAAAAACTTTTAATTATGGATCAGCATAACATTTTAATGATGTTCCCCGACATGGACTCTGAGGAACTGTACAACATTCAGGCATTAATGCAGGGAATGACGGAAAACCAGCAGCAGCAATTTCTTTCTATTTATAAAGGCAAAAGAAAAGACCGCACGCTGATGTTGATACTGGCGCTCATTGGCTTCTTTGGAGCGGCAGGTATCCACCGAATCATAGCAGGCGATATTGGTATGGGAATTTTATACTTTTTCACTGTAGGGCTTTGCTTTATAGGTACCATTGTTGACCTGATAAACATCGGCAGTTTTACATTAAAACACAATTTATCTCAGGCTACCGAAGCGGCGAATCTTGTAAAAATGATAAACCAGCCACCGCAGCAGTTTAACGTTCATTAAGAAATACTTTATACATCAATTTGTGCCGGCATTGCTTTTATTCAGTTCAAAAGCAATGCCGGCATAATAGTTTCTGCCGGGCGCAACATTATAATACCGGCCTCCTGCCGCGTTGATGTCGTTGCCTAAACTATAAATCTGGTTCAATGCATTGTCAACACCCGTATAAACCGTTGCGGCAATATTGCCATTTAGCATCTTTCGCCAACCCAGCCTGAAACCCAGCAAATGATAAGGATCGGCCGTTGCAGTGTTGGCATCGTTTAAAAATATTTTCGATGCTGTGTAATAGTTTGCATTCAGTTGGAGGCCGTTATTTAAGAATATTGCAAATTTATAAGCGATGGTATGGCGCGGAACTCCGGGTACGATTTTGCCCGAAAAATCATCGCTTCCGCGAGTAAAACTATGATACCTGAAGTAGCTAAACGTGTACGACAGGTCATTTTCAAAATGTTCAAACAGCGTAGAATTGCCCGCCGGAAGATTTTGCCTGAGCATCGCTTCAATACCCTTTTGATCAATGCTGCCAGCGTTTATAAAATAATCTGCTCCTGCCGCATCGCGCCTTTGAACCAACGCATTTTCTAATTTAAAAATATAGCCGCTAACATCGACGTTTGTTCGAATAGGGTAAATATTTTTTCTAACAATCGCCTCGTAGTTCCAGCCCTTTTCGGCGCTGAGCGGTGTAATAATTCCGGTTGAAGGCAGAAGCTCGGCAACGGTGGGCGGCGAAAACCCTTTTGAAATATTGCCTACCAACGTCCACCCTGATGTGAACCGGTGCAAAAGCCCAAGGCGCGGGGCAAATTCGTTATTGAAGTTGAAGGTCTGTTGATTTACGGGGTACTCGTTCAATCTTGTAAACTTTAAGCGGCTTTTGTTGACGCTTACTCCCGCTACAAAAACCCATCTATCTTTTAAAGAAAGCGTGGCCTGCGAAATAATATTATAAACAGTTGAGTTGATGTCGTCGTTCGTTTGCACGGTATCCGGCGCGCCATTCTTATTGCCGGATACGAGGGTGTTAAAATATCCCTGCTGCAACTCCACACCATTGTCCCAGTTAAACCTGTTGTTTAAATCTGTGCCAAATTTTTTATCATACGACAACATCGTTCTTCCTCCAAAATGTGGTTCGTTCCTTCTTTCAAAATTTCTGACGGCAGCGTTTTTTACCTGCGCGAAAGCGCCGTAAACAGTTGTTTTTTGTGAAAAGGAATTGCTGATTGGGTAGTTGTGAGTAACGCCAGCCGTGAAATTTTTTTGCCAGATGGCGGCGTTCGCATCTTTGGCCGAAGGAAAACTTCCCACTGCCGGCCGGGATGCGCGCGGATTTTGCTGAAACTCAGTCAGGGTAAGGCCTCCGGGCGTTTGGTAATACATATCAGTGTACAAAATCGAAACATTCAACCTGTGATTTTTATTGATGGCCAGCTCAGATACCCAACTCAGGTTATCTCTTCGCATTTTTGTTTGGTCGCGGTAGCCATCACCCTGGTTGCGGGCATAGGTGATAAGGTTTCTGCCCGCAGAGTCATTTCCGAAACCGGCTTTTGCCATAAAAGAATGATAGTTATAACTGCCGGCGGAATATTCGATACCCGTAGCATTCTCGCTTACTCTGTTCTGAATCGTAATCACCCCTCCTGTTCCCTGACCGTAAACGCTTGATGCAGGGCCTTTGTAAATGGTCATCGAAGAAATATTTGTTGCCGCAAACTGATTGAAATAAGTATTCCCTCCCGGGTCGGTAAAAGGAATATCGTTCCAATAAACTTTTATATTTCTCACCCCAAAAGGTGAGCGCAACGAACTTCCCCGAATGCTGACACGATAGCTTCCGGGAGAACGCTCTTCCATTCGTATCCCCGGAACCGTGTTGATTATTTGAACAAGCGATGATTTGTTCTGCATTTGAATCGGCACGTTTCTTACAACGCTTCGTGTACCCCCAACGGTTTGTGGGTTTTGTGCAATTGCGGAAACTGTTATTTCCGAAAGCGACCTTACTGAATCTTTCACATCTCCCTGCGCAAGAGCAGCGGTAATGCAAAATAATGTAGGGAATAATAAAAGGAAATATCGGAGAAGCATACCCGTCAAAATTATTTAAGATTTCTATTACAGGCAAAATATTAGATTTGTGCATGTTTAAACAATTACTTTCGCCATCATTCTACATCATATTTTTTATTACTATTTTACTTTCATGTGGTAACGATGAGAATAAAACAGCGCAACGAGATAAAAGCGAAGCGTTGACAAAAAATGAACAAAAATCGCCCTCGCACGAAAATTTTTATAAACGATTAGAAGGCACAATTGCCGGGAAACCGGTAGTAGTGCATTTTTCAAAGTTTGAAAATAAAATGTTCTTTAATTACTATTATGTATCGCAGGGCATCCCAATCGGGTTATATGCTAATCAGGAAAATAAATTAAAAGGCGACAGTATTGAATTAATTGAATGGGACAGGCAAAAAAAGGATTTTGAAGAACGGGGTGATAATAAGTGGCACATTGTTATTTCTGAAAACGGGGTTTCGGGTATTTGGATCGCACGAGATGGCAAAACTACTGCTGCCATCAGGCTCAAAGAAAATTATCCTTCAGGTTCGTCGCTGTTTAATGTGGTGGGAAAATCAGATTCGTACTCCATAAAATTTACCACTGATACTGTGGCAGCTAATTCCTATATAATGATGATGGAGCCTTCCGATGCCACTAACAGTAAATGGTTTACCGAAAAAATTGTTGAGAATATTTGGGGCGACGACCAGGCCGCTTCTTCGTCAATACAAAGTGTAATTGAAGACGAAACCAAATCATATTTTGAAGAATACAAAGCCGAAATAGATACCATGCGAATGAACAGGGATTTGGCAGATTCAGGATCGCATTTTGCGCTGAATTATGAAAATGAAATTAATGCAAACGCTATTTATAACGACAATGGCTTTCTCGTGCTTGATGTGGGGTCGTACGGCTATTTCGGCGGAGCGCACGGTCTTCAGGGGAGCGCTGTTCTGTGCTATGACATGAAGGAAAAGAAGGAGATGAACCTGAACGATGTGATTTCGATTGATTCAGTGACGCTGCAAAAGATTGTTGAAAAGAATTTCAGGATAAACTCAGGTTTAAAACCAAACCAGTCATTAAAGGAATTTTTATTCGAGAATAAATTACCGGCAAACGACAACTTTTATTTTACAAACAAAGGATTGGGGTTTGTGTACCAGCCTTACGAAGTAGCGGCTTATGTTTATGGAATTATTTATGTTTTCATTCCCTATACCGACCTGAAGGCCTATCTTAACCCGCATTTCATGCAAAGAATGGGCCTGGAGTAAAAATTTAATTTGCTTTAACAAATAGCGTTATCATAAAGTATTCAAATGAAACTATCTTAGCGGCAATGATCAGGCTGCTACTCTTCTGCACAATTATTCTTTTAGCTTCTAACACTGCCGATGCTCAGGTTCCTGATTTTATTTCTGTAAAAAAGCGTAGCGGGGTTACTGTAAGAAATTATTACGCCGGAGGATGGCCGATTACGTTTAAAGCTAAAGACGGACGTATTTACGAAGGTCCAATAAAAAAAATTGCAAACGACAGCCTTTGGGTTACGTTTTACAACGTGAACAAAATGGCTACCATCTGGAATACCTATTTTTATGATACGGTTGAAGTTTACTCCATTCCTTTTCATTATAAAGAAATTGATCACATCATTATTCCCAATGTTCGTAAAAAAAAAGGATATCTGTTTACTTTAGGCACGATGATGCAATACGGGGGATTTGGATATGTTGTTGTAAATGCTGTGAACAGTGTTTATCTTAAAGACTCGTTCACATCCAAAAGAAATTTAACGAATGTTGGAATCGCAACGGCTACGGGGCTGGCGGGCACTTTACTCAAAGGCAGGTACGGCAACCCTTACAGAAAAACAAAACGTTATAAAATCGTTTACGTAAATATGCAATAAACTACCGTGCCTCAAGTTTATTAAAAAAATCCACGGGTCTTATTCTCAACCCAACATTGTAAGGCGTAATGTCAAGTCCCCTTGTGTACATATTTTTAAATGCGAAAGAAGCATACAGTGTAAAAAAGCCAAGTGTGGCTTCGCCAACATAAGATAATTTCCAGGGTTGAAGATCGAAATCACCTCTTTCTTTTTTCTTGCCTTCATCTGATGTAACGGTTTTATTTCGTGAAGAGTAAAGATAGCCCGCGCTAATGCCACCGCTCACCTCAAACGAATAAAGGCTGTAAGGCGTGAAATTAAAATTGAGCATCAGCGGAACGGTTACATAATCTGCTGCCAGTTTATTTTTTCTATACACCCGGCCTGGCGTTTCGTCTAACCTGATAACCTGAGAGTTTGCTACCGGCTCGGTAATGGCGCTATACCTGATGGGTTGATTGTAATGATAATTATTCAGTTCCACCCCCAGGCCATATTTTAAATTGGCAACATGGCTTACTAAGTTTAACTGTTGCATTACGAACCAAATATTAACGTTTCTGGATTTAAAGGGCCTGGTGTGAAACCACTCTTCGTTCGCGCCAGCACCCGCGTATGCACTTACATCGGTTTTGGAATAATCAGTGCGGTCAATATAATTTGAAACGCCCAGATCCAGTATCATCCACTCTGTTTTTATCGTTCGGGGCCTTACTTTGCTGTTGAGCTTTTTAAATAACGGCTTTTTTTCTTCTTGGACAATTGTATCCGAATGATCCCTGATAACTGTTACTCCACCCATATTGATGGTGTCAATCTGGGCATTCAATTGAAACACCGAGCATAAAATAAAAGCAACCAAAACCGATTTTCTGTTCATTAGCGTTATTATCTTAAAACCATTTGCCTGTCGGCATCAAGCCTGATTAAAATAAAAAGTAATATAGAGAAGGTAAGCAATGACGTACCTCCATAACTAATTAAAGGTAAAGGAATACCAATCACCGGCGCCAGCCCTATCGCCATGCAAATATTAACGGCAATGTGGAAAAAAAACACGGCTGCTACTCCATAGGCATAACACCTGCTGAAGGTACTTCGCTGCCGCTCTGCAATGTGAACGATTCTGAAAAGAAGAATGGCATATAACCCCAGCAAAAACACGCAGCCAATGAAACCAAAACCTTCGGCGATTGTGACGAATATAAAATCCGTTCTTTGTTCGGGCACAAAACCATACCGCGTTTGGGTGCCGCTTAATAATCCTTTTCCAATAAGCCCCCCACTGCCCACCGCTATT
>MKRO01000037.1:2572-17527 GCA_001896965.1 Sphingobacteriales bacterium 41-5 | reverse complement strand
GAAGTTTGATTTTATCGTTGATCAGTTTTTCAACTTTTTTCAAGGGGGTGAACCCTTCAGGAAACGTCATTAACGTATCAAAAACGATTTTGAAATTCTCTGCCGAAACCGCGGTAACGGGGCTTTTATCAAAATCTTCGGGTTTTGCTTTTCTTAGTTTTTTCCATAGCAATTCCGGAGCCTGATAATTATACGGTAGTGGATTTTGTTTGATCTCGTCAAGCCGGTCCTGCATGTCAGCCCAGAATTTCTTTTCCATTCCCTTGGCCAACTCCTTGGCATCATCTTCGCCCTCATCCAGCAAATATTTTACATAAACCTCTCGCGGGTTGGGATGCTTTTCAATCAATTCATACATTGAGGGCTGGGTAAATTTGGGATCATCGCCCTCATTGTGGCCATGCCTGCGGTAACAAACCATGTCCACAAATACATCTCCCTGAAATTTATCGCGGTAGCGTGCAGCTATTTCAGCACATTTAACAACCGCTTCGGGATCGTCGCCATTTACATGAAAAACCGGGCTTTCAACCATCGCTGCTAAGGATGTGCAATAGTTGGAACTTCGCGCATCAGAAAAATCAGTTGTAAAACCAATCTGGTTGTTGATGACGAAATGAATCGTGCCTCCAACTTCATATCCATTCAATTTTGACATTTGAAGCAGTTCATACACCATACCCTGACCGGCAATAGCCGCATCGCCGTGAATCAATACCGGCAAAACTTTCTCGTAATGCTCATCGTGTAAAATATTGGCGCGGCTTCTGGCAAAACCAACCACAACGGGGTCCACAGCCTCCAGGTGCGAGGGGTTGGGCATCAATTTAAGGTGAATTTTTTTGCCCTTGTCGGTATCCACCTCGCTACCATAACCAAGATGGTATTTCACATCGCCGCTCCCCATGGTTTGGTTAATTTCGCCGGTACCTTCAAATTCGCTGAATATTTGCTCATAGGTTTTGCCCATGATATTTGCCAGCACATTCAAACGGCCGCGGTGAGCCATGCCGATGATCACCTCTTCAACTCCCAAATTCGACGATTCGTTAATGATGGCATCAATGGCCGCAATAGTAGTTTCCCCGCCCTCAAGCGAAAAACGCTTTTGGCCCACGTATTTTGTATGAAGAAATTTCTCAAAGATGACGCCCTGGTTTAGTTTCTCCAGAATTCGTTGTTTTTGATCAATTGAAATCGGGTTAAAAAAGTCTCTTTCAATTTCATTGGTCAGCCAGTCAAGCTTTTCCTGACTGGTGATATATTTAAACTCAACGCCAAAATGATTGGCGTAAACCTTTTCAAGAAATCCTAAAATATCCTTCAGCTTTGCCACGCCCAGCCCCAACGATGCGCCGATCTGAAATTCCCGTTCTAAATCAGCATCCGCCAAACCAAAAAAAGCAAGGCTTAAATTAGCGCCACGGTCCTTTCGTTGTTTGATGGGATTTGTTTTAGCAATAAGATGGCCTTTGTTGCGATAGCCCAAAATCATCCGGTACACTGCCAATTCTTTCTTCCAATTAACCTGAGCGTGGCCATTTAATGAAACCGGAACTTCGGCTGCATGTCCGTTTTCCATTGCAAAATCAAAGCCTTCAAAAAATTTCCTGAGGTCTTCATCCACGTTGCCGGGATTCTGCAAAAATTCTTTGTACATATTTTCAATAAACTCGGGGGAAGAGCTGGTAATATACGAAAAGTCTTTCATTGTAAATCAATGATTTATATAATATTTATGAATTTTTCAGTGTTTAAAATTAGCTTGCCAAGATACAATGTTTTCCCCTATTTTCAATATTTTTAGTTTGAAGGTTCTACATTTAACATTTATTTCCCTACCTTTGCCGTCCAAAAATTTTAATACAGATGGCCAATCATAAAGCTACAAAAAAAGATGCACGTCAGGCTGCAAAACGCAGGGACAGAAACAGGTATTACGGTAAAACTACCCGTAATGCTATCAGGGATATTCGCGTGGCCGGTGCCACAGAAGCTACTGAAAAACTATCTTCTGTTGAAAGCATGATTGATAAATTAGCTAAAAGGGGTATCATTCACCGCAACAAAGCTGCAAACTTAAAAAGCAAACTGGCTAAAAAAATTAATAGCGACAAAGCTGCGAAATAATTATAGCTTCAATATATTTTTAAAGGAAAGGTTTATGCCTTTCCTTTTTTTGTATGCGGGATTTTTTGAAAAATTTCTGTTTAAAAAAAAGCCGGCCATTTAGAAAATAACATTAAATTGCCTATTCATAATTTAAAACTCAGAGTACTATGTTAAAAATGCAAATTATCGGTAATCTTGGAAAAGATTGCGTAGTAAATAATGTAAATGGAAAAAGTGTAATAAATTTTACCGTTGCCCACACAGAAAAATTCAGGGATAGCCAGGGCAATAACCAGGAGCGTACAACCTGGGTGGATTGCGCCTGGTGGACAGACAGGACAACCATTTCACAATACCTTTCAAAAGGCACGAAAGTGTGGGTAGATGGCACACCGGAGGTGAGAAGTTTTACCCGTAATGATGGAACAAATGGTGCCGTGTTAGCTTTGCGGGTGCGCGAACTACAATTGGTTGGCGCCAAAGGCGATGGCGGAAACCAGGGCGTTGGTAATTCTTCGGGAAGCGGGTATAGTAATGCCCCTGCTCAAAACACCCAGCAACCAGCTACGCCAACAAACATAGAAGACGCAGGAGACGATCTTCCGTTTTAATCAAATTATCCCTGCCTCGTTGAGGTAACTAAAAAAATGCTTCACCAAGATGAAGCATTTTTTATTTTCTATAATAACTGTCTATTAAAAGGTAAACCGGGCTGCGATGCCTACATCATGCGCGTGAAAATTTTTATAGTCGTTTGGCGCTGTAATGTGGAAAGTTGGCCTGAAATCAGCGGAAAGGTTAAGTGGAATTTTTGAAAATTTATAGTCAACGCCGCCGGTAGGGAATACACCAAATCCAAATCCGTTATAACCGTCGTGGCCTGAACGACTATTAAAAGCTACCGCACCGCCACCAATATACCATCTTAAACCTTCAACCGGTTGAATATCAAAATGGTGTTGGTATGTACCTGCAAAACTAACGCCGGGCGCTTTATCGCCAAAGTATGAGCGATTGCCAACTCCAAGATTTAACTCAATAGCACCCGGATCGGTTACGAAGAATTTATAGGAAGCTGCAATTGCCGCATATTCTGTATGAGAACTGGCTCTAATACCGATAGCTTGTTTGTAATCACTTTGAGCATTAACAATTCCGATAGCTGCTACAAAAGCAACCAGTAAGGTAAGTTTTTTCATCATAAATAAAAATTTAACCAAGTCCATCAAAAATTATACCACTAAACCTTTGGTACCGGTTTAAACGGGAACTTTTTTGGCGCGGCTAAAAAAACTGAAAGTATAGGCTTTGTACTGAACCATATTTGTTTAAATTTGCAAACTTATTTTACAATGAAAAAAATCCTCAGTATTGTTTTAATTATTATTTCCTTAGCTTTAGCTCAGTCAGGGTTTGCGCAATCTGCAATAAATAAAAATTCTTTTTTCAATTCGATGGCATCCGGCAATTCAAAACAAATTGATGCGCAACTGGCCGCTTTAAAAAGCGTTTCAGGGTCGGACAGGGAAGCTTTTGAGGGCGCCCTCCTGATGAGAAAGGCCGGGACTTTAACCATTCCCGCAAAAAAGCTTTCAATGTTCAAACTGGGCCATAAGAAACTGGAATTCGCAATTTCTAAAAACCCGGAGAATATTGAATACAAGTTTCTCCGGCTAATGGTGCAGGAAAATGCACCGCGCTCACTGGGATATTATAAAACGATTAGCCAGGACAGTAAATTTGTAAAAGATAGTTTCAAAAATTTACCGGTGGCCACCCAAAATAGTGTTGTTAGCTACAGTAAAAAGTCAAAATCATTAGCAGGCGCTTTTTAATTTAATTTTTTGATGGGGAAAAGAATATTAGCGGTTTATTACACCCAATCGGGGCAACTAAAACAAATACTCGATAATTTTTTACAACCGGTGATTAGTGCCGGCAATGAAGTTGAATTCCTTCAGATTCAAACCGTTCACAAATTTCCATTCCCCTGGAGCATCCCTGTTTTTTTTGACTCGGTTCCCGAAAGCGTGGACTTGAAGCCCACGCCCCTGGAACCCTGGAAAACGAATCACAACAAATATGATCTGGTGGTTTTGGGCTGGCAACCCTGGAATTTATCTCCCAGCATTCCTTTCAGCTCGCTCATGCAGGACGAAGATTTTAAGTCCATCATAAAAGACACGCCGGTTATTACCATTTCCGGGTGCAGAAATATGTGGGTCAATGCCATGGAGAAAAATAAAAAGCTGATTCATGCAGCCGGTGCTAAACTTGTTGGCAATATTGCATTGGTAGATAAAAACCCTAACCACCTTAGCTATTTCACCATTTTTCACTGGTTAGGAACCGGTACAAAAACCCGCAAATGGGGCATTTTCCCAAAACCCGGCGTTGCCGATGCTGATATTGAAAATGCATCCGTTTTTGGAGAAACCGTTCAAAAATATTTGAAAAACGGCGATTGGGATAACCTGCAGCCGCAACTTTTAAAGCAAAAGGCTGTTGATGTGAAATATTCGCTCATGTTTATCGAGCGAAAAGCAGGCAAAATTTTCAAAAAATGGGTGGGCATTATCAATAAGCACCCCGAAAAAAGAAGCCAAATTTTAGTATTATATAAATATTATCTTCATATTGCATTATTGATTGCTTCGCCAATCATTTTATTTGTAGATTTGATTTTTTTCAGGCCATTTTCGCAAAAGAAGAATAAAAGGTTGATAGAATATTATTCAGGCGTGGAGTATGACCCCGCCTATTCGAAATAAAAACATATATGTCATTGAACGAAGTTTACATTACCCGTACCTCGCATTATTTTCCCAATAATCCGGTGTCGAACGATGAGATGGAGGAGTACCTCGGTTATATTAACGGTAAACCCTCAAAATCCAGAAGAATTGTTTTAAGAAACAACGGCATCACCAACCGTTATTATGCTTTGGAAAAAGGCGGCAAAACCACCCACACCAATGCACAGCTTACGGCCGAGGCCGTAAAAGAGTTGTTTAAAACCGATCCCGAAGGCATTAAAAACATTGATGTGCTTTCCTGCGGAACTTCTTCGCCGGATCAGATCATGCCTTCGCACGGAGTAATGGTGCATGGCTGGTTACCTGAGTTGGGCCGACTGGAAGTTGTGTCCCCAAGCGGTGTTTGCTGCGCAGGAATGCATGCTTTTAAATATGCTTACATGGCTGTAAAAACGGGCGATGCAGAAACAGCAATCGCTACCGGTTCGGAAAGGTTCTCTGCTTCGTTGGTCGCTAATCAGTTTGAAGATGAAGTGCATAAGCTCGAAGAATTGGAGCAAAATCCTTACATCAGTTTCGATAAAGAATTTTTGCGTTGGATGTTGAGTGATGGCGCTTCTGCATTTCTGATGACGAATAAACCCGCAGCTGAAGGCCTGAGCCTGAAAGTGGAGTGGATTGAAGGGATTTCTTACGCTGATGATATGGAGGCTTGCATGTACTGCGGTGCCGAAAAACTGGAGGACGGCACTTTGAAAAGCTATCTCGAGTTTGATCATCACGAGCTGAACGAGAAATCTATCATGAGCATTAAGCAGGATGTGAAATTGCTTAGCCCTAACATTGTTCCGTTGGGCGGTGCGCCGCTCCCTGAGCTGTTTGAAAGAAGAGGTTTGAACCCTGACGATATTACCTGGTACTGCCCGCACATGAGCAGTAATTTCTTCAAAGACAAAATTTACGAAGAGCATTTAAAACTTGGCCATCATATACCTTACGACAAATGGTTTGTAAACCTTAGCTATGTGGGCAATGTAGGTGCTGCATCAGTTTATTCTATGGTTGATGAATTACTGCACAGCGACAAACTAAAAAAAGGCGACAAGATTTTCCTCTTGGTTCCCGAAAGTTCAAGGTTCAGTTACATGTATGCGTTGTTGACGGTGGTTTAGAATTAACTTCAGGAGCAAAATTATTTTATGGTTCGTTTCACACGAACCATTTATTTTTGAAAATAGTTCAACCTTACACACAGTTATGAAAAAAAACGAAATACCTCAGGATGAAGGTTATCTCGGCAAAATTGCCAGAGAGGTTACTTATGCAGTTGATGATGAAGGCAAATATGTAACAGGCCGGAGTTCAGGCTGGACGGTGAAAGAAGAAGCCAATGATGTAGCCTGGGAATCGTTTGAAAGGCAGATCAATGAGGCGAAACAAAGAGTTATAAATGGCGAAATGAGTCCGGTTTTTTATTGGATGGAAAAAAGAATGATGGATCAGGGCATTGTTGCGCAATACATGGGCATCTGGAAATGGAGTGTAAAACGCCACATGAAACCCTCTGTTTTTAAAAAACTAAGCGATGCCAAAATAAAAAAATACGCCGAGGTGTTTGAAACAAGCGTGGAAGAATTTAAAAATCCGTTTAAATAATAAATACTCGAAAATTGACTTCAGATTTTAAACATATACAGGCCGCGCATTGTGAAAACGGCGTGACCACTTCATTACTGGCGCATTACGGCATTCATAAAATTACTGAGCCATTGGCATTCGGGATCGGGTCGGGATTGTTTTACATTCAATTGCCTTTTATGAAGGTGAACGGCGGGCCTGCTATTTCTTTTAGAACCCTGCCCGGCGCTATTTTTAAAAGAACCTGTGTGGCGCTTGATGTTCCGGTAACACGTAAAAAATACTCCAATCCCCAAAAGGCAATGGCAGAGCTGGATGAACGGCTTGCCGCAGGTAAACCAACCGCCTGTCAGGTTGGAGTTTACTATCTTACCTATTTCCCAAAAGAATACAGATTTCATTTTAACGCACATAATATTATTGTGGTAGATAAGCAGGGCGATGACTACATCATCAGCGACCCTGTGATGGAAGGCCTTGTAACACTCAATAGTTACGAGCTGGAACGGGTTCGTTTTGCAAAAGGTGCTTTTGCTCCGCGCGGCCAAATGTATTACCCCGGAGAAAACTTAACTGAAGCAACTGATGTACAATTGCGCACGGGCATCATAAAAGGTATTAAAAGAAATTGCCGCGACATGCTGCATATTCCGGGGCCGATTGGAGGAACGGATGGCATCGCTTATACCGGCCGGCAGATAAAAAAGTGGAAGGCAAAACTTGGTGATGAAAAAGCCAGAATGTATTTAGCGCAGCTTGTGCGCATGCAGGAAGAAATAGGAACAGGCGGTGGTGGCTTTCGGTTTATTTACGGCGCATTTTTACAACAGGCGCATCAATATTTACCGGTTGACGAATTATTTGACCTCTCGAAAAAATTTACCGAATCGGGCGATAAGTGGCGAGATGCAGCGATTCAGGCATCAGGTATTTATAAAGGCAGGTTAAGTTCCCACGCAGATTATAATAAAATGGGTGATATGTTGATTGAAATTTCGGCCCTTGAAAAAAACACTTTCAACCAGTTGAAGGCCATGATCAAAAAAGTGAACTAAAAGCATCACTACAAATAACAAAAACCGCCTCGTTTGAAGCGGTTTTTTATTATAAGTGAAGATATTGTTCTCATTATTTCGCGGTAACGCGAATATCAACCCTTCTGTTTTGTGCTTTACACTCAGGGGTGTCGTTAGCCGCGCAAACAGGATGTTCAGGACCATAGCCTTCTGATTCAACGCTGGCAGCAGCAACTCCCAACTTCACAAGTTCGGCGGCAGCAGCCTTAGCTCTTTCGCCTGAAATCTTAACGTTTCCATCAACGGAGCCGGTATTATCAGTATAACCACCCATTTTAACTTTTGCAGTTGCAAAGTTTTTCAAAATAGCCGCGATATTTTCAAGCTGTTTTTGAGATTCGGCGGTTAAAGTACTTGAACTGGTGTTGAAATAAACCCTGTCCAAGGTCATCCAGCCTTTGCTCTTGTCAACCGTATCAACAGTTCCGTTAGTTAAAAAATCATATAATTTGGCTTCTGTACTGTTTGCACCTACTGTGAGTTTATTCCCATCAGCCAAAGTAATTTCCCGATCGGCGCCAACATCATAAATATAGTTGCCGCTTGTCGAGTCATAACTGCCTGATGCCGTTGCGGGAGGAGTGGCAGAAACTGAACCTTCATCAACCCCGGTAGTAGCCGTCGTGTCACTTGTGGCAGTTCCTGCTCCTTCGTTACAACCTTTGCCAAAAAAATACCAAAGGCCCAACGCTAATGCAGCAAGAAGCAATAAAGGCAATAACCATTTCATGCCACCACCGGTTTTTTCAACTTTATCTTCGGCATAATTATAAGCAGATGCTGCAGTTTCTTTCACATCTGCCACAGTTTCCGTTGCGGCCGCTCCAAGGCTACCCAACCCTAACAAAGAACCAATTGAGCCAAGTCCGCTTGGCAGGGCACTTTGAATATTGGCTTTTTGGCTTCCAAGAAAACTTGCAAGTCCGCTTGCCCCTAAATTATTGTCGGCGGCATGTTTACCCAAAACGCCGGTAATTAAAGGCAACAACATACTGATCAACGAGCCGGATGAAGAAGATTTAATACCTGCAAAGCTCGAAATTGCATCAATGATAGAATTTGATTTTCCACCGAATAAGCCGCTAAACAGACTGCTTCCCTTTGAAAGAACATCTGCATTCCCGAACAACGATCCAAGGTTTCCTAAAAGACCGCTTTCATTAGCAGCTTTTGCAGATTGGAAAATCTCTTCAGCACCTGCTTCGGAGGCAGAAGCTTTACCTAATAAACCACCAAGCAAAGAAGGTACGAGACCTGAAACGGCTTTTGAAACACCGCCTTCATTTTCGCCCAGAAATGAACTCGCTTTTGAAATCATTTCGTTAGATGCGTAGTTCTTAACAAGATCAACAATGTTAATTGCCATAGTTTGATTTTTTAATTTTGAAAAAAAGTCCGTGAGAAATATTGCGGATTTAATATAGCTAAAAATATGCCACTTTAAAAAGCGTGAAAAACAATACGTTATAACCGTTAATAAAGATGAGGGCTTTTAATGGATTAAAAAAATCAGTTTTTATCTACCACGGCTTCATAATACCAGCCAGATTGAATCCTGCAACGTACAAAAAGAAGAGCAACAGGTTCATGATGGTTAAAATGAGCGTCATCTTCAGCCCCTTGTATTTCCCTGCAGGCGAGCGCCCGAAAATGTACCCAAAAACACTTCCGTATAAATAAAGGAAGAACGACATAAATATGGTAATAAATATCCCAAAGTCAATGCCGGTATACTTTTTTGTGAAAATCACAACGATAAGACCCACAAGATTGATCAGAACCAGCATGATGTTCAGTTGCGCGGCTATGTAAGTATTGGCGATGAAGTGTTCCCAGTAGTTGTATTTCTTTTTATAAAACGTAAGCCAGGTAATCAGGCTTGCGAAGGGGATCATGATAAAGATAAAAAGACTAAAATAATGGGTGAAAAAACTTTCGTCATGCGCCACTGCTGCGCCGGTACCGGCTGTTTTTATCATTAACCACTGCAACCCCTTCACTATCAACGTACAGATGGCTGACATGATTACAACGTAAGCTAATGGCCTGAAATATTTAACACGTTGACCTTCCAGAAACTCGTCAATTATAGCACCGGGCCGCGTAAACATCGATTTGAGCGTGTAAAAAAAACCTTGGTCAATATGAAAAATTGAATGTGGCACATCGTGTAAAATGTAACGCGCGTCAATTCTTTGTTCGTGAGAAGATTGCCCGCATTGGGGGCAATAATTACCCTGAAATTGAAACGAACAGTTTTTGCATACATTAACGTTCATAACATAAAATTATACAAAAAATAATTCCTGTAGATTGGTGGTGGATGAAGAATTTATTTCGTGCCGCTCAAAGATCAGCCAACTTAAAAAACTCTTTTGGCCTGATGCCTTTTTCGGTTTGCTGAAGCGTGCAACATTCATGGGCAGCATCATGTTCAAAAAAAAGGACATAGTCATTTTCAAGGGCTTCCTTTAAAAATAATTCCTTTTCGTTCATGCTGATCAGCGGCCTTGTATCATAGCCCATAACATAAGGCAAAGGAATATGGGCATAGGACGGCAACAAGTCGGCCATGTACACAATGGTTCGGTTCCTGTACGCCAGTTGGGGCAACATCATAGCTTCAGTATGGCCGTTGACGAACCGAATTTTTATATTTTGGGAAAAAACTGCTGTATCTAAATGGCCTTCTGATGGTTTTCTATCGTTAATAAATTTTAATTGACCGCTTTCCTCAATTGGCAAAATATTCTCCTTTAAAAAAGATGCTTTTTCCCGCGGGTTCGGTTCGGTTGCCCATTTCCAATGATCGGCATTGCTCCAAAAAGTTGCATTCTTAAAAGCCGGAACAAGTTTGTCGCCGTGGTACCAAATGGCGCCACCACAGTGGTCGAAGTGAAGATGGGTTAAAAAAACATCAGTAATATCATTCCTGTGAAAGCCGTGTGCTGCAAGGTTTTTATCCAGCGAATCGTCTCCATGCAAATAATAATGACCAAAGAATTTCCCGCTTTGCTTATCGCCCATTCCGGTATCAACCAAAATTAACCTGCCCTCCTCTTCAATTAGCAAACTCCTCAACGCCCAACTACACATATTGTTTTCATCGGCAGGAATTAATTTGTTCCAGATAGTTTTAGGCACCACGCCAAACATGGCACCGCCGTCTAATTTAAAATAACCGCAATTAATAGAATACAGGTTCATACAAAATTTTGATGGGCTTTTTGTTTTTTAATCCTGCTGAGCGTGAATACCAAAAACACCGCCCCTATTACAAAAAAGAGAATCAACACTAAAATAGAATTGCGCATCGAATTCGTAATATCTTCAATTAAACCAAAAGCAAACAACCCGATAACCAGTGCTATTTTTTCAGTAACATCGTAAAAACTAAAAAAACTCGCAGTATCTTTTGTTTCAGGCATAAACTTGGAATAAGTGGAACGGCTAACCGCCTGAATGCCGCCCATTACCAACCCCACCAACGCTGCAAGAATATAAAACTGAAATTCGGTGCTCATAAAATAAGCAGAAATGCATATAATGATCCAAAGAAAAACAGCTCCAAGCAAAACCTGAACGTTGCCAAATCTTGTTGTTAACCTCGACATTAATATAGCCCCGCCAATCGCCACAAGTTGAATGATAACGGCAACAATAATCAGATTTGTATCCGGGAGGTTGAGGATTTTTATACCGAAATCAATTGCGACAAGCATTACCGTTTGTACACCCATACTATAAAAAAAATAACCGCCTAAATAGCTCTTTAAAACAGGCATCTCTTGTAATTTGTGCCAAACGAGTTTTAATTCTTTAAAACCATTGCTCAATACATTTACTTTGGCTTTCCGCTCGCTTTTTGAACTCATTGGCAACGCTTTGAATGTAATTTGCGCAAAGCCGGCCCACCAAAAGCCAACGAGCAAAAACGTAAGCTTTAGGGCAAACGGGTTATCCGGCATTGCAAGTACAAATCCAAACCCGATCAACTGCATAATAACGCTTCCAATATAACCGAACGAAAATCCTCTTGCACTGATGCGGTCCATGTCTTCCTCCGCAGCAATTTCGGGCAGATAAGAATTGTAAAAAACCTGGCTACCGTAAAAACCAACACATGCCATCATCAAACAAAACAATCCGAAAATGACGCTTTTTTCATCCACAAAAAACATCAGCGAGCAGCTTATTGCGCCCATGTAACAAAAGAAGCGCATGAAATTCTTTTTATTGCCTTTATAATCTGCAATAGAAGATAAAATGGGCGATAGTATCGCCACTATTAAAAGTGCAGTTGCGAAGGTGTAATTTTTGAGTGCCGTGTTTACAAAATGTCGTCCGAAAAGAGGAATTCCGTCAGGGAATTTTTGCGCGGATGATATATATGCATAATACGCGGGAAAGAAAGTTGTTGTGATTACCAGATTGTAAACAGAATTAGCCCAATCATACATGGCCCAACCATTGGTAACTTTTTTTGAAGCAGTTTGTCTTGAAGCACCTCTCATAGACTAAAAGTAGGAAAAAGATTTGAGTTGAATTTACTGAATTACATTCGTGAAAATCAAAATCAATAGTACAATCCCCGCTACAATCCTGTACCAGCCAAACATTTTGAAACCATATTTTTTAAGATAATCAATAAAAAATTTTATGGCAAGAATAGCCACTACAAAGGCAACGATATTTCCTACAATAAATGCTACTGTATTCTGTTGAGATTCTAAAATTAGTTCATATCCTTTCTTAACTACCCCGCTACCCTCCCATTTTTTAATGAACAAAGTGTACAACGTGGCAGCAGCCATCGTTGGAACGGCAAGGAAGAAAGAAAATTCTGCGGCTACATTTCTGGTGAATTTTTGTTGCATACCGCCAATGATACTTGCTGCGCTGCGGCTTACACCGGGTATCATTGCAATACATTGCCAGATGCCCGTCATAAATGCTTTTTTATAAGTAATTTCTTCGTTTGTTTCAACAGTAGGATGGTTAAATGCTTTGTCAATAAACAATAAAACAATTCCGCCAAGTAACAATGAAATTGATACAACCAGTGGGCTTTCGAGCATTTCGTCAATTTTATCAGAAAATAAATACCCCAGTACCAAAGCAGGAATAACGCCGATGATCAGCTTTACATAAAACTGCCATTTAGTGAAATCAAAAAATCGCTTCCAGTACAAAACCACCACGGCCATAATGGCGCCAAGCTGAATGGCTACTTCAAAAAGTTTGGTAAACTCCTCTTTATGAATGCCCAGCAAAGAACTGGCAATGATCATATGCCCGGTAGAGGAGACGGGCAAATATTCCGTAATTCCTTCAACAATAGCTATAATAATGGCTTCAACTAAACTCATAAAAATTTAAAGTGCCAAAAGTAGCGTTTTATAAAGACAAATAAGATAGCTTTTATTTAAGGAGTACATCACATTTTTTCTGTGAGTTTGTTGAAATTTTCGGGGCTAAATATCTCCCGCCGGCGAAAGCACCCGAAAGGCGAGGGTGGAATCCACCCCCTGCCGGAGGAAGAAAAATCCTTAGCAAATTTATAAAAATGTTATATCCCCCCGTTTTAACCATGATACTTAGAAAGCCAAACCACTTAGACAGGGAAAAACCACTATATTTACGGTAACGCAACCGAGCAATATGGAGTATCCTAAAAATAATTTAACCAAGCAAAACGATCTGTCATCTCCCGTAAACGAACGATCAGGTAAAAGCCAGGCAATTGTAGTTGCAACAGGGTTTTTCACATTGTTCTCTTTAATAGGAATTATGTTCTACGGCTTGCCGTTCTTTTATGATTTTTGGGTGAAAGAATTGGGCTGGAGCCGCGCGAAAGTAACATCCGGCGATGCAGTTGCCAAAATCGTTGTAGGATTGTTCGGCTTTTTTGTGGGTTGGCTGATGGATAAATTCGGGCCAAAACGTTTGATGGTGATTGGCGTTCTCATGTGCGGCCTGGCATTCATAGGTTTAGGACATTTTACCACTTTATGGCAGTTTTATTTTTTCTACATTCTGAGTGCCACCAGTTATTTACTGGCGGGTGCATTGCCCAATCAGGTTTTAATTTCAAGATGGTTTACTTCCGGAAGAGGCAAAGCGATGGGCATTGCCTATCTGGGCGTAGGAGTTGGAGGAATGCTGGTGCCGCAAATTGCACGCTGGCTCAACACGCAATATGGCTGGCATAATGCGCTCACCATTTTAGGCATCATGATTATTGCTATTTCCCTCCCGTTGGTTTTGTTGGTAAAAGATGCTCCGCCCGGCTTCGCCCAACCTTCCTCAACGGACAAAAAAAAGAAAATTCCAATGTCGCAGCTTTTTAAAAGCCGGCGGTTCGTATTGCTTGTTATTGGCAGTGTTTGCTCAATAGCGGCGGTGGCAGGTACCATAAAAAATCTGAAATTATTCTTCAGCCTCGATTTACAATTTACGCAGGAACATGCCGCGAATATTCTTTCGATTATTTTATTTTCAAGCATCCTGGGCCGGCTGCTGATGGGTTGGCTGGCAGATAAGTTTTCAAAAAAATATGTGATGGTATTGATTTACGCGCTGGTCGCAATTTCTATACCGCTGCTATACTTCACTCATGTTCCCGGGGTTATTTACCTTTTTGCATTTCTTTTTGGCATTGCGCTGGGCGGTGATTATATGATCATTCCTTTGATGGCGGCGGAGTTGTTCGGTGTAAAAGTGCTGGGGCGCATCATGGGGCTGGTGCTAACTTTTGATGGTTTTGGTGATGCTTTATCACCGATGCTCGTAAGTTGGATCAGGGACAAAAGCGGTAGTTATGCGAATGGCTTTGCTGTATTGATATTGCTGGCAATTATCGGCACGATCGCAATTTTATTAATTCCTGAAAAAAAGAAAACCGGCGATGAGCCGGTAATAAGTTGATAAATTTTGTACGAATGCGGTGAGTGTCAATTGCAGCACTTTCGCCGGTTCAATTATTATTTTTTAAAAAGCGCGAAAACTTCAATACCCAAACCTAACAGAATCAGTATTGGCGCAACGGTAATCCTCACTTTACTATACACTTCATTCGCATTAAATACATTAGGGTCGGCGCTTTTACCTCCGGCCATCAAAAACATACCTAAAGCAATTACTAAAATCCCGATAAGCATCCAGGTAAAATTAGATTTGCTGAACATTGACGGTGTATTTTTTTCTGCGTTCATTTGTAATTTTTTGATGGCGCAATATACGTTTTCCTTTATAAACAGATTTGTAAATTTTGGTTAATATAAATCATCCAATTTCTTTCTCAAATACTTCATAACACTCGAATGTGTACTAAGCAGAGTGATGAGAATTCCCAAAAGGAACATACCGAGAAA
>MKRO01000037.1:1005-2444 GCA_001896965.1 Sphingobacteriales bacterium 41-5 | reverse complement strand
AAACCAGCGCGTGGCGCCTACCATTTGCATGGTTTTAATTAAAAACCGGTTACTGAACATCGCTAACCTGATTGTATTATCGATTAAAAAGATTACCACCAGTGCCAACAGAATGGCTGCTGTCAGCAATATCCAGCTCACTTTACTCAGATTTGAATTCAACTGACTTACCAGTTCCTGTTGATATTGAACATCTGTTACGTAGGTTTGCTTTTCCAAATCCTCCTGAATATTTTTCATGGATGCCGAATTCACGTACTCCGGCTTCAATTTAAAATCAATGCTGTTGGGTAAAGGATTTTCGGTAAGTACATCGCCCCAATCTTCGTTTCCATCAGCCATATACTTTTTCTTAGCCATTTCCTTGGTAGTAAAAGTATACTCTTTGATGTAGGGTTTTGACGCGATATATTGCACCAGCGCTGCGCTGTCGGCCGCTGCCAAAGGCTCACGCAGGTACACATTCATCTCCACGTTTTGTTTAAAGTGTTCACCAAGCGCCCGCGTATTAATAATCAGCCAACCAATCAATCCCAATAAAAATAATACCAGCGTTACACCAAGTATTGCCATGAAATAGGAAGGTTTGCCTCTTTTTGTTGAAACTTTTGGTTGATCTGCCATAAAATTTAATGCGGGAGTCAATTTGCCCGGCCGTGGCAAATTTAATGTATTCAACCTACAATGCTTAAATTTGCCGCCTTTGATGTTTTGGTTAATCAGTCCCTTTTTACTTATTAACTTATAACTCACCAACTTATTTATTATGGAATATAATTTTAACGAGATAGAGAAAAAGTGGCAGAAGCAGTGGATCGAAACCGATGCTTATAAAGTTTCTAACCAAAGTGGTAAGCCCAAATATTATGTGCTGGACATGTTCCCCTACCCCAGCGGCGCCGGGTTGCATGTGGGTCATCCGCTGGGTTATATTGCCAGCGATATTTATGCGCGGTATAAACGATTGAAGGGCTTTAATGTGTTGCACCCAATGGGTTACGATGCATTTGGTTTACCTGCCGAGCAATATGCTATCGAACACGGCATTCACCCGGCGGTTTCTACCGAAAATAATATCAACACTTTCAGAAATCAACTCGACAATATTGGTTTTAGTTTTGATTGGAACAGGGAAGTGCGTACCAGCGATCCGAAATATTATAAATGGACGCAATGGATTTTTTTACAAATGTTTAAAAGTTGGTTCAATCGTAAAAAACAAAAAGCTGAACCAATTGAGGAGTTGATAAAATTTTTTGAAAAAGAAGGAAATGTAAACCATCCAATACCAAACTCAAATTACAAATTACAAATTTCAGGCAGGCCTGAAACTGAAACCGGTAACAGTTTTGACTTTAAGGATTGGCAATCTTTTAATGAAGTTACCCGTGAACACATTCTTATGGAATACCGGCTGGCTTATTGTGGCTACGGCGAAG
>MKRO01000037.1:0-960 GCA_001896965.1 Sphingobacteriales bacterium 41-5 | reverse complement strand
GATGAAGTAGTAAATGGCGTGAGCGAGCGGGGCGGCCATCCCGTTGTAAAAAAGAAGCTGCGTCAATGGTATCTTCGCATTACCGAATATGCCGATCGGTTGCTGAAAGGCTTACAGGAAGTGGATTTCAGCGAAGCTATGAAGGATATGCAGACGAATTGGATTGGGAAAAGTTCAGGCGCAGAAATTGACTTTGAAATCAAAGGAGCTGGTGAGAAGCTGCGTGTTTATACCACCCGTCCCGACACCATTTTTGGCGTGGACTTTATGGTTATTGCACCTGAACTGGAACTGGTGAACCAGATCAAATCTGCTGAACAGTCTGCCGTTGTTGATGAATATGTAAGCTGGGTAAAAAGCCGTAGTGAGCGCGAACGAATGTCAGAGAAAAAGATCAGCGGCGTATTTACCGGCGCTTATGCGGTTAATCCTTTTAACGGCCAGGAAATTCCGATTTGGATCAGCGAATATGTTTTGGCCGGCTATGGTACAGGCGCAATCATGGCAGTGCCTTGCGGCGATGAACGTGACCATAAATTTGCCCAGCATTTTAATATTCCCATCACAAATATTATTGGCGATGCTTATAACGGTAGCGAAGCCAATCCTACCAAAGATGCGGTTTTAGAAAACTCCGGTTTTATTGATGGGTTGGTAATGCGCAACGCCATTGAAGTTGTGATAACCGAATTAGAAAAACGAGGCATTGGCACCCGAAAAACAAATTACAAAATGCGCGATGCCGCTTTCAGCCGCCAGCGTTACTGGGGTGAGCCTTTCCCTATTATTTGGAAAGGCGGTGTTGCTTATCCTTTAAACGAAAATGAACTGCCGTTAGAATTGCCACAGGTAGAAAGTTACAAACCGGGGACCGAAGGCGAAGGGCCTTTGGCGAATATTCCCGAATGGGTTGCCAGAGAGTTTGAGACTAACACCATGCCCGGTTATGCAGGAAGCAGT
>MKRO01000036.1:4253-5469 GCA_001896965.1 Sphingobacteriales bacterium 41-5 | reverse complement strand
CTTTCAGATTGTACAGCTCCCAGGGTTTGTTGGGGCCGAGTGTTACGAGTTTCCAATCCCCGTAGCGAACAGCGCGGCCACGCACGTGTTCAAAGAAAATATATTCATGGCCTTTGCGTTGTTTACCCTGCAAAACCGGAAGCAGGCTCAAACCCTGAGTAGAAGTGATACTATTTTCTTTAAATTTTGCCGGATAATCAGCCCCGGATAATTCTTTCAATGTGGCCATAAAATCGATGATGTGCCCGGTTTGAGCCGTAATGCTGCCTTTCTTTGCTTTCAAACCATCGGGCCAGCAGGCAATTAATGGCGTGCAAATACCTCCTTCAAAAGACTCCATTTTCCAGTAGCGAAACGGGGCGTTAGCAACCGAACTCCAAAAACTGTCTGTTGAAGCAAAAGTATTGTCCCGGCCGGGTAAAACTTTTTTGTTAACCGGATAAATTATTTTCTCACCATCCCGAGTTTCTCCCGGCCTGTCTAATCCCGGGCCGTAGTTTTGTGCGTTATCGCAACTGCCCCCGTTATCGCTCAGGAAGAAGATGAGCGTATTATCTAATTCGCCGGTTTCCTTCAATTTACCGATGATTCTCCCGATTGCCTGATCCATGCGGTCAACCATTGCGGCACGAACAGCCATGGCGTAGGCGTCCCAGTCCTTATGAGGGTTATCATCCCATTGCACTTCAGGCCTGAAACGTGGGGGTAGGGCAGCCTCTTGTTCACTAAACAAACCCAGTCTCTTAATCTTTTCAAATCGCTTTTGCCTAATCACGTCCCAACCAACCCTGTACACCTGCTCATATTTTTTAATCTCCTTATCTAAAGCGTGCAGCGGCCAGTGTGGTGCGGTTTGGGCCACGTACAAAAAGAATGGCTCTTTGCTTTTACTAAATTCATTGATGTAATTACAGGCTGTATCGCTGAGGGCATCCGTGTAGTAATAATTTTCCGGAATATCTTTCACAACTTCTTTTCCGTTCACCAAACTAAACGGATCGAAAAAATTCACCACTCCCCAAATCGTTCCGTAAAATTTATCAAAACCTCTGCTAACGGGGTATTGTTCTAACGGAGCGAATGTTGGCTTGTATAACTGATGATTCAACCATTTTAAATGGTCTTGCCTGTCAGGTAACTCAACCGTGTTCGCAACATGCCACTTACCCACCATGCCCGTGTTATACCCTGCTGTTTTCAAAAGTTCGGCCAGGGT
>MKRO01000036.1:1460-4146 GCA_001896965.1 Sphingobacteriales bacterium 41-5 | reverse complement strand
GGACAACATCTTGCCGTGTTGTAAAATTGGGAGAATCGGAGGCCATTCGCGGCGAGTTTGTCAATGTTTGGCGTTTGAATCTCGCCGCCGTAACAACCTATATCAGAATAACCTAAATCGTCAGCAAGGATGATGACCACGTTGGGCCGCTTCGCAACTTTAGATTGGGCAAACGAATAACCCGAAATAAACAGAATGGATAAAAAAAAGAGGTATTTCATATCTTTCATGTGTATACTTTTTATTGCCGCCCGGCTGAATGCCGTTCGACGCAACAGCCGGTTTAAAAAAGAACTAATCCAAACGGTACAAATTAAAATCAAAATTCACATCCTGTGTGGCATTGATGGTTTCCACAGCAATGCGATTTTTTCCACGCGTTAAATATTTTATGCCTTCTGATAAATTGATATCATCGTAATGTCGTTTGATGCGCACCTGGTCTTCCTCCCAAACGAGGTTGCCGTTTACATAAACCCGTGCATCGCCGGAGGCATAAAGTTTCATGCCAAACCCTTTCGGCATATTCGTGATATCTATATCCTGATAGGCATACATATTCCCGCCTTTCGCCACTTTTAGGGGCTTTGTAGTTTTTTCAAAATCCGTGGCGCCGCTGAAACGCATCCAGTTATTTGTAACCGCGCTGTTGTAGCTGAAGGTTGGCCGGTCAATTTCTGACGACTGATTGATGTAGGTGATTTTTCCTGCAGTTGCGTCGTAAAGCGGCCTGTGCCATTGTTGCAGCAATTTCATCGGAATTTTTATCACCTTACGATCGTAAGTAATGAGGCCATTCACCTCGCCTTCCACATCTGTGGTTTGGGTGTAGATAGCTGCCGACAGACCCCGAGGGATCATCAGGTACATATTGTGCATCAGCTCGGAGTATTCCCTGATTAAAACCGAATCCCGGGTATAAGTTTTATAACCCCAATTGCGCTTATTGGGGTTCCAGATATGATTTTTAGTAACCAGCCCAAGCCCGCCAAACTCACCTAATACCAACGATCTGCCGTTGCTTTGAGAAAACTCGTACATACCCGGCCCAGGATATTGGTGCGCATCCAGCACATCGCCAACACCGCGGTCTGTCCAACCGCTGGGCGTGTTAACAAGGCGTGTAGGATCGTAATTTTTTGTCCAGTCGTTAATGCGTTTGGTATCGTACTGGCCCCAGCCTTCGTTAAAAGGCACCCACATTACGATGCTGGGGAAGAAGCGCAAATGATTCATGATAGATTTCCATTCGGCTTCAAACTGCTTTGCTGATTCTGCCGGTCGCACCCAGTCTTCTGTTGCAGTGGCGCTTACATGGGAAGGATGGTTCGGCCATTTAAAACCCGAAGGCATATCCTGCCAAAGCAAAATGCCCATCGTGTCTGCATGAAAATAATATCTTGAAGGTTCCACTTTTATGTGTTTACGAATGGTGTTGAAACCCATTTCCTTCAGCTTTTTCATGTCATATAACATTGCTTCGTCAGATGGCGGGGTCAGCAGCCCGTCCGGCCACCAGCCCTGGTCGAGCGTGCCATAATGAAAAATGGGCTTATTATTCAATCCTAATCGAACGTAGCCATTTTCATCTTTTACCAAACTCACTTTGCGCATCGCAAAATAAGTGCTAAAAGCATCTAAAACTTTTCCCTTGCGCAAAAGTTCTACTTCGGTATTGTAAAGTTCAGGATGGCCTGGCTCCCAAAGTTTTGGATTTGAAATATCGGTACTGATTGAATTGTGATAAGGAACGGTAAACTTCTTTATACTCTCTCCTCTGTGGGTGATATTGATTCTAACTTCGGTTCCGGTTGTGTTTCCCTGGGCAGCCAGGTTAAATTGAATGCGGCTGTTCTCAATATCGGGAACGGGATCAAAGGTGGTAATCGATGTTTTTGCAACCGGTTCCAGCCAAACGGTTTGCCAGATTCCCGAAACGGCCGTGTACCAAATTCCCCTGGGAACTAACACCTGCTTGCCGCGCGCCTGAAAATCTGAATCGGTTGGATCCCAAACTGAAAGCACCAGCTCGTTACTGCCGGATGCTTTTAAATAAGGTGCGATATTGAACGAAAAAGGGTCTGACCCTCCCCTGTGCTCCCCCACCTTTTGGCCGTTTACCCACACTTTGGCTTCCCAATCCACCGCATCAAAGCGCAGTATGATATCATTGCCTTTCCAACTTGGCGGTACGGTAAATTTTGTTTGGTACCAAAGCTCCTGATCGGGCATTAAAGGCTTCCCTACACCCGACAAAGACGACTCAAGAGCGTAAGGCACCAATATTTTTCCATCGAATTTTGAAGGCTGTATCGCTCCTTTTTTTGAGATGGCGTAGCTCCAAAGCCCGTTGAGATTTTGCCATTGGGTGCGCACCATTTGTGGCCGTGGATACTCTCGCCATGCGTTGGCCGGCGTAACTTTTTTGCCCCATTCGGTAGATAGGTTGACGGGAACCGGTTTATACTGCGCTGAAGTTTTATGCACAATTACTATCAGCAAAAGCCAAAATAGTTTTCTCATTGTTTCGAAATTTTCATTGTCAATTATTATTCACACTACTCTTCCGGCTGTCCCACACTTTTGCCGCCAAGCGATTTTGCAAATGTTGAGGGTATGGATTTTTTCATTTCAGTTTTTAACGCCGCCAGTGATGGATCGGTAGCAATATTTTTCAACTCATAAG
>MKRO01000036.1:0-1427 GCA_001896965.1 Sphingobacteriales bacterium 41-5 | reverse complement strand
ATCGTAAAGTTCTTCCGTCCCATCGGGATATTGAATATAACGGTACCTTTCGCCCAACACACCCGTAAAACCTTCACCGTAAAAGGTCATGCCATATCTGGCCCAGGTGGTTGTTGGATTTTGAAACAATGGCACCATACTCTTCCCATCAAGCGAGTGAGCGGGAGCCTTCAAGCCGCAATATTCTATTAAAGTTGGGTAAATATCAATGGTGTTCACGGTTTGCGGCAGAACCATTTTTTTCTTTTCGGGAAGGCGGATGAGAAATGGAATAACATCTGAAGCATCCCAAAGCGTGCCTTTCGGCCAGTGATTTTTTACGCCGGTATGGAAACCATTGTCGGAAATCAGGATAACAAGCGTATTATTCGCGTAGTGGCTTTTATCAAGCGCGTCAATCACCCGGCTTAGATTCCAATCGGCAAAAGAGCTATTCGCGCAATAGGCTCGCATAAACTCCATCCAAACCTCCTCCTTTGTCATTCGCTCTCTTTGCATAAAATCCATGTTTCCGGCGAGTTGCTTTCCCCAGGCAGGCACATCCTCCAGGTCATTTTCTTTGAAACCGGGTGGTGGCGTGAATTTTACATCTTTATAAATATCATAAAACCGTTTGGGCGCAGTATAAGGCGAGTGCGGGCGGTAAAGCCCGAAATAGGCGAAAAAAGGCTTATCATGGGGTTGCGACAAGAATTCTACAAGGCGATCGGCATTCATTACATCGGTAAAATCTGTATCGGGGCCGGTCCATGGATGTATCACATTCCACCGGCCCCTGCCAAAATTGTGTGCTTTATCGCTGAATGGCCCGTAATTGCCTTTAAAAATTGCGTTATCAAACATCTTCTTCTCCCGGCCCTCGTTGGGCAACACGTGGAAAATTTTACCGCCGCCCGAGGTTATGTAGCCGTTCTTTTGGAAAGTTTCGGGCATCACTTCTGTTACTGCCAGCGAAGGCGACAATAGCCAGGGGTTGATGCCGTTAAAATATGAACCCGTATTGTGCGGCGACCTTCCGGAAAAAAAGGCGGTGCGGGACGGGTTGCACACGGGGGCGGCGCAGGTTCCGTTTTTAAAATAGTACGACTCCTCCATCAATTTGCTAATTGCGGGGATTTGCAACTGAGGATATTCCTTCTTTACGCCGAGGGTGTTCATGTCATCCACCACAATAAAAAGGACATTGAGCCTTGCGGGCGGCGCGGATGACCCGGAAGTTTTTGCAGGTGAACCACACCCCGCAATTGGAAGTATTAAAATCAAAAAACGGTAAACATGTAGCATTCTCACCATAAACATCAATTGTTACGATGGGCAAAATACACCTGCTTATGATTTTTCATTGTCAATTTTGTAAACGATACTGTTAAAAATGTAAACCCGAGGTGTAACCAAAGAAACAAAAGGACAAAACTTGTAAAGCGGCT
>MKRO01000035.1:7926-8521 GCA_001896965.1 Sphingobacteriales bacterium 41-5 | reverse complement strand
GAGTGGATTTGGCTTCCGTCGCTGGAATCGTAAGTTCCTGCCCCGGTTTCAATTCCATTTCGGAAACAGGTTGCTTTGGCTCGGGTTTTAATACGGTGATCCGTTCGTAGCCCTCCTCCTCCTTTTTAGTTTTTAGGGATTCTTCTTTTTCCACCAAAGTGAATTCATGTTTCGGCTTCTCCACTTCGCTGTCGATGATCAGCCTCGCCCCATGGCCATGATCAGTATCAGTTACTTTTTCGCCGGTTTCAAATACCGGCTCAACCGTTTCGGAAGTTTCAGGTTCAGTACCGGCAACCGGGCGATGTAATTTTTTAGGGAAACTGAACACGGGGTTGATTTGCCAAATCAGGTAGGCTATCACAACAACGCCTAACACCACGGCCGTTCCCACATAGCCGAGCGAGCCCTGAAGCCAGTTTGAAATAACTTTTCCAACGCCACCGCCCCAGCTAAATTTTTCGTTGGGTAAGAGAAAAGCGAGAATTGTGGACACCGACAACATGCCAAGCGTCACATATTTCAGGTTACGCCAAATTGAAAATACCCTTCTGCGCCACATCAAATTCACGCCCACCACAAAAAAGAAGGTACA
>MKRO01000035.1:7006-7910 GCA_001896965.1 Sphingobacteriales bacterium 41-5 | reverse complement strand
CAGCGGCAACGCCAAATAATTTGTAGATAAAAAGGTGGGAGGTAAGGGCGCCGAATTTCCCAAGCATATTTTCGACTCTTGCATCAAAATCTGAAACCAGTTCCCAGCCGCGGTAGACCTGTGTAAAATCCTGTCGCCAGGTAAAAAAATAGGATACAAAAGAAATAAGGAGAAAGATGGAAATGACCAAAAAAATAAAGCCTGTAATTTTCCAGGTACGTTCATCCCGGGCAAGCTCCTTTAAATGGATTTTTTCAGCGGGTTCCTGTCTCAAAACCATTTGTTTTTTATTCCTGCCTGTTGATTTTTTTTTCGTCGATTTACTTTTGGTCGCCATAAGCGGCAAAGATAAAATCTATTTGGAATTTGTGCCCGATAATAAATCCACAGGTGTTAATGCCTGCCTGCATAATTAGGCGGCCTCCTCTTCGGGCCGCTCATTTTTTAGAATGTACTGCAGCGCTATCAGCCCAATGATGGCTGCAATAACGGAAGATACCAATATAGCGAGCTTGGCATTGCTTACCATATGCGCATCATCAAAAGCTAAAAGCGTTATGAAAATTGACATGGTAAATCCGATTCCCGCCAAAAAACCCACGCCTATAAGGTGTTTCCACCTGATACCATCGGGCAATTTACTAAAACCCAAAGCAACTGCCAGCGAGCTAAGGAGCAGGATACCCAGCGGCTTACCAATGATCAAACCCGCGCCAATGCCAAGGCTGTAATTTTCGGTTAACACATCGGTTAGGCTCCCGTTTATTATAATTGCCGTATTTGCCAAAGCAAACACAGGGAGAATAAAAAAAGCTACCGGCTTGTGTAAAAAGTTTTGAAGCACATAAGAGGTAGATTTTTCATCGCCATTGCCAAAAGGGATTGCAAAGGCGGCTAATACCCC
>MKRO01000035.1:4463-6930 GCA_001896965.1 Sphingobacteriales bacterium 41-5 | reverse complement strand
CGCCAATAAGATAAGGAACCAGGTTTCTCACCTTTAGTCGGTTTAAAATAAGCAGTGCCGCGTAAACGCCCAATGCAATTAAAAGATTGGTAAGAACAATTCCCTTACTATAAAAAACAGCGATAACCAATATAGCGCCCAGATCATCAATGACAGCAAGCGCGGTTAAAAAGATTTTGAGCGATGTGGGTACTTTGTTCCCTAACAATGATAAAACGCCAATAGCAAATGCAATATCAGTTGCCATAGGAATACCTGCGCCGGGCTGGCCGGCAGTGCCATAATTGAGGAGCAGGTAAATGCCCGCAGGTACAATCATACCGCCTGCGGCCGCAAAGATGGGGAGCAGCGCATCTTTTAAAGTAGATAGTTCCCCAATGTAAACTTCGCGCTCCAGCTCCAACCCGATCATCAGAAAAAAAACAGCCATTAAAGCGTCATTGATCCAATGCTCGAGACTCATTCCACCCGCCTTTTGTTGCCAAAATTCAACATAGCCGCTGCCAAAAGAAGAGTTGGCGATGATGAGCGAAAGAAGGGTGCAAAATCTTAATATAATTCCACCAGACTTTTCACTGTTAAAGAACGCACTAAACATTTTTGTAATCCTCATACTACAGACAGATTAGAAGCAAAGGTATCAACCTGCGGCTTCACAGATTTTTATTATTAATGATTTCGAAAGAGGTTTATGACAACTTGCCGGTTTCATCATCATACTTTCCTTCAAGGTCATCCATTTTAGTTCCTTTCCAGAGTTTATTGCCCGAGCGATAAGCCGCGCGACTGATGAGGTGGCCGCTAACAGGAGCAGTGAGTATAATAAATAGTACTATTACAATAACGCGGGTGTTTACCGATATCGTATTAAAGTACATTGCGGCGGCCACCAGCGAAAAGCCGCTGCCCAGCGTAGCAGCCTTGGTGGTAACAGAAATTCTTAGAAAAGTATCCGGCATTTTTAAACCACCAATGCCGGCAAGCAGTGCAAAAAGTGCGCCCACGCCGGTAAATATCATTATAATAATATCAAACATCTTTATCTTGTTTATCGAAGTAATAAGTAAAGCCAACGGTACTTAAAAAGGCAATCAATCCCAGCATAATAGCGATGTCCAAAAAAATGGACTGATTAGTAATAATACTAAATACCGTAATGATACTGATGCAAATAGTAATAACCAGGTCAAGGGAAACAACCCTGTCTGATACGGAAGGGCCTTTTATAAAGCGAATAAAAGTAAGTATTACCGATATGGCCAATACGGGCAAAATAATAAAATACAAATAGCTGTATAAACTCATCTTAAAATATTTAGGATTCTTTTTTCAAAACCGTTTTTAATATTGTTTATATATTTTTCTTTGTCCTTTACGTAAATAGCGTGTACATATAAATATTTCTTGTCATCGCTTACATCAAGGCTAAGGCTTCCCGGTGTCAATGCAAGTACATTCGCAAGAAATGTTATTTCGAGGTCTGTTTTTGCGTCGAGCGGCACTCGTACAATACCCGGCTTCATGCGCATGTTAGGCGTTGCTACTTCGTATGCCACTTCAAGGTTTGCTTTGATTAGCTGGTAGGTAAAAAAGAATATAAAACCGATCACATTTGGTACAAAATGTATGTATTTAGTGTCTTTGCTTTCAAGGCTTATCATCCATACAATTAAAAACCCGAGTATAAACCCGAATACAAAATTGGCCACACCAAGGTCGCCTGTTAAAAGCGACCACACCATTGCCAGTAATATGTTGAGCAAAAAATGTCCTTTCATCCGTATATTTTTTATTTCCGCCCGGCTGAATGCCATTCGGACGGGTTTTAATGGTCACACATCTGATTATCAGTAAGACATGAAATACGCCAAATATTCATTCAGTTTGATAAACAGGAAAGTTTATGTCTATTTCATAACAATTTATTTTTTAGCTACTGCAACACCTTGCTAATATAATAAATTTCGGGGTTCATCAGCTCTTCGGCAATCCTGTCGGACAATTGAAAAACATAGTTTGCCCCAAACCCAATAAAAAGCGATACCGTTAGGAGAAAAACTATCGGAACCAGATAGTCCGCTTTTTTCAACCAATTCAAATCTTTAAAATAAATAAAGCGGCCTTCCTCCTTATAAACGTTTTCGTTCTTTTTCCAAAAAACCTCTGACCACATACGGGCAATAACGATAAGGGTAATAATGCTGCCCGCTATCAAACAAACCGCGTACATTATTTCCTGAAGGCTAAACGCCGATTGCAACAATGGTACCTTAGGCCAAAAACCCGATAGCGGCGGTACACCCGTCAGCGAAAAAAAAATCAGCGCAGCTACCAGGCTGATGCGTGGAAAATTAGCATATAAATTCCCCAGGTATTTATATTCGTAACTGCCTTTTATTTTATATACCAACCCCGCCAACATGAAAAGGTTTGTTTTGATAACAATATCATGTATCATATAAAATAC
>MKRO01000035.1:1864-4423 GCA_001896965.1 Sphingobacteriales bacterium 41-5 | reverse complement strand
TATGGCAAATGATAAGATATCCAAAAACCCGCATTATATTTTTTTGTGAAATAGCACCGATTGCGCCTGCCACAATTGTAATGCTGCCCAGCACCAGAAAAATGGAGTGCATCAATGAAATATCGGCAAATACCACGCTAAACATCCTGATGATGGCGTACACCCCTACTTTGGTAAGCAGGCCACCAAAAATAGCGCTTACGGCCGAAGGCGGTGTGTGATAGGAAGCAGGCAACCAAAAATACAACGGGAAAAGCCCGGCCTTACAACCAAAACCTACGAGAAAAAATATAGCGCAAATTTCTTTAAGGCCCTCGCTCTGCACTTCCTTCATCCGCTGGGAAATATCTGCGATATTGAGCGTGCCCGTAAGCCCATACAAAATACCCAGCCCGGTTAGAAAAATAATAGATGCCAAAAAATTAAGCGTGAAATATTTAACGGTCGCTTCCAGTTGCTTTTTCTCGGCGCCCAGGCTAAGCAGCACAAACGAACTGATGATCATTAGCTCGAACCAAACATATAAATTAAACGCATCACCAGTAAGAAACGCACCCTGAATACCCATTATGAGGAAATGGTAAATGGTAAAGAAGCCGAATTTCAGCCGCGGCCGGTACACTGAAGCCCCCGCATAGATACTGACCGCCAGGGCTGAAATGGAAGCCAGCAACAAAAGCGTTGCAGAAAAGGTATCTATTACAAAGCTGATGCCGAAAGGCGCGCGCCAATTACCGGCGTGCAACACGAGGGCACCTTTGTTCCATACAAGATGCAACAGGTAGATGCTTTCGGCTACAACCAACCCACTTCCCAATGCGCTCACCCATTTCTGTATTTCTGTTTTTCGCCAAAAAAATAATAGCGCCCCTATTATGATCAGTTGCGTGATAACAGGAAGTATAATTATATTGTTATTCATTCAGTATGGTCAGTTGTATTTAATTGCTCTATATCATCCGTTCCAAAATCTTTATGCATCCGTTTCACAAGAATGATGGCAAAAGATTGCAGGCCAAAACTAATAACGATTGCCGTGAGAATCAATGCCTGCGGCACGGGGTCGGAGAATACATCTGTAATGACTGCCGCTGTTTCCGGGATGATGGGCGGCTTACCTTTAGCAATCCGGCCCAGTAAAAAAATTAGCAGGTTCACCCCGTTGCCCAGCAAAATAATCCCAAAAATGAGTTTTACAAAACTTCTGGACATAATCATGTAAATACCCGAAGCGTATAATATCCCTATTGTAATTGAAAGTAATAATTCCATTATCTCTGGTTTTCTGCAATGCTTAAAATGATGGTTAAAGAAGTACCAATGACCGCCAGATACACACCCGTATCAAAAAAAAGCGATGACCCCACAAGCCCTATTACCGGCACCGGTGCTGATGACCACAGGCCGGTCATAATGGGCAGGCCGCGAAATAAAACGGGTGCCAGCGCGCTTCCCACGGCCAGCGTATAACCAACGGTCATAATAATGCCGGGGTGAAATTTTAAAAGCGTTCTCGTTTTATCTATTCCATGCGAAAACCCGTAAAGTATAAAAGCGATGGCAGCCACAAGCCCGCCAATAAATCCACCACCCGGCAAATAATGCCCTCGTAGCAATATAAACACCGAGAACAAGAGCAATATCGGCAACAGGTAATTAGATGCGGTTCGTAAAATAATTGTTCTCATGGCTGATTAATATTTTTCTTTAAGACTGGCTTTGATGAGGGAAAACACTCCCAGCGCCGCCACAATCAATACGCAAATTTCAATTAAGGTATCCATGCCCCGGAAATCCACAAGTATTACATTCACCACATTCTTTCCTTTGGCAAGCGTGTAGGCATTCTCAGCATAATAATTAGTGATCTCGTTATTAACAGGCTGGTTGAGCACTTTTAAACATATCACAGAAATCACTGCGCCAAAAACAATGGCAAGGACTACATTTTGCCACTTTACACGCTCTACCGAATCTTTTAGATATTTGGGCAAACGAAACAGCACTAACACGAACAATATCACAGTGAGCGTATCTACTGAAAACTGCGTCATTGCAAGGTCCGGCGCAGAGTAAAATACAAAAAGGATACAAATAGAAAGGCCTATTACACTCAGCGAAATGAGCGATACCAATCTTGATCGGGAAAAAAGGGTCATGGAAACAGAAATGACCAAAATGCTGAGAATTGTGATCTCATATAATGTCAGCGCCTTAAAGCTATCTTTACTAATGACAAGCCGCGTATCGTTCAAAATTGTAAAGATGAGCAGCCCCGTCATGAAAGAGATCATTACAAAAACATAGTTAGGCAAAGAGCCGTTCTGGATAAATCTGGTGGTTGTCCTTGAAAGTTTTTTGCCGGCATTCAGCAGTGTGTGAAAGATAATTTCAGGCGAATATTTAAAAATCAATCCCGGTTTTTTTGAAGTAGTGTTTACAGGCTTTACAAAATAACACATCAAAATACCAAGGCCGATTGTTACCGCGCTCAACAATAACACCAGGTTAAACCCGTGCCACAGCTTGATCTCCGGCACATTATTCTGCCCGGATGAA
>MKRO01000035.1:0-1694 GCA_001896965.1 Sphingobacteriales bacterium 41-5 | reverse complement strand
CCGTAAAATTGTAAAACACTTGTTACTAAAGCCAGCGCGGTGAGCAATATAAAAGCACCCTGCTGCAATGTGGTTTCATACATCAGGTCTTTGCTGATAAAACCCAGCGTGGGCGGTACGCCCCCACTTATTAATGCAGCTGTAAAACCAGCAAGCGCTACGGGCATCATCACTTTTTTCAGCCCGCCCAATTCTGTTATGTCGCGGCTTTGAGTGCCATGATCAATAATGCCCGTGATGAGAAAAAGAGATGCCTTGTATAGCGCGTGTGTTAGAATAAATAACAACACCGCTACAATGGCGTAAGGAGTGCCTATGCCGATCAGGAATACCATGATGCCTAATGCAGAAATTGTGGTAAATGCCAATATCTCCTTTAAATCTTTTTTAAACGGCAGGTGAAGAGCTGCGTACAGCATGGTAACGCCGCCCACGGCGGTAATCGTTGTATTCCATAGTTCGGTATTACCTAAAACAGGTGTGAACCTTAAAAGTAAATACACGCCTGCTTTTACCATGGTTGCCGAATGTAAATAGGTGGAAACCGGCGTGGGCGCCTTCATAGCACCGGGCAGCCAGAAATGAAACGGGAACTGCGCTGACTTGGTAAATGCAGCTAAAAAGAATAAAACGGCTATGACCGGATAAAGAGCGTGGCCTATGATCGCATCACGCTTTAGCAACAGTTCAGAAAACTCAAAACTTCCCGCGACATACCCGGTTATAACGCCGCCTGCCAACAGCAGCAGCCCTCCCATGCCCGTGATTAGTAAGGCTGTGAGGGCAGCTTTGCGCGATTTCTCATCTTCGTTTTTATAACCGATTAAAAAGAATGAACTGATGCTGGTAAGCTCCCAGAAAACAAATAGCGAAATGATATTATCAGAAAACACAACCCCCAACATTGCAGCCATAAATACGCCGAGATAAGCATAGAACCTGTCAAGATATTTATCATCTTTTAAATAATACGAAGTATAGAGAAACACCAATGTACCAATACCAGAAATAAGCAGGCCGAATAATAATGAAACACCGTCAATCCTGAAACTCAGGTTAATGCCCAGGCTCGGAACCCAGGTATAAAGGCTCGTTACCACGCCTCCCGCGCTAATGGCCGGTATGTAAGCCAACAGCCATATAAATATGCTGAGTGGCACCAGCGCAGCAAACACTGATAAACCGGTTCTTAACAGCCTGCCAATAAACAAAGTGCTTATGGCAAAAAAAATTCCCAACAAAATAAAAAAAAGCATGGGCGCTGAATATTTTATAAAGCGATATTAAAAAAAGCTACTCGCAAAGCCCTAAAAATAAAGATTTGGCTTGTATAATCCCCCATTTTCCTTCAAAAATCCATAAAGGAATTGTATTGTAATTTTTTTGTAAAAAAAACTTTGGGCGGGGCAAAAATTTAATGCACCATGAGAAATTGTTGTTGGCTATTTTTTACCTATCTGAATTAGAAAGCGTACTAAAATAAAAAACAGGCGCACGAGGCCTGTCTGTTCAGTTCAAAATATACATTAAATTTAAAAAATAGTTTCAGAATCATTTTCTAAGTTCCAGTACCTGAACCCGGTTGGCGCCATCAGTAGATTTCCAGTTCTGCTTTTTTTTCTTGTTTGTAGTAACAATCCAGGTTTTTGAAAATTCGGAGTTGGGGCTTTCAATTCCCACATATGGGCCTGTAG
>MKRO01000034.1:3421-6138 GCA_001896965.1 Sphingobacteriales bacterium 41-5 | reverse complement strand
GAGCCGGCCAACCGGCCAAGCTTGTACCGAAAAATAAAAGGCGTGTCTGACCTTACGCCCAACGAACTTATACATGTTACGCGCCTTAAAAGATCCGCCGAAATACTTGCGGAAGGCAGCGTAAGAATAAATGAAGTAGCTATGATGGTTGGCTACAGCGTTCCTTCTAATTTCTCCAGAGATTTTAACAAACAATTCGGGTTGACGCCATCACAATATTTAGAACAAATACAAAATAGCAAATGAACGTCAATGGTTGCCCAGTGGCATACTAAAACAGGTAAAAATTTTAGGCGCTTGACGGAGATCTGTAACCACTCCGGATTTTCCACACGATGATGGCGTACTAAAGGCTGTTTAACTGGCTTTAAGGAGGCATCAAAAAAATGGACAGTGTGTAAGCTTCCCCGAATTTCGGCCATTTAAAGTTAGAGTTTAAAATAACAGAGTTGTTAATTTTAAACTTTAAATACAATGAAAAAGCGATTTACAGAAAGCCAGATAAGCCAGAGGCATTTGATCAATATTATTTCAAACTGCCATCAACCAGTTTTTCTATCTGGTCTAATTTTTCCAGTAAATGTTTCTCGTCATTCAGGGAAACATTTTTGTTTTTAGACTCCGTTGCAAACCAAACAAGGACCATCGAAATATAATCCTGCATGTCCTTGCCGGGGAAATGAGTTTTATATTCGGTGATCTTGTCGTTGATGATCTTTACCGTATTGCGGACTGTTGATTCATCTTCGGGAGAGACCTTAACGCGATAAGTTCTGTCGGCAATTGCAATATTAACAGGGATCATTTACAAATATTTTAAACGCTGAGAAGCGCGATGCATTTATCAATTTCTTTTACGTAACTATTGATCTTTTTTTCAAAGGCTTTCTTTTCTTCAGGGCTCATCATTGCCTGACTGTATTTGCGGGCATCCAGTTGGTGCTGAAGAGACTCCGCATCTTTCCCGGCTTTTTCAGCAGATTGCTTTGCTTCCTGCAATGACTCCTTCAACGAATTATTTTCCTTCGTCAGGGAGGCATTTTGTTTGGTAAGCAAAACCAGTTTTTCCTGTATCTGCTTTATTTTTTTTTCGATTTGTTCAGTCATGGACTTTAGTTAATCGTTATTAGTTAAAAGTTAATGAGCGTAACAATTCTCCACTCTCTACTACTTTCTAATTTCAACCTGCAAATCTCTTTCCAACCCCTGCATGATCTTTTTCATCCAATTATCAATTTCGCCATCCGTCAAAGTTTTTTCTTCGTCAAGGAAAGTAAAATTCACGGCAAGAGATTTTTTATCGGCCCCGAGTTTCTCACTTTCAAAAACGTCAAATAGCTGCATGGATTGTAATTTTTTCAAATTTAACTTTTTCACCACATCTTTCACAGCCTGGTACTTCATTTCTTTTGAACCCACCATCGCAATATCGCGCTGAACTGCCGGGAATCTTGAAATGGGAGCAAAGGCCGGTTTATGTTTCAAAGCTATTTTTAAAACAGTGTTCCAGTCAAGGTCGGCATATAAAACAGGCTGTTTAATATCAAAACGGGTTAAAACTTTTTTATTGACGGCTCCAAATTTTGCGATCGTGTGCTGACCACTCTTTGCTGTAAGCCCTTGCCCAAACTGGGTTTCGGTCAATTCGCTATAATTTATTTCGGTAACGCCTAAAAGTGAAAACAGTTTTTCAACCACGCCTTTTAATGTGTAAAAATCATTCGGCGCCGCTTTACTTTTCCAACTTTGTACATATTTTTCACCCGTCAGGTAAAGGGAAAGATGTTCCGGCTCATCAAACCTGCCTTTGGAATTGAGAGCATAAGTTCTGCCGAATTCAAATAATTTCAGGTCGTTGTTTTTATGGTTGAGGTTATGCGTCACTACCTTCAACCCCGTTTCCAGCATGTTCGGGCGCAGGATGTTGAGTTCGGCGCTCAGGCTGTTTTTCATCTTCACAACACCCGCCAATTCTTCTTCAGTAAAAAAGGCCTTGTTGGTGATGGAATTTGTAAGGATCTCATTAAAACCAAGCCCTGCAAGGTAATTTGATACTTTTTCTTTTAAAACTTCTGCGTCAACATTGTCATCCACCGAAGGTGTGATAGTGATTGATGTCGGAATTTCAACATTATCCAAACCATCAATCCGTAAAATTTCTTCTACGATGTCGGCGGGTAAACTAATGTCTGGTTTGTGGTGCGGAACGCTGAGGTAAAGCGCGTCGATCGTTTCTTTATCAATTGTGAAACCCAGCGACTGTAAAATCTTTTTCATTGCATCCGGGTGATAAATTTTTCCACTTAGTTTTTTCAGATAGTGGTATTTCAGGATTACCTGTTCCTGCATTTTTGGCTGCGGGTAAACGTCGTAAATGTCTGAAGCAATCTCTCCGCCGCAAATCTCCAAAATCAATGCTGTGGTGCGTTTCAGCACCTTGACCGTCGCAGAAATATCTGTTCCTTTTTCAAATCTGGTGGCCGCGTCGGTACGCAATCCATGTCTGAAAGATGTTTTGCGGATCGTGATCGGATCAAAATACGCGCTTTCTAAAAATATGTTTTTTGTAGATGCTGTAACACCGCTGTGCAATCCGCCAAACACGCCGCCGATACACATACCCCCTTCGGCATCGCAGATCATTAAATCTTCCGCGCTCAGTTTGCGTTCTTTTTCGTCAAGGGTAATGAACGAAGTTGCTTCCGGCAGATTTTTTA
>MKRO01000034.1:2875-3313 GCA_001896965.1 Sphingobacteriales bacterium 41-5 | reverse complement strand
TGTGATGTCAACAATATTATTAATGGGCCGCAGGCCAATGGCTTTCAGTTTATGTTGTAGCCATTTCGGCGATTCCGTAATTGTTACATTGTTGATGCAAATGCCGCTGTAGCGCGGACAGGCTTTGTTATTTTCAACCGTTACGGTTAAAGGTTGAACGCCTTTTAAAACCGGAAGGTTATTCGTTGCGGGTAATTTGGGTTTGATGTCTTTTTTATCGTGATGTGAAAGATAAGCGCACACGTCACGTGCTACGCCCCAGTGGCTCATGGCATCCATGCGGTTGGGCGTGAGTCCTATCTCAAAAATTGTATCGTTATAAGTTCCTAAATAATCAGCTGCTGGAGTACCCGGTTTTACATCCGAAGGCAAAACCATAATGCCCGCATGAGATTCGCCCAATCCGATTTCGTCTTCTGCGCAAATCATTCCCTGGCT
>MKRO01000034.1:351-2797 GCA_001896965.1 Sphingobacteriales bacterium 41-5 | reverse complement strand
CAACCGGCGCCACAATTACTTTTTGCCCGGCCGCCACATTTGGAGCGCCGCACACTATTTTCAAGGGTTCGCCGTGGCCGGTGTTTACAGTTGTGAGCTTTAGTTTGTCAGCGTTTGGGTGCGGTTCGCAGGTTAATACTTCTCCCACTACAAGGCCTTTCAACCCTCCTTTAAATTCTTCATAGGTTTCCATGCCTTCCACTTCCAACCCAATTGATGTAAGAATTTGAGCCAATCTTTCCGCCGGAACTTTTACCGGTAAATATTCACTTAACCACTTGTACGAAATTGTCATCTGCTGTAAAAATTAATGGCTGCGAAGATAACGAAAGCCCCTGAAAGAGTTTTGGGGTTTAGAAGCAAAATCCCCCAAAGGGGCAAATGTGAGTAATACGGGAACGGCTTGATTAGAGTTTTGAACACGTGAGTAATCGAGCGCAGTTGTATCCGCTGAAGCATTCGATATAAAATGCCCGGCGCATTTTATTGCCCGGGCGTTGTATATAGGGAGTGGTACTGGAAACTATTTTATTTCAGGGCTCATAATCCTACCCATAAATAAAATGGTGTTGGATGTTTTTTCGCTGATAATAAAACCAAAGGGTTTGTCGCAAATGAATGATGGGTAAGACGGCAATGAAGTAAGTACGATACCAATGGTAGTAACCGCAGCAGCTTCGGTGCCTACTTCATCCACTCCCACAAAAGTATTTTGTTTAACGAAGCTTACCTCCAACGGTTCGGTTTTGTTAATTCCGTCCAATTGGGCAGCAGGCGTAAAAGCCCTCACCATTCCCATTTTTTGAAGTGTTTTGTTCAATTCAAATTCCTGGTTGAATTTGAATTTAGGCAGGCCGACGATTACTGTTTGCTTTCTTAAGCTGTTTTGTAATTCATCCCATTTGGCCACATCAAAGCCGCTGAACACATTGCCGATGGTTTTGCCTTCTTTAGGAAGGACTAATGTTGCCACAAATTGCCCATTCCCGTAAGGCATGCGAAGCGCAGTATAATCAGCCAGGGAAGCATATTCGAAGCTTTCCTGCTGGTTCATCATCTTTACCGATTTGGTCGCGCCGCTTTCTAATTTGAAATTTTGATCAGCCGTGTTTTTTGTTTCGAATTGCGTGGCCCAATCCCCTTTAAAATAAAGGGCATTCATAATTAACATAACAAGGTTGGCATCAATTTTATCTAACACTTTCGGAATCTTTCCGTTTGTATTATCGCTCGCCCATTTGTTCACAGGGTCAACGGTTGTGAGGGGAAGCACTTCGGCGCTAAAATAATCCTTCATTTGAGTGAGAAAACTTTGCTCTACGGAAAAATCTTTTTTATGCCAGATAGAATTTGCCAGAGCCAGTTTTACTTTCGGATCGGCTGTAGGTAATTCTTTCAATAGCTTCTTATAAGTTTCATTCAACTCTGTTTGGGACAGGTTTTCAGTTTTCAACGCTTTCATAATTTCAGCTTTCGTTTCGCGGGTGGCGCCGTTAACCAACATGCCGAGAGCCATGTGCAGGCTAAGTGGTGAAACGAAAATATTGTCGGTGGCCGGCTGTTCTGTTTGCAGGTTTTTCATGAAATAGAATGAAAAATCTGTGATGTTGTTTGCAATAGCGGCAGAAATTGCTATCGGGTTTTGCCTGGCCTCGGTTTCGGGGTTTTTTTGTGGCGCCGAATCTTTGCTACAGCTCATAAAGCCTGTGATAATCAGTACAGTAGTTAATAATAATGTAATTTTCTTCATTTGGTGAGATTTAAGGGGGTGACATACTTTTTTATTAAGACGGATATTTTTGATGAAACGCAACACTTCTATAAAAAAAATAACCCCTGTGTTAAAATATCAGGGGTTACAAAATTTATTCAGCAAATTCTTATAACGCTGCCAGCGCCTCTTTCAACAATTTAATTTTTTCTTCTGCATCAGCTTTCTTGCGGCGCTCGAGTTCCACCACCTCAGGTTTTGCATTTTGCATAAAACGTTCGTTGCCCAGTTTTTTCTCTACGCTGTTTAGAAATCCCTGAAGGTAATCAAGGTCTTTTTCAAGTTGTTCTTTTTGAGAGGAGGTGTCTAAAGCGGTTTTAGGTTGAAGGTATAACTTGTCCTTCCCCACCAAAACGTTAACGCATTTGTCAACCAGTGTTTCAGTGAAATCAAAATCTTCGATCACCGCCTGTTTTATTAAAATTTCAGAAATCGGGCGGTAAGATTCTTTATTTTCCGTTTGCACAAAAAGATTTAGCGGATCCTTGGGTTTCATTTTATTTTTTACACGGGCATCGCGAATTGCTGTGATTGCCTGCTTCAGTAATTCGCCTTCTGCGATGGTTTTTTTATTAATTGCCTGTGGCTTTTCAATTTGCGAGATCGAAACATCTTCATTGTTTTCGTTCAATTGCTTACTGATCTCTTCAGTGATAAACGGCATGAAAGGGTGTA
>MKRO01000034.1:0-315 GCA_001896965.1 Sphingobacteriales bacterium 41-5 | reverse complement strand
CTTTCAGTTTCGTACTGTCAGTAGGATCGCCGAAAGCCGGTTTTTGCCACTCTAAATACCAGCTACAGAAATCATCCCAAACGAGCGAGTAAATTGTTTTTAAAGCTTCGCTGATTTTGAATTCTTCAAAGAGTTTGTTAATCCCTGCTTTGGCGTCGTTGATGCGATTGAGCATCCACTCGGAAGCAAAATCGCGATGGCCTTCGGCTCTGTCAACGTCCACAATCTCATTAGGATTATTTTCCCACGTCCTTATCAGCTTGAGGGCGTTCCACATTTTATTGTTGAAATTGCGGCCCTGTTCCAAAGAGCTTT
>MKRO01000033.1:5889-6368 GCA_001896965.1 Sphingobacteriales bacterium 41-5 | reverse complement strand
TTTGAATATTTTCTTGATGGTTTATTTCCGGGTTTAATACTTACCCACAACTCCGGTATAATTTTGCGGAGTGATTTGCTTCAATTCTCTTTTTATGCCGGTAGAAACTTTCAGCCCTTTAATAAATTCATGAATAGATTGTTTTGTAATACCTGCCTTGCCTCGTGTCAGTTCTTTTAATGCTTCGTAGGGATTGGGATATTTCTCGCGGCGTAAAATTGTTTGTATTGCTTCGGCCACCACGGCCCAATTGTGTTCTAAATCATCATTTAATTTAGTGGCGTTTAAAACTAATTTTCCTAAGCCTTTTTCAATGCTTTTAATAGCGATGATGGTATGTGCAACAGGTACGCCAATGTTTCTTAACACAGTACTGTCCGTTAAGTCGCGCTGCAGGCGGCTAACAGGCAGTTTCGCTGAAAGATGCTCCAGCAAAGAGTTTGCAATACCCAGGTTGCCCTCTGCATTTTCAAAATCAA
>MKRO01000033.1:5076-5836 GCA_001896965.1 Sphingobacteriales bacterium 41-5 | reverse complement strand
TAAGTCCAAATGTCGCGGCAAAGATCAATCAAAATTGTATTGATGCGTTTGATGCAATCAAAGTGAGCGGCCAGGTTGTCGTAGTGCTCAATCTGCGTAGTGAACTGCATGCGTTGCAGTCCCAGTACCTCTTCCACAAAATGGTTCCCGAATTTGACCCAGTCAGTTTTAGGATAAGCCACATGATGCGCGTTGAAATTGCCCGTGGCGCCGCCAAATTTCGCCACGTACGGAATGTATGAAAACAGGTTTATTTGTCCTTCGATTCTTTCCACAAAAACCATAAACTCTTTTCCCAGTTTAGTGGGCGAGGCGGGCTGGCCGTGCGTGCGCGCCAGCATCGGAACGTCTTTCCCGTCATTGGCCAACTGGTGTAAGGATTGTTGCAGGTTTAAATATGCAGGCAACAACTCGTGTTCCATGCTGTTTTTCCAAAGTAGCGGAACGGCTGTATTGTTTACGTCTTGAGAGGTTAACCCGAAGTGGATCCATTCCTTGGCCTCAGCAGCATCGGTTTTATCCAACTCACTTTTTAAAAAATATTCAACGGCTTTTACATCATGGTTCGTGGTCTTTTCAATTTCTTTAATAGCCAGCGCGTTTTCAGGGTTGAAGTTTTCCATTAGGTTTCGCAGGTGCTTTCGCGCAGCAGCCGAGAGTTTTAAGAACTTTTTATCGGCCAGCAAAAAGAGGTATTCTATTTCAACAATCACACGGTATTCAATCAAAGCGTATTCACTATAATATTCCTGTAAAGGTT
>MKRO01000033.1:4925-5008 GCA_001896965.1 Sphingobacteriales bacterium 41-5 | reverse complement strand
TAATACTTTATAATTACGATGTGGAATTTACGCCACCGAAATGGCCTACTTTTGCCCCGCAAAAATAGGACTAAGCGTGGAAA
>MKRO01000033.1:2819-4903 GCA_001896965.1 Sphingobacteriales bacterium 41-5 | reverse complement strand
CAATTACCTGAATTCCCGTCCGCTATTGTACGGCCTAAAGATGGCTCCGATAAATGATATGATTGAGTTGGTTGAGGACTTCCCTGCAATTCTTGCGGAAAAATTAAAAGCCGGAGATATTGATGTTGGGCTGGTTCCTGTGGCCGTAACAAAAAAATTGCCTGAGTACCACCTAAACGGAAAATTTTGTATTGGCGCCGTTGGTGATGTGGCCTCCGTGTGTTTATTCAGCGATGTGCCGCTGGAAAAAATTAAAAGAATTTACCTGGATTATCAAAGCCGCTCATCCGTGGCGTTGTTGAAATGGCTGGTAAAGAATCATTGGAAAATTGATGTGGAACTGATTGACGCCACCGATGAGTCGTTTATTGATTTGATCAAAGAAGAAACTGCGGGGTTGGTGATTGGCGACAGGGCTTTGCAGCAACGCGGAAAAACAAAATATATTTACGACCTTGCCGGTGAGTGGAAAGCCGCCACAGGCCTGCCTTTCGTATTTGCGGCATGGATTAGTACAAAGCCTTTGCCTGAAAATTTTATGTTTGAGTTTGATAAGGCTAACGAATTTGGCCTGCATCATTTAAATGAGGTGATTGCGCAATGCCCGCAAAACATTTACGATCTTAAAAAGTATTATTCGCACAACCTGAGCTACCAACTGGATGAGGAAAAAAGAAAAGGCCTGAAGTTATTTTTAGAAAGTTTTTGACAGTACGAAATTGATTAAACTCATACTGGTAATATTCAGCCTGAAAAACTAAATGTATTACATTTGTCACGTATTTTAATTTTAAGTGCATGAGTTTCAAACTATCCCAACTACCAGAACGAAACAAACAACCAAGAACGTCGGGCCTCACAATGGTAATGGATAAAGGTCTTAGCGTTGAAGAAGCAAAGAACTTTATGAATGCTTCGTCGCCGCATGTTGATATTGTAAAACTTGGCTTTGGTACGGCTGTGGTAACGCCGAATCTTCGTGAAAAAATAGAAATTTATAAATCCGCCGGAATGGCTGTTTATTTCGGCGGCACTTTATTTGAAGCCTATCTCATCCGCAACCAGGTAGACGATTATGTAGCGGTTTTGAAAGATTTTGGAATTGATTATATTGAGGTGAGTGATGGTTCTATCACTATTCCCCATGCTGAAAAATGCGGGTATATTGAAAAAATGACGCAGTACGCGAATGTACTGAGCGAAGTGGGAAGTAAGGATGCCACCCATATCATTCCACCATATAAATGGATAGAGTTAATGAAAGCGGAACTGGAGGCGGGTTCTTCCTATGTGATTGCAGAAGCGCGCGAGGCAGGGAACGTGGGCATTTACCGTGGAACGGGAGAAGTGCGCGAAGGGTTGGTACAGGAAATTCTTACGCAAATCCCAGAAGAAAAAATTATTTGGGAAGCGCCGCAAAAAGCGCAACAATTATATTTTTTAGAACTCATCGGCTGCAATGTAAACCTCGGTAATATTCCCCCCAACGAAGTGATAGCGCTGGAAGCAATGCGCATCGGCCTTCGCGGCGATACATTTACTTTATATCTCGATAAAAAAAATGTGAACTGATGAGATTGTTTGGACTCATCGGGTACCCGCTGGCACAATCTTTCAGCAAAAAATATTTTACCGAAAAATTTTTGATAAAAGGCATCCCCGATGCGGCCTATGAATTATTTGAACTCGATAATATTCAAAAGTTCCCATCGCTTTTAGCATCTCATAAAAATCTTTGTGGGATCAATGTTACCATTCCACACAAACAGCGCGTTATGGCGTATTTAGATGAATTGGATGATGAGGCAAAAGAAATTGGCGCTGTAAATTGTATAAGGATTGATGGCGGAAAGCTATTGGGTTTTAATACCGATGCGCCTGCTTTCGAAAATTCTTTGAAAGAATTATTATACCCTTTTCATAGTAAGGCGCTGGTGCTGGGAACGGGTGGTGCGGCTAAAGCCGTAATTTATGTGCTTAAAAAACTTGGGATCGAATATCAATTTGTTTCCCGAACCAAAAACCGGGGAATTATTACCTATGAAGAATTGACTGCCGGGATAATTAAAGATTACAAACTCGTC
>MKRO01000033.1:0-2798 GCA_001896965.1 Sphingobacteriales bacterium 41-5 | reverse complement strand
GCTCGGCAGTTTTCCTAAAACGGAAACTTTTCCGCCGATTCCTTATGAATGGCTGACGCCGGAGCATTACTTGTACGATCTCGTTTACAATCCATCAGAAACTATGTTCCTGCAAAAAGGGAAGCAGCGGGGGGCTATAATTAAAAATGGTTATGATATGCTTGTGGGGCAGGCCGAGTTGAGTTGGGATATCTGGAATAGTTAATTTCAGAACCGCCTAAACCTTTAAACAACCCCGAAACCCCCGCGCTGCATAATAAGATTCGGCACCGTTATGATAAGTGAAAACCTGGTTATACCGGCGATCACAAAATAATGCACCACCCAGTTTTCTTATCTCAGGAGTTGTGATAACCCAGCTTGAGGTTTTTAAATCAAATTCGCCCAGATTTTGCAGTTCTCTGTACTGGCCTACGGTTAACATTTCAATGCCCATTTCTTCCGCCAATTTCACGGCGCTGTTTTTTGGCTTGTGTTCTTTTCTTGAGTGGAGCGCCGCATCGTCAAAACAAAGGCTGCGGCGGCCTTTGGGGCTTTCTGCCGAGCAGTCGAAGAAAATAAACTCACCTGTTTTTTTATCAAAACCCACAACATCAGGTTCACCCTCCGTTAATTCCATTTCATCAAGAATGGCTAGCTTTTCAGGCTTCGCTTCAAGTCTGGCTTGCACTTTTACCCAGTCGATACCTTTATGGCGGTTCATGTTTTTTTCAAAACGTGCTTTTAAAATTAACAGGAGCTTAGTGTATTGAGTGCTTATGCTTTTTGATTTTCCCATTGCTGTTTAATTTGAAAGGAATGCTGTTTCTAATTTTTTGAAGTTACTGAATTTCAGTTCACCGGATGTAAAGTTATATTCAAAATTTCCCAGCACACAAGATGCTGCACCGTGTCTAATTTCAGGAGAAACTCAAGGAAGGGATAGCGGGAAAAGGGTCATGTAGCCAAAAATCTGGCGGCAGTTCATTTTTAAGTTTTTTAGAGATTAATTCGGAGCCATTAACCACCGGTATATTTGCGAAGGCCGGTATTTGAAATACCGTAAACCGAATATATGCACAAATGTTAATAGTAGCACATCCCGATAGCTATCAGGACAATTACTTCCTTCAGCCGTGCTTTTGCAAAACTGTTTCCTATGTTACAGTTCAATCATTTATATTGAAAAAGGAATAAATATTTGAAAGAACAAAGGGTGAAATAAGGCCGTAAAACCGCTTTGGCTCCAAGCCATGCTAACATGATAGCTATCACCGCTCTTTTTACTCGATGCTAAACAGGTCAATATGGTTTTTACAAATCCAATTAGCAGCCGTTTTGTTTAAGGTGTCCTACCAATTTGTCGATGTGCTTTAAAGTTTCAACGCTGCTGATAAGTTTCGTCAAGTTGTATCTGTTGTTAACTTCCTTATCTAATGATTTTGCTAAACTTTCAAGATTTGTAAGCTCATTGGCAAATTTTTCTCTTGTAAGAGCAGACATATATTTAAAATTTCGCTTCACTATGTCAGCATATGTGTCTTGAAACCCAATCTTACTTTGGAAGGGCTTTACGTCTAATATCAAAGGAACGTGGTCGCTTTTGTCTATCCACTTTTCAGAAGTTTCAAGTGTCAATTTATAACCGTTCCTGATTATGTTATTTGATGCAAATACGTAGTCAATGTGATATGGCTTTTCGATATTTCTATACATAAAAAAAGTTTTTAGGCTTTCTTTTCCGTGTTCCTCGTCAAACTGTTTGTGGTAAAGGCTTTCAATTTCAAGTTGCTTTAAGTAATTTACAACGTCTGTATGATTTCCAACTCGCCCCTTTTCGTCCCAAATTTGGTTGCTGTTAAAGTCGCCAATTAAAATAGAGTTTTCCTGTAAAATTGTTTGATAATAGTTTACTGCGTTCCAAACTTGCCCAATGTAACGAGCTAATGGATTTTGTTTATTATCCATAGCCCAAACTGCAAAAAGTAAAAATGAAGTTGCGCCGTCAGTTACTTCCAAAGGAACAATGTATCTAAAGTTTGGATTGAAGTCCTTTAAAAGTCTAAACTTGTAGGTTGAGTAGGAGAAAATCGCAATTCCTTTTTTGTTCGAGTCTCCATACCAAATAAAGTCATTAGGCTTGGGCGTCAGTCGTCCGAACCGCAAATTGTACTCTCGTTCGCATTCAGGTACAATTAAGATGTCGGGCTTAAGTTCTAAAATTTCTTTGTTTTTGTGTCTGAATGCTCCTTGACAATTCCATTCAATTATTCTCATTTTGGCTTGCGAGTTGTGTCTGTAAAATGGGCGCCATCACCCAAATTTACGTACTTGAACTCATCGTAAGTAAACAATTTTAGTACTTTCGCGTTAAATATTGTTCGACAGGCTCAACATGGCATAGCCCGAGATGAGTCATTCCCGATAGCTATCGGAAATGAAGCTTGTAACCAGAAATTTAAAAATTCAAAAACAAATAAATATGTATCCAAAAGAAATAGTGTTTCCGATGAAGGAAGAACTGACTGACAACGGTTTTGAAGAATTGTTAACCCCCGAGGCGGTGGACGAAAGCCTGGCGAAAGGCGGCACCAACCTCCTCGTGGTCAACTCGGTTTGCGGCTGCTCTGCCGGAACGGCAAGGCCGGGCGTATTAATGGCTGTGGCAAATTCTGATAAAAAACCTAACTACCTCACTACCTCTTTTGCTGGCTTCGACATGGACGCGGTTGCAAAAGTGAGGGAACATTTGTTGCCTTACCCGCCCTCATCTCCTTCAGTGGCGCTGTTTAAAGATGGCAAGCTGGTGCATTTTATCG
>MKRO01000032.1:40515-44791 GCA_001896965.1 Sphingobacteriales bacterium 41-5 | reverse complement strand
ACAATATTAGTATTTTTGAACTAAAATTATTAGTTATGTTTAAAGGGATTAATGCGATAGAGTTTACTAAGCGTTTTAAAAGCGATGCTGATTGTTTTGAATATTTATTGCAACTCAAATGGCCTGCGGGATTTAGTTGTAGTAGATGCGGTTGCACAAAAGCAATCAAAGGCCGAACCTGGCACCACAAGCGCTGTGGCGAGTGCCGGTATGACGAGAATGTATTGGCCAATACAGTTTTTCATGGAGTTAAAATGCCTTTGTTAAAAGCATTTCATATGATGTTCAGGCTTACTGCCAAAAAGAAAGGGATGTCCACTGTTGAATTAGGCCACGAAGTAGGAGTTCAACAAAAAACTGCATGGTTATTTAAACGTAAGGTGCAGCAAATGATGAAAGAAGATGATGACGATGAAATCGGCGGAAATGCAGATGTAGATGAGTTTTTGTTAGGAGGCTATAGCGAAGGTAAACGTGGCAGAAGCCTGGAAGATAAGCAAGCTGTATTGATTGTGGCAGAGCAACTCGAAGATGGCAGAACGGGAAAAATCGGGCTGAAGCATATTGAAAATTTTGAAGCCGATACGCTGGGTTGTGCTATTGAACAGATCACAAATCCACAGGCTCATCTCAGGGCAGATAGCTACAGTTCCTATAAATGTCTGCAACAAACGATGAACTTAGAAATTGTCAAATCAGAAAAGGGAAGCGCTTTAGCGCAATTGCACAAACAGATCATGCTTTTTAAGAATTGGTTAAGAGGTATTCATCATAAGTGTTCCAAAGAACATCTACACGCGTACCTTAAAGAATATGTGTTCAGGTTCAATCGCAGAAACAAACGAAAATACCTGTTTCACGAAATGATGCACAGGATGATGAACAGTTTCCCTCACCCTTATAAATATTTAATCAATAAATGCGGCTGTTATGCCTAATTCTATTGATTTAATTTCTTAGTAATATTTTGACTTTTTAACGAATCAGGATATATAAACGAACTGGGTTTTAAAAGAGTGTCTTTCATTATATATTCTCTTATTTCTTCAAAAGAGGGTAGCTCATTGTTTATACTTTGTTTTAAATTGGTCTGAGAAAAAGAACATCCTGAGAAAAATAAGCACAAAATAAATACCGACAAAGTATTTACCGTTATTCTAATGTTATAGCTTAACATTTCTTTAATTTTTTTTAGGTGAAGATGCTGGAAGTTTCTGATGTGCTTCCTTTATGTTATTCTGCTGCTGCGTTGTTTTCTTGCAATAAGCCTCTTTAGCCTTTTGCTTTAGTTCTTCTCCTGTCAAACCCACAGTTTGTTTTTTTGAAAGTTGAACGAATAGAAAATACGTAATGAATAATTTCATCATTTTTTAATTCCAGCGTAAGAATAAGAAATTGTTATGCGGTTCCCGAATATAATTGTACCGGCTAAGTTCTTATTATCGAACATGTAAAAATTTTGATTAGGTATGTATAGTTTGCAATTTATTTTCGGATAATTATCAGATACTATTTCTACTGGTAATATTAGTTCGCAATTTTTTATTTTATTTTTTTTCGCTAGACGGTTAAATTTGTCGAAATTAACTCTCCCTTTTTTTACTAGCATTTCAATATCCTCCTTAAACCATTCGGAGCTTCCATCTGATACTTTTATTGATGATATGTTATATTTATTATCAACTTTAATTTTTATCAATTGACTGTAATAAAAATCAATATTAGAATATTCTAAATATTCTTTAGGGGGTCTAATCATTTTCGATATATCATCACCAAATTCTTTAAAGAAGGGCTGATAATCGATGTTATTAGTATTAACCACAAGAAAATAAAATAACAATAGTTTAAAATTCATAAAAATATTTAGCATTTTGTACCTTAAACTAATTCTTACCTGTCATCTCCATACTTGTAATTACAATTGGGTTTTCAAATCTTATATTTCCATTAAGGAGTATATTATTGAAAGAAAACAAGGAGCTTGAAAAATTATGATTTTCGATTTCGTATTTACAATTCTTCAAACCTCTTCTTATAACAATTGGGAATAATAGTTTTCCTATAAAATTATTTTCTTTCGCATATTTTGTCAATGAAGTATAATCTAATTTCCTTTTTATTCTTTCAAATTCTGAGATGTTCCAAGAAGCAGCGTTGTCTGATAGCTGCATTTTACAAATTTTATATGATGAATCAAATACCACCATTAGGAGCGCATTGTTATAAAAGCAGTTGCTATCCTTAATTATGGGTAACGGATTATAAAGTCTTTCAATCGATCTAACAAAACTCGAAAGGTTTGTGTCCTGTTGAGAAAAACCCACAATAGGATAAAAAAATAAAAGAATAGTTAGTATTTTTTTCATTTTTAAGAATTTATGCGCATGAGGGCTACAACTGTGCTATTTGCACTGTTTACCGGAAGAGCCATACTTAAAATCAACATTCGTTTCTTTAATTCGAACTTGATCTGAACTTGATAAATTTAAAAAACCTTGTGTATCTATCGTTTTTGCGCTTGACTTATAGAGGCCTCCCCAAGCCAAATCTCTTGCTTCTTGCAGACTTATCCTATTATTACATGTTTCCCTAATAGCATTGGCAACCAGATCAATATTTGCAGAAGTAGCCATTAATTCATGACTTTCGTCATTTGAAGTCGAATCAGTCCTGGTATTCATGATATAGGCGTGTAAACATTCATGAAAAATTGTGGCTACAATATACTCTTTTGATGCATTTTGTAGTTCACTTAAATTAAATGTTATTCTTGCCTGTATATAGCCAGGATTAGAAGTAGGGTTATCTGTTACAGTATGTGCGTCGGCGGAATCTACCATAGATTGTGTTTCGCGAAAAAAAATATCAATTTTATCCGTATTCCAAGAATTCGTATTCAGAATTCTGGTGGTCCTATAGTACCGCCAGCAAGTGGTAATATTGTTATTGCACGGTTCCTAGTTGTAAGAAAAAAAATATTTTTAAAAAGATCATATATTGTTTTTGTATAATAAGTGTTTCCGGTATTCAATTTTTCTACAGTACTTTTTTGCATAATGCAAGGAACAATATAAAAGCTACCACGAGATTTGTCAATGCTTAATATGTAAGGCAAAAGCAATGAATGATGTAGATTATCGATTCTAGTAGTATCAAAACATCCTACACCTATCCCAGGCGTTAAGATAATAGCAATGCTAAATTCATTGTTATTATTAAGTTTTAGTTCAATAAAACTAATATTTCCAACTTCTGAATAGTTTTTATTGTGTTTTTTCAATATATCAAGGATACTGAAGTAGAACCGATTTTCTAAACTATCTTTATTTATCCCTTGTGCATTGGAATAGCAAAAGAAATTTAAACAAATTGCTATTAAAAAAATTTTATTTATCATTGGCCCTGACATTTTGTTCCTTTCCCGTTTGCTATACGGTATTTGGCGTTTATTGAAAGAATCTCCTGCGAATCTTCGAAATGATTATCTTGTATTGAATCCCATGCATTTGTATCTTGAAGACCACCCCACGACAAAGCTTTTGCATCCACAGCAGTCATGTTAGGAAAATTAGCTTTCAAAGCGCTTGCAAGACTATCAACATATTGATTTGCTATCTCATTATGGTTTTTGAGTATGCCATATGATCCTGTATATTGTAAATATGCATGCAAAAATTCATGAAACATTGTTCTTGAAGAATACTCAACTGCTGCATTGGGAAGAATATTTGAATTTAATGATACGGTAATCCTTAAAGCCCCATTTGATAATATCTCAGATTGCGTTTCTCCATTTTGAAAATCATTTAATGCAGTTGTTTCCTTGAAAACGATATCGAACTTAATCGATTGACCAAAAATATTATTCAACATTTTACTCAAGGTTGATTTATAATTATTTATGAGCATTGTGTTTAAGACACTTTTTAAGCAATCATTAGATAAGCTATCCTCGATTTTATCATCAACCGGTTGTTCAGTTGGAGGCTGATTATTACCACTCGGTTCATTATCTCCTGGCGGTTCATCTCCTCCGCATCCAATTCCATATAATTCACAGTCACTGGGTGGTGGGGGATAATCGCATGGCGGCTGGTCTATCCACGTTCCACTATTGGGATTATCTACATAATGCCCAATTTCCTGGCAGCGCTCATCATCAGCTATATCATCGCCGGTAGGTACAATGGCACACACCCAAAGCTGGTCAGGTACCCAGTCAGCACCACCGCAACCGCCCTCCACGGCGGCTCTTGCAACTGTTCTGCTTTTT
>MKRO01000032.1:30594-40468 GCA_001896965.1 Sphingobacteriales bacterium 41-5 | reverse complement strand
CTTTGGCTCTGGCAATAAGTTGCTCTTTCGTGTACCTGTTCAATGTGACTTTTGCATATGGTAAGCCTGATTTTATAACCGCTGTACTCACCTGCTTTTGGTTCCACCGCATCACCATCTGGTAACCGTTAAAATCTTTTGGCAGTTCTTTAAAAGTAATATTGCTTAAATCATAATGATGGTTCTTAGCATATTCACGGGAGGGTACAAGGCTTACCGTCCGCACATAAATATTTCCATTAGGCTTTTTAAAAATCAATAATTTGTGTAAAGTAGCTTTTGCTATCCGGTCAGCCTCAGGCGTACCGGCAATGTCGTTAAGGCCCGCCAAAGAAACCCGGGTTGCTTCGTAAACAACCGGCATTTCAACCACCTGTATATCGCCTTTCGTATAAGCAATGGCACGTTTCCATCGCGGATATTTTTTCTCCGAAACACCTTCGGGTGCTGCAAACGGACTAGTTTTGTCAATTGAAGTGTACTCATCAGATTTTACAAAATTACCATACCACCATTCTTTTGCGTCGCTAACTGTAAAAGTTATTTTTTCGGCTCTGGTTACATCCATGCTGCGCCTGCATGCCTGAAAAATAAGAAGCGTTGTAAATGATAAAATTAACAATGTGGCAAGGATTGTTCTTTGGCTTGAGAACTTTTTCATAAATCGTTTGGTTTAGAGCATAAAACTAAAGAATTTTTTTTTAATCCCAATTCTCGGCTAAAATATTTTTGTCCTAAATTTTTATGATATGTTTTTTTAAGTAACTGTGAAAGCAAATCTTTTCATGAAAAGGCTTTTTACTATTGCAGCACAACGGTGACAGCTTTAGTAGCATGTAAGGAACATCAAAAGATAATGAAGCCAAAATCGGTGATAAGTTTCAAGCCGCATTAAGCCTTGGCGGCACAAGAACCTTACCCCAACTTTTTGAAACAGCGGGTTGCAGTTTGATTTTTCTCCCGCGCATATTAAGGAGCTGATGGCGTTGTGAAGGGGGAGATGTAAATGTTACATAATAAACTATGCCATCAACTTAATTACAACAAAATTAGGACTGAAGTTTTATGTGTGTTGCCACTTTAAAACTTATATCCTACAGAAATACCCACGGTTGAATTTTTCATGGAAGCATCAGGTTTTCTTCCTGCCGTATTAGGTTCAATATTTGCCAGACCCAGGCCGGCATTTAATTGTACCGATAACCTATTCGCAAATTCATAACCTCCCAATACATTCAGGCCAAAATCAAGCGGCTTGCCATAAGGGTTTATGTCTGTATTTGATGATTGATCGTCCCAGTCGTTTATAAATTCAAGTTTACCCGAGGTTGTATTTCCATCAAATTTATCTTTATACCTTCCTCCCAAACCATACGCTACATAAGGGCCGGCGCCAAACACCAAATTACCCATTCCTAATTGAGGTTTGTACAAAAAATTGAAAGGGACTTCAATATAATAAGGTGAGAGCCTTGTGTATTCATCCTCATAGTATGAATCTTCTGTCGGCCAATAATGAAACCACGCATCATTTCTTAGTTCTCCTCCTTTTGTGGTAAATAAAACTCCGGGCTGAATATAAAAATCAGAAGCCACGGGAATATCAAATGTCATCCCAACATGAAAACCGGGAAGCCGTTTTGTACCGGTGATATTTTTTCCGGCGTCATCTTTCCAACTAATTGTTGAAAGGTTCAGTCCTGCTTTAACGCCTACTTCAACTTGTGCCATAACAAAGGCAGAAATCATTAGTGCGGCAACCAGCGTTAAACTGCGGTAAATTATTGCATTTTTCTTCATAATTTTTTTTTAAAATAATCAAATTAGTAATTCAAGAGATAACGATTAGACCACACAACATTTATACCATAAAAAATTCTAATTCAAAATTTAGCGTTGTTTTATGTCTTGATGATTTTTACGTTCTACATCGGATAGTTTTCTAATCGCTATTCTACATTTTGCTACCTTAGCAACCATGGAGAAAAAACTATTTCTGTTAGATGCTTACGCGCTGGTCTTCAGGGCCTACTATGCGCTCATTCGCAGCCCGCGCATCACCAGTAAAAATAAAAATACCAACGCCCAGTTCGGCTTTACCAATACGCTGGTAGAGCTCATCACCAAACAGAAACCTACGCACATGGCTGTTTGTTTTGATACGCACGACCCCACCGAACGCCACACCGACTACGCTGATTATAAAGCCAACCGTCAGGAAACGCCCGAGGATATTTTAATTGCCGTTCCTGATATTAAAAGAATCATTGAGGGTTTTAATATTCCCGTAATTGAAGCGCCCGGCTTTGAGGCCGATGATGTGATTGGTACGCTGAGCAAAAAAGCAGCGGCCGAGGGTTATGAGGTTTTTATGGTTACGTCCGATAAAGACTATGGCCAGTTAGTGACCGATAAAATAAAAATTTACAAACCGGGCTACCAGGGCGGCGATGTGGAAATATTAGGCCCCGAGCAGGTTTGCGCTAAATGGAACATTAAAGAAGTGAGCCAGGTAATTGATGTGCTGGGATTGATGGGCGATGCCGTTGATAATATTCCCGGCATTGCAGGTGTGGGCGAAAAAATTGCGGCAAAACTTTTGGCAGCATACGGCACTTTAGAAAATGTTGTTGAAAACGCCGACAATATTAAAGGCGCCTTGGGAAAGAAAGTTCAGGAAGGAAAGGAACTCGCTGTGCTGAGTAAGAAACTGGCAACGATTATTACAGATGTTCCCGTTGAATTTCATGAAGAAAATTTTTCTCTCGGCGACTGGAACAAAGAGGCATTGACACAAATTTTTGCAGAACTGGAATTCAGAACCCTGGCAAAGAGATTGCTTGGAGAAGAATCCCTTCGGCAAACTAAAGACGAAAGTTCCGGAGGAAAAAAAACCGCAGGAAAAGCGGTTCAAATCGATTTGTTTGGAAACGTGATTGGCGGAGAAGAGGAAGAAGTTAAAGATGACGAAGATCGGCCGGGCAGAGTCGAAACCGTAAGCGACGCCCCTTCATTTTCAACTATCAAAAGAATTACCGATGTTGAGCATGAGTATCATTCGGTAACGGGCGAATCTGCTATTAATGAACTTGTAGGGCATTTAAAGAATTTTGATGAAATTAGTTTTGATACAGAAACTACTAATATTGATGCGAACCTTGCCGACCTGGTGGGGCTGAGTTTTTGTACACACGCGGGCGAGGCCTGGTTTGTACCCTGCCCTGAAAGCCGCGCAGAGACTGAAAAAATATTAGCACAGTTCAAGCCTTTGTTTGATGACGAAAACAAAATATGGGTCGGGCAAAATTTAAAATACGACCTGCTTGTTTTAAAATGGTATGGCATTGGGTTAAAAGGAAAAATATTTGATACGATGCTTGCGCACTACGTCATCGACCCCGATGGTAAGCGCAGCATGGATGTATTGAGTATGAAATACCTCGGTTACGAACCCATTCACATTGAGGAATTGATTGGCAAAAAAGGTAAGGGCCAGGGAACTATGCGTGACGTGGAGCTTGAGAAAATTACAGACTACGCGGCAGAGGATGCTGACATCACCATTCAATTAAAAAATGCGTTTGAACCGCTTTTAAAAACGAAGGAAGTAGAAAAAGTTTTTAACGAAGTTGAGAACCCGCTCGTGAAAGTGCTTACTGACATGGAGTTTGAAGGCATTCGGATTGACGAAGCATTCCTGAACGCTTATTCAAAAGAATTGGAGAAAGACGCGGCCCAGGCCGAAAAGAAAGTGTTTGAAATCGCCGGTGTGCGCTTCAACCTGGCTTCACCCAAACAATTAGGCGAGGTTTTGTTTGATAAATTGAAACTCGATCCATCTGCTAAAAAAACAAAAACAGGCCAGTATAAAACCGGTGAAGATATTTTATTAAAACTGGAAGCCCAGGGCCATGAGATCGCGAAAGAAATTATTACGTTTCGGGAGCTCACAAAACTCCGGTCAACTTATGTGGATGCTTTGCCGCAACTGATCAACCCCAAAACAGGCCGTGTACACACCACTTACGGGCAGGCCGTTGCGGTTACCGGAAGATTGGCGAGCAACAATCCCAACCTTCAAAATATACCTGTAAGAACTGATCGCGGAAAAGAAATCCGCAAGGCGTTTATTCCGCGTGATGCAGGCCATGTACTGCTTTCAGCCGATTACTCGCAAATTGAATTGCGCATTGTTGCGGCAATCAGCGGCGATGAAAATATGTGTAATGCTTTTAAATCGGGTCTTGATATTCATACCGCAACGGCCTCAAAAGTTTTTGGTGTGGAGGCTTCGGAAGTGACCAAAGAAATGCGTTATAAAAGCAAGAGCGTGAACTTTGGCATCATTTACGGGCAGGGCGCTTTTGGCCTTGCAGATAATTTGGGTATTTCAAGAACAGAGGCCAAGGGCATTATTGACAGTTACAAAAAAGAATTTTCAGGTATTCAAAAATACATGGATGACACCATCAACTTTGCGCGCGAACATGGCTACGTGCAAACATTAATGGGCCGTAAACGCTGGCTGAAAGACATCAACAGCAGCAATTTCACAGTGCGCGGTTTTGCTGAACGCAACGCCATCAATTCTCCCATACAGGGCACCGCTGCCGATATGATTAAACTGGCAATGCAAAAAGTTCATGCTGCCATTAAACGCGAAGGAATGAAAAGTAAAATGATTCTTCAGGTGCACGATGAATTGGTTTTTGATGCGGTGAGAGAAGAAGTGCACGAATTAAAACCGCTCATTCTGGAAAATATGGAAGCTGCGATGGTATTGCCTTGTGAAGTTCCAATTGTGGCAGAATGCGGACAGGGCGAAAACTGGTTGGAAGCGCATTAAATTCAATTCGGTCTTTAGGCAGCTAAAATTTATCGCCTACCGCTGCCTCATCCACCATCCAAATAGCATTACCGTTTTTCGGTTGAACACCTTGTACGGGAAAAGGATTTTTTAGTTTTCTGCCGGACAATATTTTTTTCAACACCGGCGTTTTATTTGCTCCTGCAACCAAAAACATGATTTCTTTACTTCTGTTAATTAAAGGATAAGTAATGCTGATGCGCCAGGTTTGTTTTGCATCAACCCAAACTTCTTGTGCCAATTTTTTATTTTCTTCTAAAATTTGTGTGCCCGGAAATAACGATGCGGTGTGGCCATCATCGCCCATGCCAAGCAGCGTGAGATCGAAAGAGGCATTTCTCCCCAGCGCCTGTTTGATCGTTTTTTCATAAGCATCGGCGCAATCCTGCGGCCAGCCCTGTGTGGGAACCGGAAAGATATTTTTCTTTGGGATTTTAATTTGATCAAGCAACGCTTCTTTCACCATTCTGTAATTGCTTTCTTCATGGGTGTGCGGTACAAAGCGCTCATCGCCCCAAAACAGTAAAACTTTCTTCCATTCGATGTTGGGGCTGAACTCAGGCGTAGCAAGTATTTCATACAATCTTTTTGGCGTGCTGCCCCCTGAAAGTGCTACCGCAAATTTTCCGGTTTTCACAATGCTTTCCCGGCACGATCTTACAAAAAAATATGCCGCTGCAAGGCTAAGCTTTTCTCCATCCTGCCAGATAAAAATATTTTCTTTCATGTTTAGTTTTTATGCTTTTAGCCGTCACTTGTATGCTTCCTGTTTTTTAGCCCCAAATATTTTTTTGACAGTTCATGGCTTATCTTTCCTTGGCTCACACAATAACGGCGTTTCATTAGGGCTTGAAAGCGCCCATTTTGCACCGACGCTTTTTGCTAATTGATCCGATGCTTTCGGGCCTTCAGTACCTGCTGCATACTTTTTTAATCCACTCGAAGTTTTCTTCCAGTAATCCAAAATAGGCATTACAATTTTCCATGCCGTTTCTACCTGGTCGTCACGAATGAACAGTGTTGTATCGCCTTCCAGCACATCAAGCAGCAAAGTTTCGTACGCTTCGGGCGATGGTTCACAAAAAGAGTCGTTATAAGTAAAATCCATATTAACAGGTTGTAGCTTCATTTCTATCCCCGGCACTTTGCCGTCAACAATTAAATTTATTGTCTGCTCGGGTTGAATACTGATATAGAGCCGGTTCGAGTTAGTATCATCTTTAAATATTTTGTTGGGTGTTGGTTTAAATACGATCGTGATCAGCGATGATTTTTTGGGCATGCATTTTCCCGTGCGAAGCAGGAACGGTACCCCTTTCCAACGCGGATTATCTATAAATAATTTTAACGCCACAAATGTTTCCGTTTTTGAATTGCGGGCAACGTTCACCTCATCAATATAAGCAGCCTGTTTATTGCCATCAACTGTTCCTGCAGTGTACTGGGCGCGTACAACTTCTTCCGGCTTAATTTTTCTTACGCTTTTCAATACCTTCACTTTTTCATCGCGTATACATTCCGCAGTATAGCTTTTAGGTCGGTCCATTGCTATTACAGAAAGCAATTGCAGCAAGTGATTTTGAATCATATCACGAAGTGCGCCGCTATTGTCGTAATATTTTCCCCTCGTTCCCACGCTCACATCTTCTGCTACCGAAATTTGTATATGATCCACTTCGCCACTTCGCCAAAGAGGTTCGAAAATGTGATTGGCAAACCGGAACGCTAAAATATTTTGCACAACCTCCTTGCCAAGATAATGGTCAATGCGGTAAATCTGCTGCTCCTTAAAATCTTTGGTGAGCAGCTTGTTTAATTTTTGCGCAGATGCCAGGTCTGTACCAAAAGGTTTCTCTATCACAATACGGTCCTTAGAAGGATTGTTGGCCATTTTGTATTTTGAAAGGCCTTCCGTTATCATCTGGATAAAGCCCGGCGACACGGAATAATAAAAAACCCTGATGGCGCGTTTGCCCCATTGTTTATCGTAATCTTCAAGTGCCTTTTTTAATCGCGGAAAGGTATCGGGCACCGTAAAATCTCCCTGAAAATAATCAAGCCTGTCCTTGAATATATTCCACTTTTCCGGATCAGCTTTTCCGGTGCGGGAAAACGTGTTGATGCCTTCGAGCATGTGCTTATCGTAAGCTGCATCTGTGCGGCCATGATAATCCATAGCAAAAATGGTGAAGTTTTCAGGCAAATAGCCGCCAATAAAAAGATTGTAGAGCGCGGGGATTAATTTTCGCCAGGAGAGATCGCCAAAACCACCAAAAATTACAATGCTTGCCGGCGTTTTTTTAAGATCCTGTAAAGATAAACTCATACTTTAATAATTAATGCCTGCACCGGGCGGGCGGGGTTTTTAAAATTTGAAAATTCGATTTTTAATAGCTTTAGTTTTTGCCCCATTCGGTATGAAAGGTGCCTTCTTTATCAACTCTTTCGTAAGTGTGTGCGCCAAAAAAATCACGCTGTGCCTGAATTAAATTGGCAGGCATGCGGCTGAGTGTGTAAGCATCAAAATAATCTAATGAGGCAGCACTGGCCGCAGCGGGCAAACCCGCGTCCATGCTGGTTTTCAGGAATTGAACCAGCGACCCGCGCTTTTCTTTCAATACAGGAACGAATATTTCCGATTCAATAATATTTTGCAGGTCCGGTTGTTTTTCGTAAGCGTTGTACAAATCACGTAATAAGGCCGAGCGAATAATACAGCCGGCACGCCAAACCTGTATAACTGTTTTAATATCGATGTCATATTTAAAGGTTTCTGAAGCGGTTTCCAATAGTTCAATGCCCTGGCAATAGGCCATCATCATACCAAAATGTAAAGCATCGCGGCAAATATTTTGCAGGGGAGCTTTGTCAATACTTGAAATTTTATTTTGATGTGAATACAATTTAGAAAGCCTTACCCGTTCATCTTTCAAGGATGATAAATAGCGCATCGAAACCGACACATCAATAGTGGGAATAGGTACATTTAGTTCCAGCGCACTTTCGGAGGTCCACAACCCTGTGCCTTTTTGTTTAGCTTTATCAAGAATCAGGTCAATAACGTCGGCGCCGGTTTCAGTGTCTTTCTTTGCGAATATTTTTGACGTGATCTCAACCAGGAAAGATTCAAGTTCTCCAGCGTTCCAGTCATTAAAAAGTTCGCTTAATTCTGTATTTGAAAAACCCGCATTTTTCAATAAGCAATACACCTCGCTGATCATTTGCATTACGGCATATTCAATTCCGTTGTGCACCATTTTTACATAATGACCGGCGGCTGTATTACCCATGAAAGCCACGCAGGGCGCGCCATCGGGAGCCTTCGCAGCAACGGCTTCTAAAATTTCTTTAACCAGTTCATAGCTTTGTTTATCTCCGCCCGGCATCATGCTGGAGCCGAAACGAGCGCCTTCTTCCCCACCGCTTACGCCCATGCCAATAAAATGGATACCTGAATTTTGCAAGGCCTGATAACGGCGTTCGGTGTCGATGTAGTGAGAGTTTCCGCCATCGATTAAAATATCGCCTTTACTAAGTTGTGGCAATAATTCATCAATGACAGCATCCACAATTTTACCTGCGGGAACCAAAAGCATAATGAGCCTTGGCGTTTGCAGTTTTTGTACCAGCTCTGCTGATGAACCGGCAATGCTCACGGGTTTACCGTCGCCTTCCTGTAGCAGCCTTGTTCTTTGTGCTTCATCACGGTCGTAACCGCAAACCTCAAACCCATGATCGGCTACGTTGAGAGAAAAATTGCGGCCCATTGTGCCGAGCCCTACCATTCCAAAATGCGCCATGTAGTTACTATTTAACCCTTTTCCGACATCTTTTAAAATTCAAAAGATTTGACAGGGAGAATGAAAATTTGTTTTGTTTTTGATATGCTAAAATTACAATTTGCAATTTTAAAACAATTGTATTGTAAATTGCCATAGCCTTTAAAGGTAAGATGTTTAATAAAATCTTAAAATATTTAATCACCAGCACAATTTTACTTGTATAATTTCGTTTTACGATGGATTTCGTTACTTTTACGGTAAGGAACGGCATTACTTACGATTTATTTTTACTAAGAAAAGATCAGCATTAGAAATGTTTAGCACAAAAACATTATTAGTTTGGGCACTGTTGCTTATTATGGTTTACTCCTGCACCCCAACGCAGCCCTCGCGCACGAACGTGTTGACGAAACCCCAGCCCCACCAACAAAAACCTGTAGCGAAACCTTCGGGCAAACAGCCCAATCAAACAGTTTTTCAAAAACCTGAACAGGTTACGAGGCGGGATGACGAACCTGTAAGTTCTGCACCGCAAAAAACAAAGCCGGCGCCGGTATATGTGCCGCCCCCGTCAACTGACGCGAGACCGGCCTACCGAACAAGAGCCTACTATAAATTAATTACCGATAGTATACAACAGGTTTCTGCGAGGCCTCTTTACAATAGAATGATGGATTCGCTGACCAATATACTTCGGGTGGTTAAAAACCCTAAGAACCCTGCTGTAAATGCAGCAGATTGGAATACCACTGTGAATTTCAATGTTCGCAAACCCAATTTTGTCATTCTGCACCACACCGCCCAAACAAGCCCTGAACAAACTTTATTCACATTTTCCATTACGAGAACCAATGTAAGCGCCCATTATGTGGTTGGCCGCGACGGAATAGTACACCAAATGCTGAACGATTATATGCGCGCCTGGCATGCCGGAAATAGTAAATGGGGCGCTGTCACTGATATGAACTCCTGCAGTATCGGCATTGAAATTGACAACAACGGGGAAGAAGCTTTCAGCGATGCGCAGATTGACGCACTGATAAAATTGCTCGCTTTTTTGAAGAAGGAATACGATATTCCGCAGGCAAATTTTATCGCCCATTCTGATATTGCCCCTACCCGTAAAAATGATCCCAGCAAATATTTTCCATGGAAAAAGCTGGCCGGGGCCGGGTTTGGGTATTGGTACGATTCTTTCAATATGATGACACCGCCTGAGGATTTT
>MKRO01000032.1:28960-30553 GCA_001896965.1 Sphingobacteriales bacterium 41-5 | reverse complement strand
AAATCAATCCTCAGCAATTAAGGCTTTTAAACTGCATTATATTCAAAATGATGTTTCTGGTACTCTTAACGATTACGATAAGAAAGTGCTATATAACGTTTACAGAAATTATTAGATTGGCTGTCGGACAATAACTATTTGGAAATAGTTTGTTAACCTTCATTCGCATCAAAACATTACTTTTGAGGCCTTCTTGATTTTTTCTAAAATCAAAAAAAAGCGAATGACAGCAGAACACAAAAGGCTCAGGGAAAATTCAAAAAAATCAGTACCTCTTGAACAATGGGGCTGCTATGTAAGCGAACGCCAATGGGGAACGGTTCGCGAAGATTACGGAGTATGGGGCGACAGTTGGGGCTATTTCCCTTTTGACCAGGCCTATTGCCGCGCTTATTTATGGGGCGAAGACGGCATCGCCGGGATCTCAGATTATTTTCAAAATCTTTGTTTTTCAGTTGCGCTTTGGAACGGTAAAGACCCGATCTTAAAAGAACGGCTTTTCGGATTGGGCAATTATGAAGGGAACCACGGTGAGGATGTGAAAGAATTGTACTACTACCTCGACAATCTTCCCACGCATTACTATATGGAATACCTGTACAAGTACTCGCAGCAGGAATTTCCTTATCAACTATTAAAAGATAAAAATAAGAACCGTAGCAAACTCGAAACTGAATACGAAATTTTAGACACCGGCATTTTTGACAATAACGAATATTTTGATGTTCACATTACTTATGCAAAATATAACAGCCGGGATATTGCCATCCGCATCAACATTACCAACCGCTTTCACGAACCGGCGCCGGTAACCGTCTTACCCATGCTATGGTTTTATAATAAATGGAGTTATGACCTTTCGCCGGGCGTGCCTGATATTTCGCCGTGGGGAACTAATGCAGTTTGTGCCGAGCATCCCCGCATGGAAAAATATTTCTTTTATTACAGTGACGCTGACGATGCCTTGTACACCGATAATGAAACCAACACCGAAATTGTTCAGGGCATACCTAACAAAAATATTTTCACCAAAGATGCTTTTCATAAGGCCATCATCAACAATGAAAATGTTTTGCAATTGCGAAACCGCAGAACAGGTACCCGGTTCGCACCGGTTTATAAACGCACAATAAAAGCAGGGGAAACGGTTAGCATTTATTGCCGCCTGTCGGCGGAAGAAATGGCGGCTCCTTTTGAAGAAGGGTTTGAAAAAATATTTCAGCAAAGAAAGAATGAAGCTGATGAGTTTTACTCAGCGATTTTTCCCAAAGGCGTTTCAGATGATTTGGACAAAGTTCAAAGGCAGGCTTTGGCTGGCCTGTTGTGGAACAAACAATATTACCGTTATGATGTAGAAAAATGGCTGACCAAATCCGACGGTATTACACCCATTCCTGATTCGCGCGCCACCGGCCGCAACCACGATTGGAAGCACCTTAAAAACCAGGATGTGATTTCAATGCCCGATAAATGGGAATATCCCTGGTATGCCGCGTGGGACCAGGCTTTTCAGTGTATTTCAATGTCGGTAATCGATCCGGCCTTTGCAAAAAACCAGTTGTTGCTGCTCATGCGGGAATGGTTCATGAAACC
>MKRO01000032.1:13098-28908 GCA_001896965.1 Sphingobacteriales bacterium 41-5 | reverse complement strand
CCGGTGCAGGCCTGGGCAGCGTTAGAAATATACGAGATTGAAAAGAAAGCAACGGGAAAGGGCGATATCGATTTCCTCAAGAAAGTTTTTCATAAGCTAATGATCAACTTTACCTGGTGGATCAACAGGAAGGACCGGAAAGGCGATAATATTTTTGAAGGGGGCTTTCTTGGCCTGGATAATATCGGTGTATTTAACCGGAGCCATCACGATACAGGCGAAATACAGCTTGAACAGGCAGACGGGACAAGCTGGATGGGAATCTACGCACTCGATATGATGGACATGGCACTGGAAATTGCAATGGTTGATCCGTCATTTGAGGATGTGGCCACCAAGTTTTTTGAGCACTTCATTTTAATTCCCGAGGCGCTGAACGAACATGTTCTCTGGAATGAGGAAGACCAGTTTTTTTACGATGTGCTTTGTATGCGCGATGCACCTCCGCAACCATTAAAAATCAGGTCAGTCGTTGGGCTTACTTCCTTGTACGCCGTGAGCCAGATTAGTAAAGAGGTGTTTGATAAATTGCCTGATTTTAAAAAGCGCTTTGACTGGTATAAAGATTACAGGATTAAAAACAATAAATTCTGGCCAAAAGAAGAAAAAAGCGATGGCGAGGAAATGTTACTTTCTCTGGTTCAAAAAGACAGGTTGGAAGCCATGTTGGTAAAACTATTAAAAGAAGATGGATTTTTGTCTGATCACGGAGTGAGGGCTTTATCCAAATATCATGAAGCTCATCCCTATTCGGTTACCATCAATGGGGAAGTGCATTCCATTCAATACGATCCCGGAGATTCAACCTCAGACATGTTTGGCGGCAACAGTAATTGGCGTGGCCCGGTTTGGCTGCCGATTAATTTTTTGATCATTCAAAGTATTCGCAGGTTTGGTAAATTTTATCACGATACCTTAATGATCGAATTCCCTACCGGTTCAGGAAATAAAATGAATTTGTTTAATATTTCGTCAGAACTGGCAAAAAGAGTGATCAGTTTATTTCAGAAAGATAAAAACGGCGACCGGCCAATTTATGCCGAATATAACTGGTTTTATAAAAAGCCCGAAAACGCCGATCTTATTTTATTCTTCGAATATTTTAATGGAGATACCGGCCGCGGCCTGGGCGCCAGCCATCAAACAGGGTGGACAGCCTTGGTTGCGGAACTGATTAGTGAGTTGGCAGATAAGGAGTAAATTATTGTCACTAATTCGCAACAAAGGCACTAAGGCTCGAAGCTTCAAGAAGTAGAATTCTCTATGCAACTTGATCAACTGTTGTGTGATCTGTTGTCTTAGTTTCTTCAAATCATCACCTTCCCGTAGGGGCATAAAAAAAGCACCGGTTTTGTTTTAGGCGTGGCGAACCACACTTTCACTTACTAACCCGATGCTCTTTTAATAGCTTCAGCATTGTCACTGTAGAGCGAATCTTAACTTTAGAACTGGGGGGCATTGCTGCCCGATTCGTAGAAAAGCGTCAATCCACAGAACAATTGGCAAGGCTTCTGCTGTTTGCCTCAACTCCGCCGGGTGCCGTGGTAATCCTTAGTTGCAAAACATACTCACATTGCTGTGCGTTGGTCTTACAAACTTTGGCGTACCTGCATCCGCCTTTGTTTTAGCTATTGCGTCTGCTCCGTCGGCGCCGTTGTATTTTCTTAACCCAGGGCACTTCAGCGCATTGCTGCACATTTGTAATCCGGGCTTCGGCATACTAGCATCCGGCATCGCTTCAGCATGTAGCGTCAACTTTGCCTGGTCAATTGGCCGTCAAATTTCCGGGTTCCTTGCCGGCATTGCTGCCCGCACATACTTTCGAAACTATAACTAACAATTAACCTGTCAAAGAATCTGCTAAGGTGCAAAGTTGAAAAACCGTATTAAAATCTTGCGAAACTAAATTGGCCAATCATATTTGCAATATGAAGATAGCGTTAAGAACTACCCTTTTCCAAATTTTAAACGTGTTTTGTATCCACGCCTTACCTACAAAATGTTCAACAAAAAACCTGCCATTATCAACATTTAAATAACTACCTGCACAGGTTATCCCCGGTTTTATGCACATTAGGTTTTCGTTGAAATGATAACTGATTTATCTAATGGGTTTGCCTGAAAGTTTATTCGGCCTATTGTAAAATTGTAACCTTTGTGTACATTTAATGTTTATATCAAGAATTAAAATAAACATAAGAATGAAAGTACAACGCGCATTTCTTTTTATAATTGTTGCTGTTTTATTAATTGACGGTCTTAATGCCCAGGCGCCTGCAAAGTTCATAAACCCTGCAGACAGAGACATTTCGGTAAAACCGGGTGATGATTTTTACGCTTATGCAAACGGAACCTGGATTAAAAACAACCCCGTACCACCCAAGGAAACCCGCTGGGGTTCCTTTAACGTGCTCCGCGATTTTAACATCAACGCTGTAAAATCAATTCTTGAAAAAGCCAGGGCCAACAAAAATGCTGCGGCGGGTTCTGTTGAAAAAAGAGTGGGCGATTTTTACGCCGCCGGCATGGACAGTCTTACAATTGAAAAGCAGGGCGCCGCACCGGTGAAGAGGGTACTTGCTACGCTCGACGCGATCAGAACTATTGATGGCGTGTTAACAGAAACGGCATATATGCGCACACAGGGATTGGGCTCTCCGCTTTACGGTTTTTTCGTTGGCCAGGATAGAAAAAATGTTGAAAACATGATGGTTCAGTTTTCACAAGGCGGCACCACTTTGCCAGACCGTGATTATTATTTGAAGGACGATCCACGATCGGTATCGATTAGAAACGCCTACGCAAATTATATCTCTCAACTTTTCAAACTTGTTGGCACACCAGCAGCCGAAGCCAAAAGCAACGCTGATGTGGTCATTGGAATTGAGAAGCAGTTAGCCGCGGCACAGGCCAGCAGAGTGGAAATGCGCGATCCTTACAAAACCTACAACAAACTTTCCGTGGCCGATTTCAATAAACTTACACCCGGAATCAACTGGAACGACGCTTTAAAAATCCTTAAAATAACAGGCCAGGATAGCATCCTTGTAAATAATCCTTCGTTTTTTAAATCGGTGGCCAACCTGCTTCAAGCCGTGTCTGTTAACGATTGGAAAACCTACCTGAAATGGAATGTACTGGATAATGCAGCGCCTTATCTTAGCAGTAGTTTTGTTAAGGCCAATTTTGCTTATGATCAGGCTATTTCCGGGCAAAGGGTACAAACACCTAGGTGGGAGCGCATTTCAACACTTACTGACAGAAGTATTGGCGAGTTGTTAGGCCAATTGTATGTAAAAGAATATTTTAAACCGGAAGCAAAAGCAAGGATGAATGTGCTGGTGGAAAATCTTCGCAAAGCATTTGCAATACGAATTAAAGGGCTCGATTGGATGACAGAGCCTACCAAGCAAAAAGCGCTGGCAAAACTCGCAGCCTTCAGGCCCAAGGTTGGCTATCCCGATAAATGGGAGAATTACAACGGCCTTGAAATAAAAAGAAATTCATTTTTTGAAAATGTGCGCAATACCAACATCTGGAGATATAACTACATGATCAGCCGGCTTGGAAAGCCGGTTGACAGGGAAAGGTTTGGTATGACGCCGCCAACGGTTAACGCGTACTACAACGCCACACTTAACGAAATTGTGTTTCCCGCGGGCATTTTGCAGTTTCCTTTCTTTGACCCGAACGCTGATGACGCCGTGAATTATGGCGGAATTGGTTCAGTAATTGGCCATGAAATGAGCCACGGGTTTGACGACCAGGGCAGCAAATACGATGCTGATGGCACTATGCGTAACTGGTGGACGGATGAAGACCGTAAACGATTTGATGTAAAAGCGCAAAAACTGGCTGAACAATACGATGCTTATACCGTGCTTGATACAATTCATGTAAACGGGAAATTAACCCTTGGCGAAAATATTGGCGATCTTGGGGGAATGAATGTGGCTTATGAGGCGTTCAAAATGACGCCACAAGGAAAAAGCAATAAAAAAATTGATGGCTTTACCCCTGATCAGCGCTTCTTTTTAAGCTGGGCGCAGGTATGGCGTGGCAATATCCTGCCCGAAGAAGCTGCAAAACGAATTCTCACAGACCCGCATTCACCGGGGCCCTACAGAACCATCGGCCCGCTTGTAAATATGGATGCCTGGTATAGTGCTTTTGACGTAAAGCCCGGCGATAAGTTATATGTAAAGCCGGAAGACAGGATCAGGATCTGGTAAGGTTTTTAAAAAGGTTGGTGGAAAAATATTCCGGCAACCTTTTTTGTTTTAACATTAGCAAATAAGAGCTGCTATTTGTAATTCAGCACCGTTGCCCGCAAAAAGATTATCGCAACAACAACTCACAGGGTTTTAAGCCGGTTTGTTTTTTAAAGGCGGTGCTAAAATGCGAGATGGAGGAATAGCCGAGCATCATGGAAACATCGGTTACGCTCATGCCTTTTTCGTACAAAAGGTATTTGGCGTGTTCCATGCGCTGGTTTTGGTAAAAGTCAAAAATGGTAGTGCCGTACATTTCCTTAAAACCTTTTTTAAGGTAACATTCATTCATTGCCACTTTGCGGCTGAGCTCTTTGATGGTGATTGGGTCGCCGATACGCTGTACCAACAGTTCTTTGGCTTGTGCAACTTTTTCTTTGTCGGCAATATTGTTTAAAAACCTGCATTCAGGAAAAACAGGCTCATTATCATTTACAATACAGTCAAGGCTGAACAGTAAAAGCATGTGAAGCTGGGCATTCACATAAATATTTTCAAGGCTGCCTTCGTATTGATGGTTGATCAAACCCTCAATCACCGTTTTTATTTTTGAACAGACAGGCAAAGTTTTTGAAAATGAGGTTTGATGCCTGAAGTTCAAAACATCATCGCTCAGCGTATTGTTGGGTTTCGATTTAATGAATTGTGAGAGTTGCCCCGGCAAGAAATGTATCTGAACCACATCCAGGCTGTTGGCGCTGTCAGAACAATTTTTAAAGTTCCCCATCTTACAATTTCTACAGTCCGTTTCACCACAATACATATTTCCCGCAACGCAAAATTTTAGTTGCAGTTGTTTTTCTTTTTGCTTTTGGCTGTAGGAGTAAACAATCATGCCCGCATCTTCAAATCGAAAACCGGTATTTTTATTAAACCGCTTAATATTGTATTGTACTGATGCCGGAACCGATTGGCCTCTCTCAGCCATCAGTTCCAACCCGGCCACGCCTTCATTCGCTATTTTCACTATTTCCGCTATCTGCAACATTAACGGCAAATGTATTCTTTAAAACGATTCGGTTTGTCAGGTTAACGTAATTTGCAGGTTTTGATCGTTTTTGAAACCGGAGGGCCTTGCTATGATTTTTTTTGATTCTCAACACATTATGAAAATATTAATAGTAGTTAACTAACGAATGGTTATTTTTGCCGCCGTAACATAAAAATTTATTGTTAACTGCAGTAGATGATTCATTTCAACTCATACATTCACCCCAACGCAAAGGTGGCCACCAATGTGAAGATTGACCCTTTTACCGTTATCCATCAGGATGTAGTGATTGGCGAAGGCACCTGGATAGGCAGCAACGTCACAATTGAAGAAGGCACCAGAATCGGGAAAAATTGCAAAATTTTTCCGGGTACCGTTATTGGCTCTGAACCACAAGACAAAAAATATACAGGCGAAAAAACAACGGTTGAAATTGGCGATAACTGCGTGATCCGCGAATTTGTAACCATTCACCGCGGCACCAGCGACAGGTGGAAAACGGTGGTTGGTAACGGTTGCTGGGTTTTAGCGTACAGCCATATCGGGCATGATTGCATTATTGGGAATTACTGCACCTTAAGCAACAGCACCCAAATTGCGGGGCACGTAACGCTTGGCGATTATGTGGGCTTTGGAGGTGTTTGCGCTGTACACCAGTTTGTAAAGATAGGGTCACACGCGTTTATCAGCGGCGGCTCACTGGTTAGCAAAGACGTTCCTCCCTACATCAAAGCCGCGCGACAGCCGCTAAGCTATGGTGGCGTTAACTCTGTGGGGCTTAAACGAACAGGCTATACCGTTGAAAAGATTAATCATATTCTTGATATTTACCGCATAATTTACAACCGCGGCCTGAACGTAAGCCAGGCTGTTCAATACCTTGAAGAAGAATTTCCTGCAACCGATGAAAGGGATGAAATTCTCACTTTTATACAGGAAAGCACACGCGGCATCATAAAACGATACACAAAAGGAAACGGCGATGATGATAGCATTGGCTGACGCCGGAAAGCGCTATAACCGGGACTGGATCTTTCGTCAGCTGAATTTCAAATTTGAAAACGGCAACAGTTATGCCATTACCGGAACGAACGGTTCGGGGAAGAGTACATTGCTTCAGGCTTTGAGCGGCGCCATCAGTTTGAGCGAGGGCATTTGCCGATGGGAAATTGAGGGTAAAGAAATAAAAGCCGAAAATGTTTACCGGTACGTTTCAATCTGTGCGCCATACCTGGAACTTGTGGAAGAAATGACGCTCGAAGAGTTTATCAGTTTTCACAGTAAATTTAAACCACTTATTCAAAACATTTCTGTTAAAGATATTGTGGAAGAAACGGGCCTGCACCTGGCGGGGAATAAAAAAATTAGTCAGTTTTCAAGCGGCATGAAGCAAAGGGTGAAACTGGCACAATGCGTCTTGTCTGATGTTCCGCTGGTGTTGTTGGATGAGCCGTGTACAAATCTCGATACAGCGGGAATAGAAATGTATCACAACCTCATAAAAAAATATTGCAGCAACAGGCTGGTTATTGTAAGTAGCAATGATATGGTTGAATACCGCTTCTGTAACCAGGCGGTTAATATACAGGATTACAAATAGCCTGTTAAAAATCATATTTCATGCTGACCCGCGCTCAGTTCATTTTAAGGTTTAACAGTTAACTTTGTCAATCAAATTTTTGTTATGAACAGACCCATCAGAGTTTTAGTTGCAAAAGTTGGATTAGACGGGCATGACCGCGGCGCTAAGGTTATTGCCACGGCATTGCGTGATGCGGGCATGGAAGTGATTTATACCGGCCTGCGCCAAACCCCTGAAATGGTTGTGAATACTGCTTTGCAGGAAGACGTGGATGTGATCGGCATCAGCATCTTATCCGGTGCCCACATGACCGTTTTTCCAAAAGTGATCGAACTGATGAAGCAGAAGGATATGAGCGATGTACTCCTGATCGGCGGTGGTATCATCCCTGATAGTGATGCTGAAAAACTTGGAAAAATGGGCGTGGCTCATATCTTCTTTCCCGGAACTAACACCCACGACATTAACACTTACATTGCAGATTGGGTAAAAGAACACCGGAATTTTTAAATACAAAATTTCTCATCTTTCCTCTTCTGCGGGAAAAGTTCAACCAACACATATTTCTAAACCGGCAGATTCTCGTTACTTTTTGCTTTAGCGCCAAACACAAGATGTTTGGCTAATTGATATTGGGTACGTATTAAAAAAAACTGCCCGCAAATTTAAGGCGGGCAGTTTTAGAGGTTTTAATTCCCCGAATAATAAAATTGCCGCAGATGCCAGACAATCTGCACATCTGCCACAATAGGCCATTTATTTTTAACAGCCTGATATATATCTAAACTTTTAAAACGACTGGTCATCAGCACTTGGTCCATAACTACCGGGAACGGCAATATCATTTAAACGATAATAAACACCTAATTGAGCGCGGTGATGTGTGGCCTGGTTCAATGCGTGCCGGATGGCTTCATATTTTGTCCACGATGCCAAAACCTGGCCGTTCATTTTTAGTACCCAATTTGGTTCAAGTTCCGCAACAGTCACTTTTTCGAGCGCCTCTTTGTTGGTGGCATAGGCTTCGTCGAGCGCTTTTACGAGGTCATCTTTAGTTTCAAGTTTCGGCCTTTCGCCGCCTTCTGCAAAATCAACACCATCGGTTTGGATGATGAAAGCCGGCCAGCCAAAAACTTCAACAATGTGTTGGGTTAAAGGAAGCATCTCCGTACTTTTTTCGTGCGGCTTGTAACTATTTTTCCCTTCAGGGTACTTTTCAAGAAATTTTTTTGTGGTTTGATATTCGTGATCGTATTCTTTTCTGAGTTCGCTTAGTAGTTCCATTACAAATTATTTTAAATGTTGAATAATATTCTAAAGTTACGGTTTTAAAAAAACGGCTATGTCTGCTAAATGTTATTTTTTTGTGTAACACTTCTTAAAAGCAGGTTAAAAATTGCGTTTCGAAGTTATGTATCGCACAAGGCCTTTTACTAACAGGTATTGTGCTGATATATAGGTTATCATTGTGATCCAACCTGCAGTTTCAAACGGTTTATAAAATTTGTTTATGGCAAGTACCGAGTCTGAAACCACAAACAGAATTGCCCCGGTTAAAATATAGCGCGCTGTTTTATTGTCTTCTAAATCGTATAAAAGCATTGCAACCAAAAGCATAAAACTAATGACAAGGCCGTAAACCAAAACCGGTATTTTCATTTCTGCTAAATGAGGCATGAGGATGCTGATAATAAAAAAATAATAGATTGCGACAACGATTGCCCACGGCCACCTGCCTTCGATATTTTCTTTCACCTTTATTTTATGAAAAGTGATGATGTAAAAAACATACGCCAATAAAAATGCTGAAAGGCCAAGCAGGAAAAACAATTCATCACGGTTGGCAAACATTAATAATGTATCTCCCGCAATTGAAAATACCAACGCCAATACTACCAAAATTCTTAAACCCGGTTCCGCACCATTTGTTTCGGAAATAAAATAGGCTAAAAGCGAAGTAACTAACAACGGCTTACAAATAAACATGATGGTGTCGTTTTGTAAGGCCATTCCCACGAAGTACGCAACTGTTACAATGCAGAACAAAAGGGTTGTTAGTTTCTTTGTCATTCAGATTCGCGGCAGAAGGTTAAGAAGGTTCAACCCATGCATCATTTTCTTTTAAAAGGTTGATCAGTTCATCAACGGCAATATTGCTGTCAATATTTCGTTTTACAGTTTCCTTTCCTTTGTACAAGGTGATTTTCCCGGGGCCACTGCCCACATAACCAAAATCGGCATCCGCCATTTCACCGGGTCCGTTTACAATACATCCCATGATCGCGATCTTCACGCCTTTGAGGTGATTTGTCACAGATCGTATTTTTTGTGTCGTCTCCTGTAAATCAAACAATGTGCGGCCGCAGGACGGGCAACTGATGTATTCTGTTTTGGAGATGCGGGTACGCGTGGCTTGTAAAATACCAAAGGCGGTGTTGTTGAGGAAGGACGCAACACTCGTTGCTCCGCCCCCTGAAGCGTTTGCTGCCGTGCCTGTTTCCGAAGATGTGTGATAAGTTCTGCCGGTTAATTGATTTTCTTCTTTTGAAAAATCATCATAGCTCTTTTGCGTCATGCCCAGGCAAATGCCGTCGCCATAACCGTCTAAAAATAAAGCGCCGGTTTCTGTAGCATAATGAATAAGGTGTTCGTCTGCTGTTTGCCAGTTGCTATCCGTAATAAAAACCACGGGATGTTTGATGTCTCTTTGCTGTAACTCAATGCACATACGCCTTACAGACTGCATGGCATTTTTATTGGTGCTGCTTAAACAAAGTACTACGCCCTGTTTTTCTTTTAATTCATCCAACAGTTCAATATCCTTATTACCCTCGTTAAAACAATCCACCATTACAAAGTTCAGCGCCGGGTGTACGTTCTCTTCAGCCACAAAATGTTCTGCACAATAAATAGGAAATGTATGTGTTGATTGGTTTTCCAGCCATTGATGATAGGGACGGATTACCTTCAGCGTACCGGGCAATTCAAAATTGATTGTTTGTTTATTCAGGTAAACATAATCAGCCGCAGCATCTGCAATATGCCATTTATCAAAGCCTTCATCGTAGGTATAGCCAATGCCTTGTAAACTTTGCGGAGTGAGGTAGCCTGCTTTACTTAAATCAGCAATCACCACCGGTACGTGGCCTGTGCCGATGTTAGCCACGGTTACAGTTTCGCGCTTGTTGTATTGAAATGGATTGTATTTGGTAGTTGACAGATTAAGAGGTTGAATTATTGACATTGATTTTTCTTCCTCATTAACTTGTGAACTTTTCAACTGTTCAACCGAGTAACGCTTCACGATATCTTTACACACCGGAATTTCAAACTCCGGATCTTCGGTAAGCGAAACGCGGATGGTATCGCCAATGCCATCTTCCAACAAAGTGCCAATGCCAACGGCAGATTTAATGCGGCCTTCCTCGCCATCACCCGCTTCGGTAACACCGAGATGCAGCGGATAAATTTCACCAAACTCTTCATCCATTGTTTTAATGAGTAACCTGTAAGCCTGCACCATCACCTGCGGGTTGCTGGCCTTCATACTTAAAATAATCTGGTGATAATTTTCATCGCGGCAAATACGCAGAAACTCCATCGCACTTTCTACCATGCCCATGGGCGTATCACCGTAGCGGCTCATGATGCGGTCGCTGAGGCTGCCGTGGTTGGTGCCAATGCGCATAGCAGTCCCATGTTCTTTACAAATTTTTACAAGCGGCGTAAACCGCTCCCTGATGCGTTCAATTTCTTCGAGATATTCTGCATCCGTATAATCAATCTGTTCAAACTTTTTTTTATCGACATAATTGCCGGGGTTCACGCGCACTTTTTCAATAATACGTGCCGCAATTTCAGCAGCATTCGGCGTAAAATGAATATCGGCGATCAGCGGAACATTGTACCCTCTTTTGTGGAGTTCATTTTTTATGTTGAGCAAATTCTCAGCATCTTTTTTTGAAGGCGCCGTAATGCGTACTAATTCTGCGCCGGCTTCAATACAACGGATGGTTTGCTCTACGGTGGCAATCGTATCCATCGTATCAGTTGTCGTCATCGTTTGCACACGAATGGGGTGATTGTTGCCAATCAGAAGATCGCCAACCCGTACTTCTCTTGTTTTAAGCCTTTTATAAGATGTTAATGATTCAGCAAATAATTCCATGTGGCAAAGATACGGGTTACTCGCAAGGCTCAATACCCAAACGGTTGCGCAGGGTGGTGCGCTTTTATTTAAAAACATTAGTAGTTCCCCTGCCCCGAGCTTGGCTTTTAGCTTTCCTTATTGATAGTTCTGATGACTTTAGCAGGGTTACCGGCAGCAAAACTATCCGGCGGAATATCTTTGGTAACAACGCTTCCCGCGCCAATCACGCAACGGTCGCCAATATTAACACCGGGCAGAATAGTGGCATTGCCGCCTACCCACACATTATTGCCAATGGTCACCGGCTTGCCATACTCAATAAGAGTGGCGCGTTCTTTCGCATTCATAGGATGTAGCGGGGCGTAAATTTGTACAGCGGGGCCAAACATGCAATCGTTGCCAATCCTCACTTCGCACACATCAAGTATGGTACAATCGTAATTAAAATATACATTGTCTCCCGCGTGAATATTGGTGCCGTAGTCGCAATAAAAAGGCGGTTCAATCCAAAAATTTTCGCCCTGGCTCGGTATCAGCTCCTTTAAAATCTCTTTGATTGTGTTGTCGTTATCCGGCAGAGCCGAGTTTAGCTTTTGGATAGCAAGGCGGGCTTTTGTTCTTAAAGATTTTAATTCGGCATCGGCAGCATTATAAAGTTTACCGGCCAGCATTTTTTCCTTTTCAGTCATAGATTGAAATTTAATAAATTGATTTATTGAAGGGCCTTTAAATACATTGTCATAACGTCGCTTATATATTTGTCCGGTGCAAACTTTTTGATATGCTCAAATCCGCGCTCACGCATGGATTGCGCATAATGGTTATCGTTGAAAATTTTCCTCATACCCTCAGCCATTTCTTCAGGTTTAGCAGGATTGGCCAAGAATGCGGCTGCGCCACCTATTTCCGGTAAACACGAAGTTGTTGAAGTGATGACGGGCACACCGCCACTCATCGCTTCAATAATAGGCATACCAAAACCTTCGTAAAATGACGGATAGATCATTGCCGTTGACAATTGGTAAAGCGCGGGAAAATCTTCGGTTTCCACAAAAGGCTTTTTACCTGCGGCAATCATCGCTTCCGACATAAAAATTACTTTCTTTTCAAGCCTTTGTTGCCTGATGTGTTCTTTCACTTTTTCTTTGTAGGCGCCGCCATTGCCCACAACCACAAGTGGTATAGTTACTTCGTCACGAATCAGGTGCATGGCTCTGCAAATATTCAACAGATTTTTTCGCTCGATAATCGTTCCTACATGCAGGAAAAATTTTGAGGGAAGATTATATTTTAAACGTACGGTTTCCTTCTTTTCCTCTTTTTCGAGCACATTAAAAATAGGGTTACAACTTTGGTAAATCACATCAATTTTTGAAGGATCAGTACCATAGAATTCCTCAATGTGTTTCTTTGTTTCTTCGCTGATTGCCATGACACGCTGCGCGTGTTTACAAGCGTACCTTGATTTTGTTCGGTAGATTTTTACATCAATAGGTTTATAATCACCGGGGTAAATTTCGGGGAACATATCGTGCATCGTTACAACAGCAGGAATCCCGGTTTTATTGATCCCCACCGGAATTTCGTGGCTTGGGCCGTGATATAAGTCGATTTTGTACTTTTTTAAATCAGCCGTAACCCATTTACTCCGCCAGGCGCTTTTGAGAATTTTATGCAATTGTTTTTCGGGTAAAATTTCATGCATATTTTTAAACCGGTGCTGAAATAAATTACCGCTTTTAGGATTAAAGAGGTAATGCTCGTTTTTGGGGAAATGCTCCGCCAGCAGGCTGATCAATACCCTGCTAAAAAAGCCAAGCCCGGTATTGTTATGAAACGCCCGTTTTGCATCAAAGCCAATGTTCATGCGAACAAAGATAACCGGATTTGAATGTTTAAAAATGAACAGTTAGTGGGCGATGCTTGTTGGCCATTGAGCTTAACTCAGGCAAGCTGAAACAGGGAACTTTCTTATATTTGGCGCAATTAAAACCAATTTATGGAAGAACTAATCAAAGCGGCATGGACAGACAGGGAACTTTTGAAAGACAAAAAATACAGCGATGCGGTGCATGCTGTGATTGAAGAGTTGGACAAAGGCCGCCTTCGCGTTGCTGAGAAAAAAGCAACCAAATGGAAAGTGAACGAATGGGTAAAGCAGGCCATCTTAATGTATTTCGGCATTCAGCCCATGAAAAAATGGGATATTGACCCTTTTGAGTTTTACGATAAAATGTTGCTGAAAAAAGATTACGAAGCGCAGGGTGTTCGTGCAGTGCCGCATGCGGTAGCGCGTTACGGGTCGTTCCTTGGCAAAAGTGTAATCCTGATGCCGTCTTATGTAAATATTGGCGCTTATGTGGGCGAAGGTACAATGGTAGATACCTGGGCAACAGTGGGTAGCTGCGCGCAAATTGGCAAAGGCGTTCACCTGAGTGGTGGTGTGGGTATTGGCGGTGTGTTGGAGCCGCTGCAGGCCAGCCCCGTGATCATTGAAGACGGATGTTTCCTCGGCAGCCGCTGCATTGTGGTGGAAGGTGTAATTGTTGAAAAGGAAGCGGTACTCGGCGCCAACGTGGTACTCACCCAAAGCACACGCATTATTGATGTGAGCCACCCGGTTGCCATAGAAAGTAAGGGCCGTATTCCCGCGCGCAGCGTGGTGATACCCGGTACCTACACTAAAAAATTTCCTGCCGGTGATTACCAGGTTCCCTGTGCGCTCATCATCGGCAAACGCAAGGCCAGCACAGATTTGAAGACCAGCCTTAATGATGCGCTGAGGGATTTTAAAGTGAGCGCGTAACTGCATTGAAGTAAATGATTTTTGAAATTATGGTTGAACGATCTGTAGAATATAAAGCGTCTTCATTGCCTGCCTGACCTGTAGGCAGGCACCGCCCACTTATACACCTCAGCAATTCTCAACCAATAAATTTTTCAACCTTTAAACGTCTTACACAATCAAAGCACTCGTTTATAAATCAACCGGCATTTGGTACGTTGTTAAAGACGAACAAGGAGCGTTGCATAACGCCCGTATTAAAGGCGTCTTTAAAATTGATGATATTACGAGCACAAATCCAATTGCTGTTGGCGATGAAGTAGAGATAGAAGTGGAGGATAAAAATGAAACCACTGCCGTTATTACTAACATCCTGCCGCGCCGTAATTACATCAACCGCCAATCGCCTCGGGTTAAATACCAGCAGCACATCATCGCTGCAAACCTTGATCAGTCTTTACTTGTCGCCACTTTAAAAGATCCGCGTACCTCACAGGGATTTATTGACAGATTTTTGGTTGTATGCGAAATGTACCACGTACCTGCTATCATCATCTTTAACAAAACAGATCTTTTCAGGAAAAAGGAAGAAGAAAAATTCGCTGAAATATCTGAAATGTACAAAGCAATAGGATACCAGGTTTATGCCATCAGCGTACAGGAAAATAACGGTGTGGATGCATTAAGAAATATACTGAAAGATAACACTACGCTCATTTCGGGGCATAGCGGCGTGGGCAAATCATCCCTCATCAATGCCTTAATGCCCAACCTTGATTTAAAAACGCAGGACCTGAGCGGTTGGAGCGGCAAAGGCCAGCACACCACCACTTTTGCCACCATGTACGATTTGCCGCAGGGCGGAAAAATCATTGATACGCCCGGCATCCGCGAACTGGCAATAACCGGGCTTGAAAAAGAAGAACTTTCCCATTACTTTCCCGAGATGCGCGACAGGCTTACCGGTTGCCGCTATAATAATTGCAAACACATCAATGAACCGGATTGCGCTGTAAAGCAGGCCGTAGTTGATGGTAAAATCTATGAAGAGCGCTATGTGAGCTATGTGAATATTTTAGATACTTTGGGCGAGGATATTCCGAAGTATTAAAACGCATTAAAACTCAGGCCAGCCTGCAACCATCTGCCGGGCATTGGCGCGCCGAGTAAATCGCTGTAATTCCTGTCAAAAATGTTATCAACCTGAACAAACACTCCAAGCTTGTTCCGTAAAAAATTATAGGAAGCTTTTCCGTTCAATAAAAAATAGTCTTTTGTTATTTCGGCGGCAATTGCAGGCGCAGACTGGGTTTGCCGCTTTTTGTAAATTCCGTTAAGGCTTATTGCAATAGGCCCTGCGGCATACATTGCTGAAAAATTGGTTAAAAATTTTGCACTTGATGAAATATAAAACGATGGCCGGGCTTCGCTGCTTTTGCTGTATTGCCATAAAAACCCGGCATTCAACAAAAGCGACTGGTTACCTGAAAGTTTTGGCGCGGCTTGTATATCGGTTTCCCAACCGGATGTGTTTAACTCAGAAATATTTTTTGCCAGAAAATAATTTGCATCGGCAACAAGGTTGTCCTTTCTTGGCATGTCGGCAAATGAAGTTTGAACCCAGTCAATAAGGCCGGTATTAAATCGCTGAAAAAAAGTGGATGAAAATTTGAATCCGTTGGTGAAGAAATAGTCAAATCCTGTTTCATAACCCCACGACTTTTCCATCACAAGCGCAGGATTGCCCACGCGGTTCAATGCGGGTATTGAAGGCTTGCCGTAATTATTGTATCGCTCTGTGAAGTCCGCGTCACGTATGGTTTTGCCGCCACTGGCCCTTAGTTGTAAATCGTTTATTTTGTAAGATGCGGTTAAGTTAGGGACAAGCTCAGCAGAAATGCCTTCAATAAATTCCACACGTAGCGATGGCATCAAAGAAAATCTATCGCCGATTTTTTGCACCGCGCTAACGAAAGGCGCAATGGTGTTCAGTGAATGATTACCACGATCATTTGAACGGATTTTTTTATT
>MKRO01000032.1:12113-12992 GCA_001896965.1 Sphingobacteriales bacterium 41-5 | reverse complement strand
TTTTATAGCCCACATCAAGCGATACTTTACCTGCGCCTTTTTCATAATTACCCCGTGCCTGGTGCCACCAGCTTGTAATTTTTTCAGTTGCTGTGTCTCTTAGGTTTGCGGTGTAAAAATTTTGTGCGCCAAAATTTCTGTAGTCATAGGCGCTGCGATATGAAAGGTTCCAGAAATCATTGAGTTTGTAATTGATGCCAACTGATGCAGATGTGTTGTGAAAAAAGCCGCGCGTGCCTCTTTGCGGCGCTCCGGTTGAATGATTCGATATTACACCGCCACCCACGCTGAGATTGTTATGCTGAAAGAATCCACCGGCATTGATGTTTACCAAATTGTATTCGCCCGCACCAATTTGCCCGTTGATATTTTTTGATTGATTTTGTTGTTTGGCATTAAATGCTTTTGTAATAATGTTAATCACTCCACCAACTGCATCTGAGCCATAAATCGCTGATGACGCACCTTTCAGCACTTCAATCCTGTCAATTTCTGCAGGTGTTATCGGTATGTAAGCAGTGAAATGCCCGGTGTTTGGATCATTCAGCCTCATGCCATCGAGAATAACAAGCACCTGTTGAAAAGTTCCGCCGCGCATACTAAAATCGCTCTGCGATCCCTGAGGGCCGCGCATTTGTACTTCAATGCCCGGCACAAATTTTAATAATTCGTCTATGGAATGTACCGGCAACTTTGAAATAGTTTCTCCTTTAATGATAGCAATGCTTCTTCCGGTTTCAGAACTGCGTTTTTCAACCAGTGATGATGTTACTGTTACCGGGTCTAAGGTAGAAGTTGTATCGTTTTGTGTCATTGCCGTTGTTCCAATCAATTGCAATAATGTCCATGCTGTAATAATTCTTTTGTTCATATTGTTTA
>MKRO01000032.1:0-12086 GCA_001896965.1 Sphingobacteriales bacterium 41-5 | reverse complement strand
GTCTTTAGCATTTATGAAATCCATCTTGCCAGGAAGGGAATAAAAAAAGCTGAAAGCGTTGTGTACAACGGCTTTCAGCCATGAAAAGATATTGGTGCATTGCGGCTTTATAAAGCTGCAATCAATTTTTGTGTTTTTCAAAAAAGAAAAAGAACATAATTCCAATAACAATTCTTCATCAGGAGGCTGGCTCCATTCGTTCTCATTGCTTTCATTATCTTGCTTCCATGCGGTTGTAGAAATTGAAAGAATATTCGTCTGCTTTCCCAATAAAGCATCAGCGATTACATTTTTCAGGCGACCAATGGTCACATGCCTGCCCACACTTTTAAAAGCTGCATAAGATTTCCTGCTCCATTTTGTGAAGCGAAGAGATAACCTTCTATTATTTATTGCAGTTTTCATCCGTATATGTTTTATGCCTGCCCGGTTCAATGCCGTTCGGACGGGCTTTTAATGGTCGAATGCCTAGACAGGGAACTCGGTATATACATATTTTTTTTGAGAAAAATTTATCATGCTTCGTTTCATTGTTTAACTTTCCCATCTTACTTCCATCTGTGGCAGGCGTTCAAAGAAGGGTATTAAAAACCTAACTCATCCATTGGGTTCCAAAATAATCTTTTAAAATCAACAACTTTATCATTTTTCACTTTAACGCCTTCCTTTGCCAGTAACTCTTCCATTTTTGTGAGTGTTTCAAAATGAAATTTGCCCGTGAGCATTCCCTGGCTGTTTACCACGCGATGGGCCGGCACTTTTGGTTTTATTCTTCCGCTGCCGTTCATTGCCCAGCCAACCAAACGAGCTGACCGACCCGTGCCGATGCATTTTGCAATAGCGCCGTAAGAGGTGACGCGGCCTTTGGGTATTTGCCTCGCAATATCAAATACCAGCTGAAAAAAATTATCATCTGCTGCTCCTGACGGAACTACCGGTTTAATTTTTTCACTGTTCCTTTTGTTTTCGGAATTTTCTTTCATTTAATAATTGAGTTCGCCTTGGCTCGGGTACATTTTTATATTCGTAGGGGCAATTGAGGCACCCGTTGCCACAGCAATAACCACGAAGCAAAAGGTACTCCTCTGTCATCACCGTTTTACCCTCTTCATTGGTATAAAACATATCATCGTCATTCATCATTCCAATTCATACCTGATTGCGTCTTTTAATAATTCGTCTTCTGCTGCGCCGCCCAAATCGTCAGGCAAAGTAAAGGACAAATAATGAATACGGTTGCTTTGCGCAATGTCAAGCGCTTCGTAATGCGTTTTTATTGAAAGTTCATCACTTACTTTCTCCTGGGCGTAAACATCATCAATATCTGCGCGAACATTGCAATTGTATCGCGTCAAAACTTCTTTTGTAAAACGATACAGGTTTGGGCTGTCTGTTTTCAAATGAACGACACCTCCCGGTTTTAAAACTTTTTGATACAATCTTAAAAACCTTGGATGCGTTAAACGCTTTTTTGCTTTTGAAAAACGTAGTTGCGGATCAGGAAAAGTGATCCAGATTTCAGATACTTCGCCCGCTTCAAAAAATTCAGTAATTCTTTCAATTTGCGAACGCAGAAAAGCAACATTGCGAAGGTTTCCTGTAATCGCTTTTTTTGCGCCAACCCAGATGCGGTTGCCTTTTAAATCTACGCCAACAAAGTTTCTTTGAGGGTATAACCTGGCAAGCCCAACAGTATATTCTCCTTTACCGCACGCGAGTTCTAAGGTCATTGGATTATCATTTCCAAAATGTTGTTTCCAGTTGCCTGCCATACCTTCAGGGTATTGCAAAACATTATTGAATGTGAGGAGTTCGGCAAAGCGAACTAATTTTTTTTGCCCCAACTGTTTTGTTTAAAGTTTGAAAAGTTTGCAGGTTTAAAGGCCGGTAGTAGCCTTTCAGCTGGCTCATTTAAAATTTAACCAGAAAGCCCAATCCCAGCATTGACCTTATTTGTGCAGCAGGACTTTTGTTATCCGGCCCAAACAGACGCACGTCATCATCATAAATAAGGTCTACGCCGTAAGTGAGTGATAAATATTTGTTGAGTTGCATATTAAGCATGTTCACCCAATAAACGTCTATATTTTTCGGGTTGTGCAGGTAATTTGAGAACAGGTCTAACCGGCTTTTAAATGAAAGCATTTTGTTGAACTCTTTAATATAGTTTGCGGTGGCAAATGCACCGAATTCCGTTTTTACATGTTTGTTGCTGTCAACACCGTAAGCTCCAATTGAAGACAGGGAGTCGTTCCTCACGATTGTCCAGCGAACAGTAGCCGGTGAAAGAAACAGGGAAAAGTTTTGATTGGGCCTGTATTCAACGCCGGGGCTGAGTAATACATAGGCTGGCGATAAGAATGCAGAATTCATTGTGCGGCTGCCATCGTCTTCATAGGTATAACCCTTGAAAAGTTGCGAGCGGAAATTGAACAACATGCCCGCGTTCCATTTTGGTGCAATGGCGTAACCGTATTTTGATAAAACATCTAAGCGATCATCGTTTTTACGGCCTCCAAGCGAGGTGGTTTTTATGTATCCCAAATTAAAGTCGAGCGTATTGTCCCAACTGTGTTTGCCTTTTTTATAAAACCCAAACCCACTCAAATGCGAGTTGATTGCCAGCGAAAATTTATCGCCACCCGCGGCCCAATTACTTAACGAGGTTTGCGCAGCATTTAAATTGTAGAAGCCGCCCATCTTCCAGATTTTTTGTGAAGTATCTGCTTCTTTTTTAATGGTACGTTCAGAAGAATTTTTAAGATCCATCACAGTTTTGTCTTGAGCATGGGCATAAAGGCATATAAACGCCAAACCCAATGTAGTTAGTTTCTTCATCATAAAAAAATTTGCACAAAAATAAGGGTGAAAAAATAAATGCGTTGCAGGCGAAATTTTTACGGGTGAAAAAACAGGCGGGTGCTATTTTGTGTAATTAATTTTATATTCGCAAAAACAGGATTATGAAAACGTTGATCATTATTCGCCACGCAAAAGCTGAGCAAAATTTCGGTAATGATAAAGACAGGAAGTTAACGGAGCGCGGGCACCGCAACGCAGAGAAAATGTCCAAAGTCCTGATGCAAAAAGGATACAAGATTGATAAAATTTTTTCAAGCCCTGCGCTTCGTACCGTACAAACAACTGAGTATTTTGCTCTGGCTAATCACCTCAAAGGTGATGATATCAAGTACTTTGAAAAATTATACCTCGGCACTGTATTAAAAATAGAAGAAAGTATTTTATGGCTGAAGGAAAACATAAACACACTTGCGGTTGTAGGGCACAACCCCGGCGTCAGCGACTTTGTGAACGACATTACCAATGTAAATATTGATGATTTGCCAACCTGCGGTATTGCTGTGATCGAACTGGAAATGGACAACTGGGAAACGGATTTCACTACCGTTCCCGGCAAGTTGGTTGAAGTTTTGACCCCCGACAATCCTTAGGTTTTCGATATCATTTCCCGAACGAAGACTCTTACAATCTCACTGAGGTTGTATTTTTTTTGCCTGAATGGATTTTCGAATTGAAACTTCTGTGCCTTTTGTAAAAGCAACTTCAAATTGAAATTTTGTTGAGTGGATGTAATGCAAAAGTTTTGTTTCGATAAATATTTTGCAAGATACTCCTGCTCGGTTTGACCGGGCGTGGGCACGAGAATTGGTTTTACGTCAAGGCCTGCAATGTCCATCACAGAACTGTAGCCGGTACGACACACTACGAATTCCGCCCTGCAAAGCTCTTTGTTTAAATCTTCTTTTGCTAAGTGATTGAAAACGGCCACGCCGTTTATCAAAGGTGGGGGAACGGTATCGGCAGGCTTTCCCCGCACAACAGTTGCCGTGCCATTAAATGATTCCAGTTGCTCGAAAATGATTTTTTCGAACAGCGTTCGCTGCGGTTCGGGACCGGAAATCATTATTAAAATATGACCCTTTATTTTTTGAACTTCAACTCTTTTAATTCTTGTTAACAAGCCAATATAGTCGCAAGGTATTGAAGGCATTTTTTCAGGATGCGATAATGCACCGGCAAGATTCGGTTGGTTTTCAAAATCAGGGATCCAGCATTTCGTAAAATGATTGATCTGTTGGTAATTGAACCGTTGCATTGTGCGCTCAGCAATTTTTCCCAGGTCATTTTTTATCAAAAGTTGATGCGTTATGAAAATGCAGGGCACTTTTTTAGTATGCAGGCCAAAACGGTTATCGCTGATTACTGCATCGATTTTATATTCTTCAATTGTCTTATCAAGCCAGTTATTTTCTGCACGAATAGTTTTAAGCGTCGAGGGAACCTGTTGCAAAACCTTTAGTGCAAAGCCGCTTCCGGTAGAGCTGTAAGAAATATTATAGCCTTCAAGCCGTAGAAATTTACAATCCGGAAATTCACTTTGTAGTAATGCCCTTTGGGTATCGTTCCCTGCCAGGATGACTTCAACATCCAATGAAATCAATTCATAAATTATTGGGATGCACCGCGTTGTATGGCCCAATCCCCAGTCGAGCGGAGCCACTAAAACTTTTATTTTATTTTCTGAGATGCGCGTCATCGGAACTTCAACAAAAAATTTTGAAATTTGGAGCGGTTTTGGAAACTGTTAACTGTAAAATAACTTAATTTACGGTTTCTAAAATTATTTAGTGAGCAATTTTAACAGGGATATTATTTTATTACTACATGACAGCGCCATGCAGGAGCGGGAAATTGAGCTAGCCGTTAAAAATTTGCACCAAATGATAACCGCGGTGGAAACCGCCGAAGCATTTTGTGAAGCCCACGAGTTGGTTGCGAGGAACAGAATCACAAAAAAAAAATTTAAAATAATTGATGCCATCAGCCATAAAGCCCTGAAACCATTCTACTTTTTGATCAATAAAAATTAATTTCCCGATTGCACTATTTTAAACTTTAGCTTTGTTCGCTTGTTATTTCATTCAGTGTTCCGCAGGCGTTGGCAAATTATTGTAACTACGGAACCGGATTTTTTAAAACAGTATCTTTGGTTTTATGCGTATAGGAATCGTATGCTACCCTACTTACGGAGGTAGCGGTGTGCTCGCTACAGAACTTGGACAAGCTCTCGCCCAAAAAGGGCATGATGTTCATTTTATAACATATCAACAACCGGTGAGGCTGAATGCTTTTGTTCCGAATGTTTATTACCATGAAGTGCAGGTGCCAACCTACCCTCTGTTTGATTTTCCTCCCTACGAAACAGCGCTTGCCAGTGCAATGGTTGATGTGATAAAAAACAATAACCTCGATCTGCTGCACGTGCATTATGCTATCCCTCACGCTTCGGCAGCTTACATGGCAAAGAAAATTTTGCAGCAGGAAGGCATTGAAATACCCGTTGTTACCACACTTCACGGAACGGATATTACTTTAGTTGGGAAGGACAAAACTTATTCGCCGGTTGTAGCATTTTCAATTAACGAAAGCGATGTGATCACAGCAGTTTCAAATAATCTGCGCGAGGAAACCTATAAAACTTTTAATATTAAAAAGGAAATAGAGGTTATTTACAACTTCGTAGATGTTGAACGCTTTAATCGAAAGCCGCTTGATGCTTTTAAAAAAGTGCTGGCGCCAAATGGCGAAAGAATTTTACTTCATGCCTCAAATTTCAGAAAAGTGAAACGTGTTCAGGATGTTGTAAATGTATTTTATGAAGTTCAAAAAGAAATTCCTTCAAAACTCCTTTTCGTGGGTGATGGCCCCGAAAGACAACACGTGGAAGAATTGGGGCGCAATTTAGGTATTGCGGAAAAAATGACTTTTGTAGGCAAACAGGAGCAAATGGAAGATATTTTCGCGATAGCTGATCTTTTCCTTTTGACATCCGATTACGAAAGCTTTGGCCTGGCTGCTTTGGAAGCAATGGCATCAAAAGTTCCGGTGGTTTCAACCAATGCCGGCGGACTGGGAGAAGTGAATATTGAAGGTGAAACCGGTTTTATGGCGGATGTGGGTGATGTAAAAACAATGAGCGAAAAAGCGCTTGAAATATTAAGCAACGACGACACATTAGGAGCCTTTAAGGAACGGGCTTTTAAACACGCACAACAGTTTAATATTGATACGATCATTCCTCAATACGAAGAAATCTACCGAAGGTTTTGTAAAGACTGCTAAGGGAAAATTAGGCGGGAACTTCCGATTTCACGTCTTTTATTTTGATCTTTTTTAACCCGGACGGCATTTTCCAAACTACTTCATCCCCGATCCTGAAACCAATGATTGCCGCAGCCATCGGGCTGTAGATGGATATTTTTCGGTGCCGGATATCTGCTTCCTTTGGCATCACTATTTGAAATTCTTTTTCCTTTTTAGAATCAATTTCGACAATTGTTACTACTGATCCGATACGGATAGTATTGGCCGGGAAAGCTGAATCTTTTACTACGATGGCACGGTTTATTTCGTGCGCGAGCGTCATTTCCTGCTCAGAATTCAGTTTGCTGTCAAAATTTAATAATCCGAGAAGTTTTTTGTGGTCGCTTTCGCAAAGTACGACAGGCGTGTTATCGTTATGCATAAAATAAAAAATTAGTAAAATAAAAAAAGAGGTTACGGTACCTGGAAGTTTTGAAGATTAAACTACCAGGTAAAATCGAGATACTTTCTTATGTGTAAAGAGGTAACCATTAGATGGCAAATTTACCATTTATTTTCTTAAGAAAGAATTAAAGAAATAGCTTTTGATAATAAAATGAGATTATTTTACCAGGATGTTAACCGCATTATGAATTTTCTCAAAATCAAACTCTGCCACAGCCTGATCCATTAAATGTTTAATTTCTGCAGTACATAAATTTTGGATGCTTCCTTCGTGCGGGTTTGTCGTGCCACTATGTTCAGGAGCTTTGTAACTACCGTCCTCAACGGCCTTGCCAACTTTTATATAAGCATCCCGGAAGGGGATGCCATCCATCACGTATTGGTTCACGAGATCAACCGTAAACAGGTATTTATATTTTTCATCTTTCAAAAGATCTTTCTTTACTTCAATATTGCCGAGCATTAAACCGGCCATTTCAATGCAATCTTTCAAGGTTTTAAACGCGGGAAAAAGGTGCTCTTTTATTAATTGTAAATCCCTGTGATAACCCGAAGGAAGGTTTGTGGTCATCATTGTAATTTCGTTAGGCAAAGCCTTTATACGGTTGCAATGCGAACGGATCAACTCAAAAACATCGGGGTTTTTTTTATGCGGCATAATGCTGCTTCCGGTTGTGAGTTCGGCAGGGAAACTCACAAATCCGAAATTCTGGTTCAGGTACAAACACATGTCCATGCTCATCTTCGCGAGCGTGTCGGCAATATTCGCTAAGGCCTGCGCCACTATCCTTTCAGCTTTACCACGGCCCATTTGCGCATAAACAACATTGTAATTTAATGAGGCAAAGCCCAATAAATCCGTTGTCATTTGGCGGTTGATTGGAAACGAAGAACCGTAACCCGCTGCGGAACCTAACGGATTTTTATTCACTACATCAAAAGCGGCTTTCAAAGTGGTCACGTCATCAACCAAACTTTCGGCGTACGCGCCAAACCACAAACCAAACGAAGACGGCATGGCTAATTGCAGGTGCGTGTAACCCGGTAACAGATCATTTTTGTATTTTTCACTTTGCGACTGAAGCAAATCAAAAAAGGGTAAAATAGCATCTACCAAAAATTCAATTTCGCTTCGTAGAAATAGTTTAATATCCACCAAAACCTGATCGTTGCGGCTGCGGGCGCTGTGAATTTTTTTGCCTACATCGCCGAGTTTTTGAGTAAGTAGTAATTCAACCTGCGAATGTACATCTTCCACGTCATCCTGTAGTTCGAAATCGCCGTCCTGAATTTTTTTATAGATATTCTTCAATTCTGCTTGCAGTTCAGCCAGATCATCTTTTGTAAGTAACCCAATGGATTCAAGCATTTGAATATGCGCCAGTGAGCCAAGTACATCGAATGGTGCGAGATGCATATCCATTTCACGGTCTTTCCCAACGGTAAATGTTTCTACTTCTTTAAGCGATGCTTTATCTTTCTGCCAGAGTTTCATTGATGAATATATAGTTGTTGACAAAAGTAGCGGATTTATGCAAACGCGCTAAGCACTAATTATGGCCTGAAAACCTTAAAATACAAATTTAAGCAGGCCTAAAACTTAATTCGGTCACCTGTGGGATGGCCGGGATTAAAGTTAACATGCAATAAAGATGCAATCGTTTGAGCGAACTGGTTTGCGTAAAATTGGTTTACAGACTTTGCCTCTCCCACAGATTTCACGCCCGGGGCGATTACAGCGAACCACGTTTCAGATGCTCCGGCAATTTTTGCTCCGTGATGCTGCCATTCTTCTTTTATAACATCACCGCGGCCATGATCAGTTGTAATAAATAACGCTGTTTTATTCTTATACTGATTGGTCGACTGAACATAATTCCAAATTTCTTCAATCCATTTATCTACCTGATTCGCCGCATCAAGATAACTACGATACTTTCCGGCATGTGCCCATTCATCAGTTTCGCCGCAAGAGATGTAAAGAACTTTTGGTTTGTTAGTTTTCAGGTATTCCATTGCGGAAAAGTGGGTGAACACATCAAGGCATTCATCCTCACCCCAGGGTTTGTAGGATGATAGCAACATTCGATTAATAAGGTGTTGCTGGTAGGTGATTTTTCCGCTAACGGTGTCAAAGCCATTAATGACCGGTATTCCGCTACGGTTTTCATTCAGGATCCTGTCAAAAGCACTCCATGCAGCGAATGCCGCCACTTTGCCTTTAAAGCGTGGCTGTTGGTTTAAAAACTCTAAAACATTAATATGCGGGTTAGGTGGGAAACTGTTGGAATTGATAGCAGGGTCGGCATATCCTGTAAAAATTTCACTGTAACCCGGGTAGCTGAACCAGTGAGGATTTGCCACATCAACTTTGTTACCGAAATTCCTGTTTCCATAAACACTACCTTTATCTGCGATAAATTCCCATGTAAAAGGCATCAGTTTTTTTCTTCGTTCCATGGCGGTTGGCGCCCAATAATTTTTGTAAATATAGTTGCTGTCACCTTCGTTAAAGCGGCGATTATTCGCGATTGCGGAGTCCATACCCTCAAACACCTCCTGCCACCTTAAACCATCAGTGGTAATAATAATTACATTTTCAGTTTGCCCAAGCGCAGTATGAAATATTAAAATCATACCCAAAAGGGGGAAAAAAGATTTCTTTATGTTAGTGGCTTCCATCATTGCGTAATTTTTTTATATGCCATCTTTCACTGATATAATTTTCATAAATCTTCCTTCATAATAACCCTTTAACGGCGAAATTGTGACGCCGTTGGCTTTTCCGGAACTGGAGTGAATAAACTGTACTTCACCCGTGGCGTCGTTTTCAATCACAATGCCCATGTGGCCTACAACCCTGGTGGAGCTATCGGTTCCGGTGAAAAGAATCAGGTCGCCGGGCCTGGCTTGCGCAACAGGAATCTCCCTGCCACGATTAGTAAATTCAACCGAAGAACGTGGAACTTTAAAATTAAAATGATTGAATACATAAGTTATAAAACCTGAACAGTCAAACCCGTTTGAAGGATTTGTTGAACCATACAAATAAGGAGTCCCCATTAAAGTTTTAGCAAAATCAACAACCTGCTGAGCCGGATAGCCCTTGTTCCAGGAAATAAAATCTTTTGGCCGTTTCAAGGTATCTGCCACTTCTACTACAGAACCGGCATCAGGCAATAAGGCGTCTTTTGATTCAACCGCTCTGATAAAAGAGCCGCCCACTGAACCGATCGTATCCATTTCGTAGGTCACTAAAATATTATCATCTGTATTGGTGACGGGCATTAAACATGATGTAAAGGCCACCAATACAATTGCCGGAAATATTCGCACGTTTTTTTGAACCATATATGATAAAAATCAATTGTTGAAGTTAAGGAAAACCATGATTTAAAATGTACCTTTGTCAATCACGGATGGGTACCCGTTCCGGCGATTTCTGTCTGGGCAATTCACCATCCAAAACCACACAAATCAAATTACGAAATATGGATTACAGAATTGAAAAAGACACGATGGGCGAAGTGAAAGTGCCTGTAGATGCAATTTACGGCGCGCAAACACAACGTTCCGTTGAAAATTTTAAGATCGCCCAGGATATTAATAAAATGCCGAAAGAAATTATTCAGGCATTTGCCTATTTAAAAAAGGCAGCAGCTAACACCAACCAAAAAGCCGGTTTACTTACAAAAAAGAAGGCGGTTCTTATCGGCAAAGTTTGCGATGAAATTTTAAACGGCAAAATCAACGACAGCGCTTTTCCGCTGGTAGTGTGGCAAACCGGCAGCGGCACACAAAGCAATATGAACGTAAATGAAGTAATCGCCTACCGCGGGCACGTGCTGAATGGCGGCCAATTGACTGATAAAGAGAAATTTTTACACCCAAACGACGATGTAAATAAATCGCAGAGCAGTAACGATACTTTTCCAACTGCCATGCATATTGCGGCATATAAAATTTTGGTTGAAGTTACGGTTCCCGGAATTGAAACACTGCGCGATACATTAAAGAAAAAAAGCAAAGAATTCATGAAGGTGGTAAAGATCGGCCGCACTCACTTTATGGATGCCACGCCCCTCACCCTGGGACAGGAAATCAGCGGTTATGTGTCGCAATTAGATCATGGCCTTAAGGCAATTAAAAATACTTTGCCGCACCTGAGCGAACTGGCCCTGGGAGGAACAGCAGTTGGTACAGGAATTAACACGCCGCCCGATTACGACAAAAACGTTGCAGCCGAAATTGCCAGGCTCACCAAACTTCCTTTTAAAACCGCTGATAATAAATTTGAAGCGCTCGCGGCGCACGATGCAATTGTTGAAGCTCACGGGGCATTAAAAACTGTAGCCGTAAGTTTAATGAAAATTGCAAACGACATCCGTATGCTGTCAAGCGGGCCCCGCAGTGGCATTGGCGAAATTTTTATACCTGATAACGAACCGGGTTCTTCCATCATGCCGGGCAAAGTAAATCCAACCCAGTGCGAGGCGTTAACAATGATTGCCGCACAGGTTATGGGTAACGATGTGGCGATTAATATTGGCGGCGCTACCGGGCATTTTGAATTGAATGTGTTCAAACCTGTAATGATTTATAACTTTCTGCACAGCGCGAGGCTCATTGGCGACGGCTGTGTTTCGTTTAATGATAAATGTGCTGTTGGCATCAAACCAATTGAAGCAAACATTAAAAAACACGTTGACAATTCCCTGATGCTTGTGACCGCCCTGAATACAAAAATAGGGTATTATAAAGCTGCAGAAATTGCCCAGAAAGCTCATAAAGAAGGCTCAACTTTAAAAGAAATGGCGGTTAAATTAGGGTATCTCACAGAAAAGGAATTTGACGAGTGGGTTGTACCGGCAAAAATGGTAGGGAAGATTTAAAAAGTATCATAATGTGAGTACAAAGCCCCAATTTATCGGACTATGTAATTTATTTAGTTTCAAAGCATCACATAAATTAGTGATGCTCTTTTTTTGGAATGGGGGAAACCCCGGCTTACCTTTACTACATGTTGAGAGATTGATAAAAATATTCTTCCTCTGAACTTGTAAAAAATTCAGAGAAACACCAAGCCGCTGAAACGCTACGTCAAATTCAGCGGTTTTTTATGTCATCTTTAAACAGGCTCTTCAGCAACCACAGGTTCTGCTGGCTCAGCCTGTGAACTTGTTAACGAGCCTTCTTTTCCTGTTTTCTGTAATGAGGTATTGTAAAATCACTCATTGATATTAAATGCATCCAAAATGTCTTGTTGTTCCTCATTGTTGACTATTACCAGTTGTGCAATATTGTTGGATATTGATCTATATCATAACTTATTTGGTAATGATGATATAAATATTCTATTGTTTTAGGCTTGCTTACCGGGCACAGTAACCGCATCACAACCAGGTGGCGGAACAAATCATCCTTAAGCGCATCAAAACCAATACAAACAAATAGTTGCTCCAGTAAGCGAATGCTAACCACGTTTTTTACCGAACTATCGCCCCGCCCCAAGGCAC
>MKRO01000031.1:26819-37424 GCA_001896965.1 Sphingobacteriales bacterium 41-5 | reverse complement strand
AAACTCATTTATGTTATTGCCGGCGTATGCTTGTTTGTGGCTTTAGGAATTATTGCCGTAAGATGTACGCAACCTGAGAAAAAAGAAACCGCTGCGTTAAACGAATATGTGGGCGACTCCACATGCATCAGTTGCCATAAAAAAGAACACGATGAATGGAAGCTGTCAGACCATTTTAAAGCAATGGAACTGCCCGATGACAGCACTGTTTTAGGCGACTTCAATAACGCAAGCTACACGGCGGACGGCGTCACATCAAAATTTTTTAAAAAAGACGGAAAATATTTTATCAAGACCCAGGGTGATGACGGGAAGTATCGAGACTATGAAATCAAATACACGTTCGGTTATTTTCCTTTGCAACAATATTTGATCGAGTTTGACCGCGGGCGTATGCAGGTGACACGGCAAAGTTGGAACAGCCGTGATAAAAAATGGTTTCATCAGTACCCCGGGCAAAAAATTTCGCCAAACGACTGGCTGCACTGGACGGGCAATGCACAAAACTGGAACACGATGTGCGGGGAATGCCATACCACCGATTATCAAAAGAACTACAATTTTGAAACTGACAGCTATCACACTACCTACAGCCAGATAACCGTAAGCTGCGAAAGCTGCCACGGGCCTGCAAAAAAGCATATTGATTATATAAACGGCGACTATAAAGATGGTGATAAAACAGCCGGTTCTTTTTTGTTGATGGCAAAAAACAGCACACTGGCGCAGGAAATTCAATCCTGCTTTCCCTGCCATGCGAGAAAAGGAAATATCAGTTCAAAATTGTTGAATACAGGCGAAATCATGGATGATTATATTCCTGAGATTCCAACCACGGAATATTATCATGCAGATGGCCAGGTTAATGATGAAGATTATACTTACGCATCGTTTCTGCAAAGCGTGATGTACCATCGTGATGTGAAATGCAGCAACTGTCATAATCCACATACAGGTAAATTAATCATTGCGGGCAACGGGGTTTGCAATCAGTGCCATTCAAAAGATAAGTATGATAACCCTGCGCATACTTTTCATGCTATGGGTACCTCGGGTGCTGAATGCAAAAATTGTCACATGCCGTCAAAATTTTACATGGGCAATGATTTGAGGCATGATCATATTTTTCGTGCACCTCGACCGGATCTTTCAGTAAAGAGCGGGATGCCCAATGCCTGTAACGATTGTCATAAAGATAAGTCAGCGCAGTGGGCTGCTGATGCGGTTGTAAAATGGTATGGTGCTAATCGGCCTTATCATTTTGCAGAAGACCTTGTACCGGGAAGCAAAATGGATTTGCAGGCTCAGCCACACCTCATTAAGTTATTGGCAGATACTGCCACGCCGTCAATTATAAAAGCTACGGCGGTGCACTATATGGGAAACATTAGTGATAACAACAGTTTACAGGAAATATTGAAACAACTTGGTAACAAAGACGCACAGGTAAGATACCGATCGGTAATTGCGTTAACAAATTTTCCTCCGCTACAATGGCAGGCATCAGTGGTGCCGATGCTCGAAGACAAGGTAAGGGCTGTAAGAATAGCAGCCGCTAATTTGCTGTTGTCATCAAACGATCCGCAGAACCTGGTACAGTTTGGTGAGCCTTATACAAAGGCGGCGGCAGAGTTGAACGATCATATTTTATATCAAACAGATTTTGCATCAGGAAACGTGATGGCGGCTGATTATTTTTTAAAGCTGAGAAATTACGATAGGGCTGAAACCTTTTACCTGCGCAGCTTACAGAAAGACAGCGCCATGAACTATGCCCGGCTGAACCTTTCCACGCTGTATAATATCATGGGCAAAAATGCTGATGCGCTAAAGGTTTTACAGGATGCCTTGAGGACCGATCCCCAAAACGATCGTATTTATTTTAACCTCGCGCTTTTGTATAACGAAATGAACCAGCCGGAAAATGTTGAAGCAAATCTTAAAAAGGCTATCGGGTTAAAGACGCAGAACCCGCGCGTTTATTATAACTACGGTGTATTGATGCAACAAAAGCAACAACCCCGCGAAGCTGAAAAACAATATTTAGCAGGTTTGAAAATGGCGCCAACCGATGCTGACCTCAATTACGCCCTGTGCATTTTGTACCTGCAGGAAAGCCAGCCACAGAAAGCGGTTCCTTATGCACAAACCTTAAAAAAATATTATCCCCGCGATCAAAGGTTTATTTCTCTTTTTCAACAGTTAGGGATATAATTCACCAAGTCACCTCGTAAAAGATTTGTTGCACAAAAATAAAAGCTGCACCATTGATGCAGCTTGAATAAAGTTTCGATGAGTACAATCTATTTCGAGAATTTGTAGTAAGAAATTGTATGATAAGTTTCCCCCGGTTTTAACACTGTACTTGGGAACGATGGCTGGTTAGGGCTGTCCGGGTAATGCTGTGTTTCCAAACAAAATGCTGTTCTGAAATCATCTTTAAAGCCACCAACCAAAGTGTTTTTGCTTTGCATAAAATTACCCGTATAAAGTTGCACGCCCGGCTCCTGCGTTAATACATCCATGATGATACCTGATTTATCACCTTTCGCGCGTGCGGCATGAGTCATTCCGTAATCTCCTTTTGTGCCGTTCAAAACATAGCAGTGGTCATAGCCTTTACCTGCTTTCAGTTGTTCGTTGTCGTCTTCAATTCTTGCGCCGATTGCAGTAGGGTTTCTAAAATCAAAAGGTGTGCCCGCAACAGGTTTGATGCCGGTTGGGATTAAAGTGGTATCAACGGGAATGTATTTATCTGCAAAGATTTGCAATTGATGGCTAAGAATATCGCCACTGCCTGCACCGTTCAGGTTAAAGAACGCGTGATTGGTAAGATTTACAACTGTTGGCTTGTTAGTGGTAGCGGTGTACTCCATTTTCACGGCGTTGTCGCCGGTAAGGCTGTAAACAACTTTCGTCTTCAATTCGCCGGGATAACCTTCCTCCATGTCGGGGCTTGTATAACTTAATTCTAAAGTACTGTCGTTGGGTTGTATAGCATCCCACACTACATATTGAAATCCTTTTTTACCGCCATGCAAAGTATTCACACCATTGTTTAATGCAAGTGTGTATTCCTGCCCGTCTAATTTAAATTTGCCTTTAGCGATCCTGTTGCCGTAACGGCCAATCGTAGCGCCCAAATAAGGTTCTGTTGCATCTTTAAAAGCCTCAACACCATCCATTGCAATCACCACGTCGGTCATTTTGCCTGAACTGTCGGGAACCATTAAGCTTACAAAGCGGCCGCCATAATTGGTAATGGTAAGGGTCATGCCGTTTGTGTTTTTCAAAGTGTAAAGCGCTGTTTTCCTGCCATCAATTGTTGCGTCAAATTTTGAAGCGCTTTGCTGAGAAGATGTGTCGGTTGAATCTTCGCCACCGCTTTTTTGTTCGCCGGCATTGTTGCAGGAAACAACTGAAACTGCTAAGGCTGCAAATGCAAGAATCTGAAACGTTTTGTTCATTGGATTATTTTTTTAATTTATGGGAATACGTTAATGAAATTTATAAAAACTGCATTAGCCGAAAATACAATATTGCGGCCAATAAAATTTATTGGCGAACGATTTTATTCTGACGGGGCTTGCAGAATTGTTGAAACCGGTAAAGGCTTACCGAAGTTTGGCATACCATCTTTGTTCCAGGTGAATTTTTGTGCGCGTGGTTTACGTTTGTTGCCACAACCTTCGCCCGGGTTGTCGTTTGCGTGATACAAGATCCAATCTTCCTTTCCATCAGGCGATTTGAAAAATGAATTATGTCCTGCGCCGTAAATTCCGCTGCCCGCTTCAGGTGTAAACACGGGCTCGGGAGATTTTTTCCAGCTTTCGGGATTGAGCAGATCGGCATTATCATTTGCTGTTAACATTCCCAACGTGTATTGATCCGTCCAGCATCCGCTTGCGGAATAAATGATAAAAATTTTATTCTTCCCTTTAAGATATTGTGGGCCTTCGTTTACATAAACAAATTCTTTATTACTGATCTTTCCATACCGTTCCCATTTGAGTTCGGGGCTACTGATTTTTACACGATGCCCTTCAATGGTCCAGGGGTTGCTCATTTTCGCAATGTAAATATTTTGCATGCCGTTCACATCGCCTTCCCAGCCCGACCAGATCATATAAAGCTGCCCGTGGTGTTCAAAAACATCTCCATCAATAGCCCACTTATTGGTTGGGTCAGTAATCTGTCCTTTAAATTCCCATGAGCCTTTTGTAGGATCAGCGCCGCTGTTTTCAATGGCGTACATCCGATGCGTTTCATTGCGGCCATCGTCTGCAGCAAAATACATGTACCATTTGTTGTTGATAAAAGCAATTTCTGGCGCCCAAAGGCCGTGCGAATAATTGGTGTTAGGAGGGGGAACCCAAACAACTTTTTTTTCGGCGTTTTTTAGGTCAGTAATGTTCCGGGTTTTCCAAATCACTAATTTATTTCCCGTGGTATGCGTGTAATAATAATAACCGCCCTTGTGAATGCTGAAGGGATCAGCCCCAACCGGAAGGAGAGGGTTGGTGAAAGTTGCGGTTGCAGACTGTTTTGAAGGCGAGCAGGAAGCGGCCAGTATTAAGCAGGCAGCAAGGGTTAATAATCGAATCATAAAATAAATTAGTTAGCTAATTGCAGAAATTTAAAAGTTTTTGGCAGAATGGAAAGAGCCGGAACCGATTTTTTATTTTTTGAAAAATTCATTTCAACCATTGCTGTTCTTCGCTTAGCCACTCTTTCGTTTGAAAAATGCGTATGAAAAACATAGTTCATTTTGCCATTTTTGTCGGTGAAAACATCGCCGTGGCCAGTACCATTGATGCCTGCATCTTTCTTTGAAAGAATGGGGTTGCCTGCATATTTTTCCCATGGCCCTGTTGGGGATTTGGCCACGGCATATCCGATCGCATAATCGGGGTTTCTGAAATCGTTAGCTGAATAAATCAGATAATAATATTCTTCATGTTTCAGAACCGTTGGGCCCTCGGTTACCTTCCATTTTGCATTTTGGGTATCTTCCCATTTTTCAGAAGCATTGATGCATTCCTTTAATGTAGATGGATTGATCTTTGTTAAATCTTTATCCATCTCGGCCACGAAAATGCGGTTGCCTTTATCTAACCTGACATGATATAGGTAAATTTTGCCCTTGTCAAAAAAAATAAAAGGGTCAATCATCCTCATATCTGACTGTATAGGTTTCAGTTCTTTTTGTGTGAAAGGCCCTAAGGGGTTATTTGATGTGGCAATAGCAATATGTTCATCAGCAGTGTATGCAATGTAGAACATGTTGTTGTGCTCAAAAACCTGTGGCGCCCAAAAGCCTTTGCTACCAAAGGATTCAGCCTTTTTCAATATATATCCTTTGTCGCTCCAGTTTATTTTGTCGGATGATGTAAATACTTTAAAACCGTCGTCTTTATTACCGCCGCCCGTACCGTATAAATAATAAACACCGTTATGATAAAAAATCGCAGGATCGGCCATGAAAGGGTTATCGGCGTTTGTACTCATCTGCGCAAGCGAAGAAAACGCGATCAGAACCAGGCATAGTAACGAAAAAAATCTAATCATAAGTCCATCAAATCTGAATGAAGCGACAAGGGTTAAAAATGTTCAGAAGGCGCTAAGCCTGCGAACCTCCAAATTTAAAGATATTTGGCTTGGGATGGCAAAGATGATATGTATTGTTTGTTGAAATAATCGTTTGCTGGAAATGGTTTTTTTTGGCAAGGGGACGGATGATTTAACTTAGAAACCATTATAGTGCGTGCTTTTTGTAATATTTTTTGGGCTATATTTGCAGCCCAAATCAATGTAGATTATAGCTCAGCGCGGTACCGCAACTGCGTTTTAAGTTGCAGGTTTACATTGGCAGGGAAAACGGTCCGGTAGCTCAGTTGGATAGAGCAACTGCCTTCTAAGCAGTAGGTCATTGGTTCGAATCCAATCCGGATCACATTGATTGTCAAAGGTTTATAAATATGTAAACCTTTTTTATTTTCGCAACTTGCAAACAATTTGCAAACAAAGTGCCGAAAACTCATATTTTTTAGATGTTAAATCCTGTGGATAACTTAAAGCTTCAAGCACAAAAAAACCACCGTTTCCGGTGGCTGTGTTCTTACTGATTAAGTAGTTTTTTCTTTTGCGCTTCAAATTCATCTTTAATCGAAAAATGTAAAACGAACAATTGAATCAGGTCGAATGCGAACATTTGGGAGGTAAACAATTTTATTGGTAACTATCTCGGCAGGCGATAAAACTTTCACAGTTTCGCCATAAATATAATATCTGTCCCTGTCAACTAAAGTATCAGCCGCTTTTTTATCTAATAAAACAGATGTTTTAAAATTATGACTTATATCGCTTTTGTTAAAATCACTTAGTTCATCGTATTCAAATATACCTATGTATGGGTATTGTTTATCCTTTGTTTCTTCAACACTTTGTAATTTGAAAACAATACCGTTGTAAATTTTCTTTACCCCATTGCGGATAAGAATATTATTTAAAGTATCTGTAAACGTTTTTTGAGTTTGTTTATTTGAACCATAGTTCGGGTATTTGGAATAAAAGGAATCAAGTATATTAAATATTTCGGCTTTTGGTTTCTTGTCGTTATCATATTGGCTACTATTGCCGTTACCCATAAAGTACCAACCGATAATAATTATAACAACAAGCCCAATAATTAACGGTAATTGTTTCATTGATTTTAATGTTTTGGTAAGTTTCAAAGTTATGTATTTTGCTGTAGCGGCAAAGGTTAATTGATTGATTCTAATCAAGAACAAGCCCTAATGAGCGGTTATATTTCAAATCTATTTTTGTAACATTTGCAAACATTTTTTAAAAATCGGGGCAAGGCTCGCATTTGTCAAATAGCCTGTTATATTCCCTGTCTGCTATGTCCCTGAAATCATCAGCGTTTGAATGCAGCCAAATCAGCACGTCCCTGATCTTTTTTGATGTATTGCTAACATGGTCGCCTGTCAACCTTGCTACCTCTCCGGTGAATCCTTCAAAGCGGACAAAGGGTGTTTTTGCGCCGTAAAGGTTCGGGTAAATGTATTTTAAGGCAACGGCAATAAATAAATGGCGTTCTTTTTTTGCCCGTTCGCCAAATAGCTGCCTTATTTTTTGAAGGTTGGATATTTCGTTAACAGGTTTTACAGCCTGTATGATCTGCCATGTACCTGCATACACTTCCGGGTAATTCTGTTTTACTATCTTCTCAAACGCTGTCATTATGAAACTTTTTGCAATCCCTCAAACCTCTTTGCCTTTGGCTTATCGGCATGGCATCCTGTGTAATGCGTAATGCCATCAACTTGGCAGCTTATACCTTCGGGATAGAAAACAAGTTGCCCGAAGTCTGCTGAAATCGGGAAACCCACGCTGTGAATGAAACAAAACCTTTCCAGTTCATCTACCAGCGTTACAACGTCATTTGCCCGGTACGCTGCCAGCATCCGTAAAATGCTGTAATAATATTTCTGCCTGTTCATTGCTTGTAATTTCTTTGCATAATATCCAACCTGCATAAAGTTTTGCATCCTGTCCAAAACAAAACACAATTGCGCCAACGGTGTAACGGTTGCGCCGCTCGATCAATTCCTTTGCCTCCTCGGCTGTAAACTCTTTGCCAGTCTTTTGGCATTTGTAGGCCCTGCAAAGGTGATATTCATGTTCGGCCCTTACCGTTACATTGGATAACTCATTGTCGAGCGGTTTAAGTTCAATATTTGGCAGGGGCTGTAAATCTTCAGTTTTGATCTTACCGGCTTTTACCAACTCAAGTATTTTTATTTTATCCTTTCTTTCCATCTCTGTGGTTGTTAGGCAATAAAAAAATAGTTTGATAAAAACGCTTGGCATTGATAACGTCCGGGTTATTCTTAGCGCCCTGCAAACTATCAACTATCACAACCACGCCACCACTATTAAAGTTTAGTAATGGCTCTTTGTTACCTTCATAATAAGCTTTCAATGCCTGTATTTTATCCTTTCTTTGCACGTTCTTTTAAATATTTCACCGCTTAAATCTGTTGCCATAACATTTTTTGCTTTGTGAATTGAACGGCCTGAAAATCACTTGCCGTTAATAATGTCCAGTCGCTTGTATCGGTGTTATACGGCCCGCACAAATACCCGTCCGGGGTTAACTGATAATCCATAAATAAAGGCAGTTCTTGACCGGTTGCAAAACCAAACTTTTCGGCGCAAATAATTGCGGCCCGCAATTGCTTTGCATGGTCGCTGTCACCTGCCTGAATTGCTTTCAGGTATTCACGTTTAAGATCAGCTATTGTTTGCATGTTCGTAGTTAACTACTTTATTGAAAAGTGCGTCCAGGTCTTCATCGCTCATTCGCTCAAACTGTGTGGTAAGGTCAATTTGTGTAGCTTGAAGTTTTGGCAGGCTGTATGCCAGCATCTTATCAATGAATTGCAATTTATCCTTAGCATCTAAGCTGTCAAATTCAACCTGTACCGTCTGCCAGTTAGCTTCAACAAACGCCGTTACCGCCGCCCGTAGATCGGACGTTGTTTTGTTCGGCGTGCCAGCTTTTCTGCCTCCTGTTTTTTCTCGCTTCATTTTCTATTTCAATCTACTTTAGAAAATCGTTCATAATCAAAATTTGTATTCGCCACAACTTCGTTGCGCCCTGAATAACCCGGCATTGTGAAAGTGTTACCCCATTGGCCAGTATCTAATCCGGGACAAGATGCAAAAAAATCATTCATTGCCGCAATCATTTTCAACTGTTTTTCGTGAAGTGCGATTGCCGCCGGGCTGCGCAAGATGTGGCTAAATTGTGCCTTAGCTTTCTCTTTAAAATCAGCCGGTAAGGATACCACGTTATTAGTAACCACAAGTTGCGATAATACCGTAGGGTCTGCAATCTCTGCTTGGTTTCGCAGCTGCCAAAACCTGTTAATACTATCATTTACGGCGGCATCGGTGATGGCTTGAATATTTATATTTGCCGACTGCAATTGCGCCTCAATTTGTTTTTTAATTGCCTCGGTGGTCGCCGTGGCATCGGTCGAGTGCATGGCATCAACCAACAATGAGCTGTCAAACTTTAACGGGCATATTGCCTGAAATAGATTGATAAATTCCTGGGCTTGCGTAGCTGTTTTATTCGCATCCGCCAAATAGCGGTTATACTGATTTTCGTTGAAACTTAAGATTTTCATGTCCTTAAAATTTCATTTGGTTTACCGCCTCTTTTGCATCTGCTTCAATTTCTTCCATTGCTTCGGCGGTTCCATGAGCGTAAGCCATGTTTTTGTTTTGCGCTTCGATTAAAACGGAACTATGCAGCTCACGGGGTATGCACATTAGGAAATTGCTGATTATATTAAGCAGTGGAGTATAAGTTCGCAAACGGTCTGAAATATCTTGTTTAAAATCTTGGTCGCTTTTGTTAACCTCTTTGATCGCTTCCTCCAAAAGATCGGCGGGGATCATTGAAAGTGTGCGTGTAATTTGGTTAACCTGATAGGCGTAAACTTTTAATTTTTCTTGCATGTTTTTATTTTATTGATTAACTAAATTTCTTTCTCGTGTGCCGCTCTTTACCCATGCCAGCAACTCGCTTTCAAAAAAATAAATTTTATTGCCTTGCTTGTATGATGGCAGCTTACCTTCACTTGCTTGTCTGTACACTGTGAAAACATTTTGCTTGGTGATTGCTGCCGCTTCTTTTGCCGTTATGGGTCTTTCGCTTATCATTTAACAACGTTTGCTCAAAGTTGCTAATGATTGCGAAGGGTTGCAAATGTTTAATTATAAAAGTGCCATGTTTTATTAAATTAGTATTTTAATAACTCCAAAATTTCCGCCCCGAACGCTGCCAGCCCGTTACCTTCATACGTTAGGCATGGCATTGTATCATGTGTGCCTATCCAATAAAGTTGCTTTGCCTGTATCTTACTTTTTGGTAAGCCAATTATAAAACCGTAGTTAATCATTGCATCATAAATAATATCTATGTATTCGCCCTTTGTCATTGGTTTAAATTTTAGTCTTTAGATAATCGCTGTATGGCAATAACGGGTTATTGCTGCCAGCTTTAAAACTTTTATTTGCCTCTTTGATGCAATGGCTTTCATACCCTGCAAATTGTGGGCTTGCATTTATCGTATCAATGATTTTTTGCAGTTCAAAACCGCTTTCTTTTCTGCCTCCAAACTCATAAGCTACCCGGCAAACGGTCTGCCATCGGTTGCCCTTTGTCGATTGCTTTATTAACTGCAATCTGTTAGTAATATAAAGGCTGCTATCGCCGTTAAATTCTCTTTTTGTTGTATTGCTTCGCAATCGCTTTACCGGTGCGGAAACGGTTTTAAAATGCTTTATGCGTATTGGTTCAACTTCATCACGCCATAACATATTTTCATCATAACTGCAATACCTCAAATCTGAATATTTTTTACCCTTGCCTGTGTCGATCTTAATACCGTTATCCTCAAAAGTTCTGTGAATGTGTTGCATGTATTCTGCCAGTTTATCCGGCTCTGCAATTGCCATAATAGCAAAAATGCCATCACCTGAACATGATCGGGAAACAAAACAGGTGAACGGGAAAGAAAAAATAAA
>MKRO01000031.1:18310-26810 GCA_001896965.1 Sphingobacteriales bacterium 41-5 | reverse complement strand
TTCAATGTCAAACCCCTGTGCCTCTACATGGTCAATGTCCATTTGCGTTAAACCTGTTTTCTTTACAATCCGCTCCAGCTCCGGTACTTCGTCATCCCGTGTCCATAACTCCGCCGCCGTTGTGTGGCATTGAAGTTTCGCCTTTAGCTTTCTTTTTTGTTCGTCATAGTCCGGTGCATTCCTGTCTAATGCCCTTAGCTTTACTATTTCGCCTATGTTATCACCGAAATCAGAAAAAAGCACCTGCCGGAGTGTTCGCACTTTTCCGGGATCGCTGTACTTGGTGCCGCCTTTGTGATTGCTGTATAAATTAACCTGTTGTTGTTGCCAGTTCACGGTAAAAAGTTTAAAAAAGGTGTAGAGAGTGTAGAGAGTGTAGCATATTTATAATTGTTGTTTTTTTTTATTCATTATTTATATTAATAAAAACCCTACACTTGCTACACTTGCTACACTTTTAACAGTTAAAAGAGGTTGTCCACGAAAACGACTGTGCCGAAATTGCGCCGCTCGATATTGAACCCGGCCCGTTTTAATCGTTTACTAAAATTCACGTTTGATACCTGCTTAAATCCATTTTCAATGCAATACGTCCTGTATTGGTTATACATATCCTGCTGTTTCTTTTGCACCGTACCCGGGGTTATACATTGGTCTTCCAGCCAGCACGCTACATTGTCGCTGTCCTTTCTGTAATTCTCGGTTGCCCTGCTCACAGCTTCACAGGCTGTTATCTTTCCGTTTGTCAATAACCTGTCCAGTCCTTCCAGCATCCAGTTAAAAACCCCTGCCAGTTCGTTATCAATTATTCGGGTTGCCAGCGATAAATCCCTGTCCTGTTCCGGTATGGTTACGTCAAACTCAACGATCAAAAACCGCCTGAAAAAACCTTCGCTTTGTTCTGTATTCTTTGGCAGGACGTTGCAATTAAATGCCAACCTTGCGTAATCTGTCATCATGTATGGCTCCCTGAAAATTCGGCGCACTCCCTGCGGCTCGCCTGTGGCAATGGCTTTAAACCTCTCTATGTCCACGTTACCGTTAAACTCCGGTGCATAGTTCAGTAACTTGTCCTGTAATAATGGTAGAGTATAACTATTATTAGCGCACAGTTCGCCAATACCGTAACCGCTCACGTTATCCTCACCTAACATTGCCCGCATTACATCTGAAAAAACGCTTTTACCGTTGGCTCCATCACCATACAATACCAAAACCTTTTCCAGTTTCATTTTGCGTTTGCTTATAAAAATGCTTGCGATAAATTCCTGTAATACTTTCTGTTTCTCCATGTCGGGCAATACATGGTTTAGGTACTTAATAAACATTTCACAGGTTGCACCGGGTTTATAATTAAAAGGCAATTGATATTTTAGAAAGTCGCTTGCCTTAAATTCCTGCAAATGCCGCCCGGTTTCATTAATCCTGAATGTTCCGTTTTTCAGGTTTATTAGTGTATCACCGTTTTTGCGTTCCGGTGGTGGCATGTAAGCGGCTGCATAGAACTGTTTCAAAAACTCATCCTGTATTTTATGGTAAAGCGCCACGTTTGGTTCCACCTCCATTTTTAACGCTGCCTTTGCAAGAAAGTGTTTTAACAGGTCATCCGGTAACGGTCGCCAGTATTCGCCATTGTATAAATAAACCTGCCTGTCTTGATAGGCTAATTGCCAGCCTTTTTCCTTTGCGATTGCCAGCACCTCATCAATACAAAGTACAATGTAATCAGATCGTTTTAACGGTTTAAATCCGTTGCGCTCATAAAAATTTACCGCCTGTAAATCATTTGCCAGCCTTTCCAGTATTACATCATGTTCCGGTGCTTCGTTAATGATTGCCGTCATTACTTCCGAAATATCAGGCAATGTTTTCTTTAATGCTTGTGTCATAATCCGGGCCCTCCATCACCGTCAAATAAAGTCGGCTGTTTTGGTGCCATCAATGCCGGGTTAGTGGTATAAACTCCCGCCAGGTGCTTTGTAATACTGCAATATTTTTTCCTGATAACTGCTATTGTTCCTGCATGGCGCATGGTACGTACATAGCGGCAAATATTAGCCCTATCTATCCCGGTGCTGATAGATAGCTCCTTCATTGTCTGAGGCTGAAAAAACGCTTTAAATGTGCGCTGATATTGCGCCTGAAAATGGTTATCTTTACGGCTGTTAATGTCCCCAACATTTTTAGCCGTTGTATTTATCTTGCTCATAAATATTTCGGCTTTTTTATTTGTTAGAAATTAAGTTATCAATATGGCTATCAATGTCGGCTTGATTAAACTTTTTGCCCGCCAATAGATATTCATCAATTTCAGATTTCAGGAAATAGAGATGTTTGCCTCGCTTATGCCTTGGGATAGTTTCGTCCTGATATATCGTTTGTTTCGCCGGACGGTTTGGCAGATATTCGCATAGCTCCGTTAAGTTCATCCACCTGTCGGCGGGTTCGTGATTTTCGGTTTTTTGTGTTTCAAAAAATCCTTGAAGTTCCTGCCGGATAATATCCCTTACTTCCGGGATTGTTAATTGCGTTAAAATTAAACTGTTGTTCATTGATTTGTGTTTTTGTTTACACAAAATCAATAAATAAAACTATGATTTTCAATCAGTTACGGGAATGTAACGGGGTTACGAATTTATTAGGTTATCTAACTTATTTACCGCAAGTTGTTCAGCTTTAGGGTATCCTGCTAACAGTTTTATCACTTGTTGAAGTTCTTGTATTGTTATTGCCTTATAATTCTTACTGTTTTTGCTGTACACAGTAGTATAGTATTGCTGCCGGGCTTTTTCCCCCCTTTCCTCTTTCCATTCAGCAGCATTTTTTTCATTCTCATACCCTGCTTTTGCTTTAAATTGATTAGCAAATATTACTTCTCTATGCGAGAAACCGCTCTTTAAAACATAGTTTTTAAACCGGGTAGCAAGACCAATAATATTAAAGTCGATACCTTCATTATAATCGCAGTTAGTTTGATGCAACTGTATTAGATTTTCAACTCTGTTAACTAATGCTTTTTTAAAAGCCTCAATTGCTTCGGGTGTATCATCTAAATTTGCTTTTTTATATTCTCTTTGAATAATTAACTCAAAATCGCTTTCATTCTCAACATTTCGTATTTGGTTGTGCAATGTGAAGTCTACAAACTTTACTTTAACACCATCTTTGTTAGTCAATTCTTTATATTCAATTTCATCATTTTCGTCTATGCTTATATTTTCTCCGTGTTCACACAAACAAGTGTGAGCGAAATTGCAATGCACAAATTTGCCATAAAACGAATACCGGATATTAAAAAACCTTGCTTCTATATCCTTATTGCCTTTTTCGTCAATCACTTCAATTCCTTGCGCTCGTACATCATCGTGATCTGTCACAAAACCGGGATAACCATATTTCGGGTGGTAAATATTGCAGTCGATAGCGTTGTCGGTTTCCACATCATGGATAAAAGCATTTTTTATTACCCTGTCTGGGGCAGGCAATTTAAAAAAATCATTTATTGCGTGCATGTTATTAATCCGATCAAAAGTGCCGTCTGCGCCCATTTTTTCTAATATATCATTAATCATATTATGCAGTTTTTTCGGTTGGTATAATTCCTTCGGTTGCCTCTTTTATGGTTTCCCGGTCAAAGCTCTTTAAATAGTTTTCTGTTGTTGCCGTGCTTGCATGTCCTAACATCTCTTTAATTAATTCAACACTCGCTTTATTCTTTTTTAAAGTAGTGGCGAAGCTATGCCGAGCTGAATAGGTACTAAAGTGCGGTAACTTCAAATCTTTGGCAACCTGTTTTAATTTCTTATTGGTATAACAGATAAAATCCTTTGTTTTTTTGTGCGCTGTCGCTGCATCCATATTTCGGTTAAGAATAGGAAACAGGTAGTTGTCAGGGCTAATGCTCGGTTGGCTGTATCTGCGGATAATAGCCTTTGCATCGTCTTTAAGGTGTACCGTGATCGTTTCGCTTTCTTCTTTTGTTCCTTCGGTTTTCTTTCTTTCAAATACAAGATAATCCCCGTCTATATTATTCCAGCGAAGCGTTAACAGGTCTTTAAAGTTCATGCCGTTGCATAAGTAGGAAAGTTTCCAAAAGTCAACCGCCTTTTGCACCGCTTGCAAGGGGCTTTTATAAAAATAAAGTTGTGTGATTTGCTCAAATGTGAATGCCTGTTTTTTATTCTTAGCGGCTGGGGGTTGGTAACGTTTCTTTTGCGACCGGTGTGCCCTAAAAGGATATTGTTCGGCGGTTATCAATCCATCAGCAATACACTCGTTAAAAATTGCCCTTAGTGTCCGGGTGTACATTGAAACAGTTGTTTTGCTTTTACCATCCTTCAACATGTATTTTTCATAACGGGTCAGAAAGTCTGGGGTTACATCCGCAAGTTTCAGATCATTCTTTTTCCTTTCAGTTTCCCGAAAATCTGTTATTGAATTAATGGCATTTTGGTAAGTTTCAGCCGTCCCGTATTGCTCATTTAACTTTAATTGTTTGATTTTTTCATCATAAATACCTTTCAGGCTATCTTTTGCCGACCGGTTAACAAGGTAATGTTTTTCAAATCCTTCAAAGGTGAAAACCTTTAGGTTTTTGATAATATCATCCGCCTTTGTTACAAAGGAATTAAAAGCCTTGTTATAAAGTTCCTCAATATCAGTACGCCGGATCGCCTTTGATACGTTAACCGCTTCGCCCTCAATTTTCTTTTTAACCGTTTCCGTTCCGTGTACAATTCTTTCAAATTCCTTTTCAGAAAACGTCCTGTCAAGTATCAGTTTTTCATCAATAACTGATTTATCCCCTGCATGTTTTTTATGGTTAGTAGGATAGTATTGAGTTACCCTGTTTTCAGTTACCCGTAACTTCACATAATAACCGCCGTCAACCGATTTAAACCGCCTATCTAAGTAAATGCCTGCCCTTGCCATTGCTAATATTTTTATTTATTAATTACTAAGTTTTTTCACTTGCAAACAATTTGCAAACAACTTGCAAACAAATCTAATAAATAAACGATAACTAACTATAACAAAGTTATACACATGAAAGCATTGTGAATGCTATATTTCAGCGTATTTGGTGTTATTTTGTATGTGTTTTTTATAGTGATTTTTATACCCTAAAATGTGCCTTCTAAGCAGTAGGTCATTGGTTCGAATCCAATCCGGATCACTTGATAATTAAAGAGTTACATTTAAAATTTGTAACTCTTTTTTGTTTTTCCGACACATTTCCGACACAAATTGATGCTAAGAGTTTTACATTAAATCGTGATCGAAAATCTGGTTAAATGATTACTTCAGGTTGTTTAAAGTTTGATTTTACGACATCACATGTTTAAGAAGCTTACAAATTATCGACCGATTAGTCAACCCTGTATGGCCTTGAAAATGGGGCGTTCCTTCAAGCGGATGGGCGAGCTTAGCCCATTAGTCTATTATTATGACTACCCACCTACTTAGCAGCAACTTCAGCTAACACTCTTTTATGACCTTAATGGTTTCACTCATCGCGGATTTTACTATTTCTTGAAAGGTTTGCCTTCCCATTAAGCCAGACTTCGCGCCTTAAATCACTGGAAAACGCCTTTCAGTTAACTCATAACCCTAATCTACACCATTTACCACCGGTAAATTTCGTCCAACTATCATGCTTGCAATACTTTATCCGCTTACATACATGGTATGCTTTAAATGATGTTTCTCTAAGTCTGATCAACTACTTGCTGCTTGCTTATTTCATATCCCACGTCACGGCCGACTCCTTGCAGTTGGCTGATGATTCCTGCGAGCGGCTCATTCTACACTCTCATTCTACCGAATTATGGTGGCGTACTGCACAAACTAAAGACTGCCCTTGAGGCAGCCTTTTTGGAGTTTCCCAGCGTTAGTGCGGATTTAAAATTTGCCTTTAAATGAACCATTACTAATTGTTATTGTCTTTGTACCCGTCTTTGGATTCGTCATCGTTCCGCTAAAAGTACCTTCAATTTCTTCGCTCGTTAACTTGGTTACAGTCACTGTAAAATTTGGCGCTTTGTTTTCTAACGGCGTTACAAACAATGTTTCTTCAGCCTGTCCAACATCTGATGTATTGTGCGTGTAAGAAAACGCCCAAAATTCATCTTTGGCCATCAGATTATTGTAAGTGCCCACTTTAACATCGCCGGGCAATGTTATCATAAATGTTTTTATCGGGAGTGAAGTGGTAGTGGTAGTAAGGTTAATGAGATCTGGAGATTTGGTAAGCATACTTGCGATTAAAACCGATTCATATTTGCCCGATACTGCCCCGGAAATATTTGCCTTTATTTCGCATTTGCCTGAGGTTAGTGTACCACCGGAAACTTTGTCAGCAATTTTACTGCAAGAAAATAATGTTAGCGATACGAAGGCTGTGAATAGAGAGATTTTCAATGTTTTCATAAAATTTGTTTTTTGTTTTTTAATAATGCAAATATGTGTTTGTGCAACGATTGTTTCAATACCCTGAAGAGGGTATTTTCTGATATCTAAAAAAATACCCTGTATAAGGTATTGTAGGAGGAGTGATTGTTTTAATCTTTACATGATACTTAAGTTAAATATTTATATGATAATACTATCAAAACCATATCGTTTACTAATAATGGAATGGTTACCTGTGCTGATTGCGACTGCTCTTTCAACGAATGTTTATGCCAATAATGATTCGTTGAAGCTATTAGCCGACAGCCTTTCAATAACAGATTTTAACCGTGCTGTAAAGATTTGCGACGAAGCAATTAAAAATACTCATAACGAAGTTGAAAAGGCAGTGTTTTATCGCATAAAAGGCAAGGCCATATATTTTAAGGGCGATTTTAAAACCGCAGCAATGCTGTATAGTAAAGCGATCAATATCCTGGAAAGTAAAAAACAAAAAAAGGAATTAGGTCTCACGTTTATTGAGCAGGCAAAGCTTTACCGAAAGACGAGAATGCTCTACGCTGCCGAACGGTCTTATGAAAGGGCGCTGAACATTTTTACAGAATTACATGATACAGCTAATATTGCCACTGTGTTAAACGAAAATGGTGTCATCTATGAATATCAAAAAAATTATGAAAAAGCCATCCAATATTACACAAGGTCATTACAGTTGAATAAAATTATAAACGACACGATCGGGATGGCTTATGCGTATAATTTTATTTCGGGCGCCTATCTGCTACAAAATAAAATTCTTGCTGCAGAAGAAAATGCGCTTAGTTCACTGAATTTATTTGAAGCAAAGAAAGACAGTTTCGCTACCTCTTTAGTTTACACCGATCTTGCGAAAATTTATATTTCGGCAAACGACCCTGTAAGGGCGAAAAACACTATTGCAACGAGCAATATGTTTGCCGAAAAGGCAGGTTATCTTGATTTGATATCTGCGAACCAGCTTTTGCTGTCTGAGATTTACAAAAAGGAAAACCGGTTTGATAGTGCGCTGAAGGCTCACGAATTATACAGTAAGATTAAGGATAGCCTATTTGACTCCCGAATGCAAAAAACCTTGCAGGAACTTAATACAAAATATGAAGTAGCGGAAAAAGACCGTGAGATCATTGAAAAAACAACTTCCATTAAAACCAAAAATCTGCAATTAGCAATGGGCTTTGGAGGGGTTTTGTTATTATCGTTATTGTTTCTTACAAGCTATCGCTCTTCAAAATTCAAACATAAAAACCAGCTACAACAAACCATTATTCAACAGCAAGATCTTTCCGCTCGCGCCATTATTGAGGCGGAAGAAAACGAACGAAAAAGAATGTCGTCAACCTTACACGATGGGTTGGGGCAACTGCTCAGCGCTGCAAAAATGAACATGCAGGCATCTGAAGAAAAATTTTCATCAAACGAAAAAGACAGAGAATCTTTTGCCAAAATAGTTTCATTGCTTGATGATTCAATTAAAGAAATGCGTGGTGTGACGCACCAGATGATGCCGGGCGCATTCATAAGATTTGGGTTAAGCGGTGCGTTGAAAAGCCTGATTGAGAAAATGAATAGCGATGCCCTCGAGATCAATCTTAATATCGAAGGCCTGAATAAAGACCCCGATCACAATATTCAGATAGTTTTGTACCGGATTTTCCAGGAATGTATTAATAATGTGATCAAACATGCAAAGGCAACAAAACTATATATTTCGCTGATGCAGGATAACAACGGCATAGATGTAACTATTGAAGACAACGGTATTGGCTTTGATGTCAATGAAATTAGTGACGGCATTGGACTCGAAAATATAAGGACCCGCGTGAATTTTCTCAAGGGAATTTTGGATATTAGCAGCGCTAAAGGTAAAGGAACACTAATTGCTTTTCATATACCAACAAAACCCTTGAATGAGAAAAATTAATATTGCCATTTTGGATGATCACCAAATTGTAATTGATGGACTAAAACTTTTGCTTGAAAGTTCCGAGCAGCTAAACGTTGTAATGGAAGATACCAACGCGTTTGAACTGTTAAAACGCCTGCAGGAGAA
>MKRO01000031.1:16103-18263 GCA_001896965.1 Sphingobacteriales bacterium 41-5 | reverse complement strand
TTTATTACTTGACCTAATGATGCCTTTGATTAGTGGCTATGAATTTGCTTTAATGGCAAAAAAAGAGTGCCCAGTAATAAAAATTATTATTCTTTCAATGAACAACGATGGTAAAACGATTTACAACCTGATTGAACACGCTGACATTAAAGGTTTCCTTCCAAAATCTGTAAGCAAAACGGAGTTAATTTCTACCATAGAAAAAGTGCACCATGGCGGCCAGCATTTTTCTGAAGAGATATTGGAGGAATTGGAATGTTACAGCAGGCGTAAAAAAGAAAATGAAGATCTGAAACTTTCGATTCGCGAATTAGAGATCATAAAACTGATGACCAAAGGAATGACCAACAAGCAAATAGCTAAAGACTTATTCATCAGCGAAAAAACAGTGGAAACTCACCGTAAGAATATATTCAGAAAAACGGATACTCATAATGTCGTTTCTCTCTTAGACCTGGTTAATCGACTCGGCATTCTAAACTAACTTTTACGCAGAAATTCATTAGTTGCGGAAACTATTCCACGCACGAGTTCCCTTTTTGGGTGGGTTATTTTACAATTTCCACCGGAAAATCATTACCAAAACCGTAGCTGGCGGGGTATTGGCTGTTGCCACCGTACTTTTTCACCAGTTCCGGCACGATTTGTTGCAGATAATTCTTTAAGCCATTCACGGTGATCATTTTATTATTTACAGCTTTGCCTTTTAAGGCTTCCAGTAATGAGTAAGTGAACACGCCATGGCCTAACTCACCAAACTCTTTCGCGGTTTCCGTGCTGCCACTGGCCGCCATCCAGTGTGTACCCGTGCTGCGGCTTACAACCGCCAATGCTTTTTGTTGTTCGCCATCGTGCTGCAACATTTTTTCAAAAGCCCCTGCGCTCTGGCAGGCATCCATGATGAACAGTTGTTTTTGCGCCGGGATATCAACCGCAAAAGTTTGTAGCTCTTTTGATGAAACACCATTCTTTAACAGGCTTTCACCACCATCGGCTACATCGCTGCTTACTAAATAAAATTCTTTATTAGTGGGATGAATGTAGCCATGGCCTGCATAGTAAAACACAAACACATCTTCGTGTTTTGCAGATTTTTTAATGTTTTCAAAAGCTGCTACAATGCCCGATTTACTTGCGGCATCATCGGTAACCAGATATGATTTTACATTGCCGATAACCGATTTGGCGTCTTTCTCTAATTCTGTTTTAAACGCGGTAGCATCGGGCAGCGCATATGTAAGCGGATTTATTTTTCCTTTGTAAGCGTTAATGCCTACCACCACGATATGCAGCGTTGCATTCCTGTCAATTTCATCTACCGCCACGCTGTTATTGGTATTGTTATTAGGTTTTGGAGCAGGTGCATCACCGTTTTTATAGTTAACCACTATTTCATCGGGTTCGCTCTCTGTTCTTTGCGAATTGAGCGCGATGGCCCTGAAACGATTTGCTCCGGGTAAAAGATTAATTGTATATTTTTTGCTGTCGGTACCATCAGCATCAGCAACAAACAGCCCGCGGGTAGCCAGGTTTACGGCTTTGCCGTTGTGGAATAAACGGATCTCATCTACTTTATCTTCGGGCGCTGTGGCACTTACTGTAATTTCAGCTATGCCGGAAGTGTTATTGTAAACTGGCTTATCGTCCTCTACTTCTAAATTGCGCTTTACTTCTGCGTATAAAATACGGGCTTGTACATCTTTCAGTAAATTATCAATGTTAGGAGGTGAAAATTTTTCTCCATTGCTTTTTCTGAGAAGCAGGTTGGGAGTATAGAACTTTTCAAAAAATTTATCCAGGCTATAATATTTAAAGCCTTTTACAAGATAAAGCTCTCTCACAGCCTGCGGAGATCCGTCAAACAGCCCTTCCGGCGATATAAAAACATATTCGTTTGAATTTTCCACGAAATAATAGGTACCCAGCAGTTCTCCATTTTTTGTTTCTCTTACCTGTATGCCTTTATCATCTTTTGGCACATACATAATCGAGCCTTTATCATTAAAGTTTACCCTGGCAAGAGTGTAACCATCGTTAAAAGGTATTTCTTTTACAAATTCCCCGTTCAAATTATAAAACTCAACAAAAAGGCCTTTATATCCTGATGTTTGAAACGCAAGCAAACTGTGGGCTTCATCAAAGCCTGAATAGTTAGAATAA
>MKRO01000031.1:13003-16028 GCA_001896965.1 Sphingobacteriales bacterium 41-5 | reverse complement strand
AGCCAAGGAAATAATAATCCCTGTCATCATACCCCATCTTAGATTTAGACAGCACTTTCCGGTTTTGCAAATCAACAACAACTTTAAAACTTTCGTTTTTCTTGTTAAATATCATGCCGGCAATATACTTTCCATTATAACTGTATCCTGGCGCTCCAAAAAATTCTTCTTCTAATGTTACTATTTTTGTTAAAGTGCCTCTGCTGATATCGATCTCTGCTATATGGTGATTGAGATAATTGGCAATATAAATTTTGGTTCCGTTTTCGTTAAAAAATACCGAAGTACTATTAATGTATTCAATTGTAACAGGAAACTTAATTTCTTTAAGAATATTTCCGCTTGAGTTATCCGCAACTACTATTTTGCTATCAGTTACACCTGCCGCATACCTTGCATCAGGAGTATAAATTATTTTTCCAGGTAGTGAAAAATATTTTTTTGGCCTGAAATTATCTTTATCAAATACAATGTTTCCGCTGCTTTTGTGGTCGCTGGCAGTAATGCCTACATTAAATATGCTATCTTAAAATGTTGCTGATTAATTATTTTGGGAAATGCAAAACTGTTGTAATAAGCAATTTTATCGGTGAACGCATCCCGTATTATATTTTCAAAGATATTATAAATTTTTAGCTTACCCCCTTCATTATAAACCAAATTGTTAGCTGAGGAATTGAATACATTTTCTGCAAAAAAAGTAGACTCGCCACTCAGGATTGTTTCAGTTTTTTTTAATTGATTTCCGTCTTTATCATATTGAACGATATAAAAGGACTCCTTCTTTTGAGGGTTTAACTCACTTTGAAATGCAATCAATTTGTTTTCTTTAAAAAAAACATTATATATCTGGCCAGTAGCTTTTTTAGTCTTTACCAATTTACCGGAATTAAGGTCATATATACCTATCTCATCACGGTATCTTTCTATAAGTGCAATCCTGTTATTATTAAAATCTGCTGTAGCTATATCATAACTTTTACCTGATAGCGATACCGTGTTTTTTTTATTTTGGACAACATCAAATATTGTCCAGGTGTCAGGCCCATAGAATAATATTTCATTTTTGTTCCAGGTGAAGCCTTTAAAGTTACGGTACGCAATTGTTATTGAATTTACTTTTTTGTCATTATTATTTTCTATAACACTTATAGTAACGTCAGGGTATTTTTCAGATATTTCTAAGTAATATTTTCCGTTTGGTGATACCTGCTTCAATGCTGATTCTTCAAAACCAGAAAGCTTTTCTCCCGTAAAAATGTTATAAGCATCTATTGAGTTCACGATTATAACCTTGTTATCATCAATAAAATGCAATTTTTTTATTTGATCATTTATTGAAAGGTCTTGCGTCTTAACCCTGTGCAGTTCTTTTTCCTTTATTAGATCCCAAATAATAATAGTATTGCGGGATGTTGTGGCTAAGTACTTCTGATTGTCAGAGATACAGGTTGCCGTTATTATATTATCATGCCCTTTAGGTACAACCAGTCTTGCTTTCTGTGCATAAACAGGAGAAATAATATAAAGTGCTGCTACCAAAAATGGCAGCAGTACTTTCTTCAAAAAATCGTTTTTTATCATGATCGGTTAATTAAATCCAAAGCTTATTTATGCTTGATGTCCATTATTAGAGGCAAGGCATAGAACCAATATAATTTTTTCATTTTAATTATTTTAATATCTCTACCGGAAAATCGTTACCAAAACCGTAGCTGGCTGGGTATTGGCTGTTGCCTCCGTACTTTTTCACCAACTCAGGAACAATTTGCTGCAGGTAGGTTTTTAATCCGTTCACGGTGATCATTTTGTTATTTACTGCTTTACCTTTTAATGCTTCCAGTAATGAATATGTGAACACACCATGCCCTAACTCCCCAAACTCCTTTGCTGTTTCTGTGCTGCCGCTCGCGGCCATCCAGTGCGTACCCGTGCTGCGGCTTACAACAGCTAAGGCTTTTTGCTGTTCCCCATCGTGCTTCAGCATCTTTTCAAAGGCGCCGGCGCTCTGGCAGGCATCCATGATGAAGAGTTGCTTTTGTGCAGGTATATCAACCGCAAATGTTTGTAACTCTTTTGCCGAAACACCATTTTTTAAAAGGCTTTCACCACCATCGGCTACATCGCTGCTCACCAAATAAAACTCATTGTTGGTGGGGTGAATGTAGCCGTGGCCTGCATAATAAAACACAAATACATCCTCAGGCTTTGCCGTTTTTTTTATGTTATCGAATGCGGCTATAATACCTGTTTTGCTGGCGGCATCATCGGTAATTAAATAGGATTTTACATTGTTGACCATTGACTTTGCATCTTTCTCTAACTCTTCTTTAAACGCAGTGGCATCGGGCAACGCATAAGTGAGCGGGTTGATCTTATTTTTATAAGCGTTAATACCTATCACCACAATATGCAATGTTGCATTCCTGTCAATTTCATCAATAGCCACGCTGTTATTGGTATTGTTATTAGGTTTTGGAGCAGGCGCATCGCCGTTTTTATAGTTTACCACTATTTCATCGGGTTCGCTTTCGGTGCGCTGGCTGTTAAGTGCAACAGCGCGAAAAGTGTTGGCGCCCGGCAATAAATTAATAGTATATTTTTTACTGTCGCTGCCATCATTATCTGTTACAAATAAACCCCGTGTGGCAAGGTTTACAGCTTTACCATTATGGAAAAGGCGTATCTCATCTACTTTATCATCGGGCGCTGTGGCAGATACCGTTATCTCGGCTACGCCGGAAGTGTTATTGTAAACCGGTTTATCATCTGTTACTTCTAAATTGCGTTTTACTTCGGCGTATAAAATACGCGTGCGGGGCTTGGGCTTGAAATCTATATCAGGAACAGGATCAAATTGTTCACCTTTCACTAACCTCTGAAACAGGTTTGGTGTATAATATTTTTCGAATACTTTGTCTATTGAAATTATTTCCCTGTTCTTCAGATAGTATAATTTGTGCATCCCATTTTCCGTACCGTCAAAACGGCCGTCAGCGCCCATAAACACCCAATCTGTTGAGTT
>MKRO01000031.1:0-12953 GCA_001896965.1 Sphingobacteriales bacterium 41-5 | reverse complement strand
CACTGATCGTTTTGTTTTCATTTACAGTGTACAGTATGCTGTCGTTTTGAGAAAATTCGATTTTTTCAATGGGTGAATTAACATGAGAAAGTTTATAACTATATGGGCCGTAAATCGTTTCTGCCACAAAATTATCGTCAGTTTGATACGTACTGATAACACTTTCGATTTTATTATTTGCAAATAATTTCAGATTTCTTTTTTGGCTGAAATACTGCGGCTGTAGAATTTGTATTTCACTTCCGGCCCCACCGTTTAAATCAATTTCAAATATTCTTTCCATCCCTAGTACCCTTGCAGTGCCGGCATTCACCTTTTTTACCCGGTTAATATAATATGGATAATTTTGAACACCTTCCTGCACTATACCAGATGCCCCGCTTATATTCCCTTTTGCATAAGCAGCAGAGTCGTAAGAAAACGTACGTTGCCCCAAAACTTTACCTGTGTTCAAATCCATTACCTTAACCGTGCCGTTATAGCGAAACGGTGCAGAAGCAAGCAAACCATTATCATCATCTGCAATTAAAGCATCTGTAACCCTTGCACGATTATTGTTATCATATGCCCTCTTATCCCAATCATCACCCTGAAAATAACCGGTAGAAAAAATGCCGGAAGATTGTTTGGTATTAATATTATATTTTACAAACCGGGAAATTTCCTGCCCTTTACTATCTGTGCCTGACAATACCATATAAAAGTCTCCCGGGCTTTTGGCTGCAGCAACAGCAGGAATCTGAGGAAAGGATCTCCAATCTGAATTTAAATCTACGGTCAATCCTTTGCCAAGAAAAGGCACTGATTTTTTTGTACGGGAATCGTATATAAAAAACTCCTCCTTAGGGTTTGAATATCCTAATAAAAAACTGTCTTTACTTAACCTGACAGTATATAAGGATTTTGCTTGTTTCACAGGCAAGGTGTCTTTAGCGCGTACAACCATTCTTGTTAAATCCACTATATAATTCACAGATTCACTCTCAAAATTCATAGTCTCATTCCTGTCATATTTTTCGGAAATACTATTGAAAATAAGTTCATCATTTTTTCTCACTACCGACTCTAAATTTATGTTTGCTATAATTCCCGGTAATGGATTTTGATGTGCTTTATTAAGATCGTATATATATGGATTTTGATTTCCTCCGTAATAAACTATAGTATTGCCGGTTTTACTTAGTGTAACAACGCCAATTTCATTATCACGGGCAATATCAACTTTCTTGGCAATTTTACTATCTCGTTCTAAAATAACAACTTCCTGACTTTCGTGCCTGTTGGACTTATTGACGAAAAGGATACGGTTTTTTACATTGCCCGGATACAGCATGTGATTTTTGCCGGATGAGAAAAAGGCAAACTCTTTGTTTTGATAAATATCCCATACTAAAAAACCTGATGAACCTTTTAAATTACTTGTTTGAAAACTGAACAAACCTGAACCTACGGGAACCCAGAATGTATTACGATCGAAACCTTCATCATCAATCTTATAAGTACCACGCATTCGTTCCTGTACATTCGCTTTACTAATTTCTTTCTTTTCATCTAAATCAAGTACTGTATATCCATCCTTATCAAAGTTTATCACTATGCCCGCCTCCACAGGATAAAAGTATTTAACTAAACCTCCCCAAATATTCATATCTTTTTTATGCCAGTAATCTTTAATCTCTCCCGTTTCCACGCTAATTGCCCGTATCATTCTGCCATTAGTGCCGGGCTCTATATCGCCCCCTTCAGGGCCTCTTACAAAATCGTAAATAGTTTTGCCATCTTTCGAAAAATTTATTTTTGAAAATACTCCCTGTACAAAATTTATTTTTTGCCCTGTTACAGTTGAATAGACCAGCAACTCATCTTTAGGAGTAGTAAAAGCAAGAGTTTTTCCATCTGCAGAGATAATCAGGTCGCGAAGGTTATTCACTTTATTACCAAAATGTTCTGTAGTATTTTTATTAGCTATAGGAAACGTGTGAAGTTCTTTACCCGTATTAAAATCCCACATAATGATCTTCCACTCATCTACTGTATAAAAATATTTACTTTGATCATCAATAGCTATCATGCGAACATCCACATCATGGCCTGATGGTACAATTATATTACCCTTTTGAGACATAGTGTTAAATGCAAGAAAAAGGCCCGCAATGAATACTATTAATTTTTTCATTTTGCTTCAATTTATTACCTGCCCTAAAATCCTAACATTAACCATGACGGTTTGTGTGCCAAATCAAAACTTTGCTGCTTTCCATATATTTTGGCGAACAGGTATTATAAAAAATCTTCCCCGCATTAATTAGTGCGGGAAAGATGAATAGAATTTTAATTATGTTTTATCTCCACCATTAGCGGTACCACACTACCACCGGTTACTGTTGTAGGTTCATCATCTTCAACTGTTAGGTTGCGCGAAGAGATTTTTTTGGTATTGAACCCAACCCGGTCTTTGTAATACTCTATCTTCGATTTATCAATCAGCTTATTACCCAATACTGCTTTTATTTTATCGCTTAGCGCACCTTTCATATTGTTCATTTTATCGGTCATTGCTTTACTGTCCAGCGCAACTGCGGAGTAAAGAATCAATAAATAATCACGTCCTTTTTCCTCATCCATTTTTATAATTTTCGTATCGCTGGGAAAAGCAATTACACTATTAGGTACAACGCGGGTGCTTATCTTGTCATCGAAAGGAAGAATTCGGTTTACGTGCCCTTTTAAGTCGGTAGCAAAAGCATATACGTAAGCATCTTTGTTAACCGTCATGTAAAACCTAAACTTTGTACCACTATTATAAGTTTCGGACATTGTGTAGGCTACTAAATCTTCTTTGGCTTGTGGCTCATCATCTTCTACGGTTAAATTGCGTGTAGATGTTTTTTTGATCGGCATATCATCGCCGGTATTCAATTTAAATTCAACTGATCCGCTTAGCTCAAATGTGGTTTCCGCAGCAGGTTTGGGCTGTGGCTTTGGTTGCGGTTTTGGTTCATCAGGTTTTGGTTGGGGCTTGGGCTCATCAGGTTTAGGCTGCGGTTTTGGTTCTTCCGGCTTTGGTTTGGGCGCTTCAGATGGCGCAGCCGAATTAGGATCTGGGAACGCAATTGCGGCGTACTTAATATATTTTGTAAAGTCAGGGTAGCGAATCCAAATAAAGCCGTTATCGCCAAAGCCTGTTCCCCAACTATTTAATACTTTAAATGCTCCGCCTTCTACATTATCGTCATAGCCCACAACTACCATAGCATGACTGGCGTGTTTCCATTGCGCAGGTGTTTCGCTGGGGTTACTATGCCAAACTTTAGACCGCACCTCCTGAAAACTTTGTGGCAGCGTAAATGAAATAGCGATGGGGTAGCCGCTTGAGATAGTAAGTTTGTTCAGGTCAATTTTCTCCTGGTCGCTTTTAATTAAAGAAGCATCTTTTAACTGGCTTGCCAGTTCTTCGTTGCCGTACAAAATATTCAGATTAGAAAACTTGTAATTTAAAGCCTCCTGATCGGCTGCGCTGCTAATAGATACATTGCAGGCATACGGTACAGTTGAAAGTAGTGCGACGCCTTTTTTATAGATCGTAAAAAGCCCGCCAATAGTACTGCTTCCTCCCTGACAGGTGTTATCTCCGGGCTGCTTAATTCGTTCATATTGATGGGTTGCAGAAAAAGCATATTTGTTAATAGTGGCTTTGTCTGTAATGTTATGAGTTTTTGCGTAGAGAATAGTCGCCATACCATAAGCGGTAGTCCATGCGGCGCAGGTGCCGTATTGTTTTTGATCGCCGGGTGTGGGACACCACTGTTCAACCGATGCTGATGCAGGCAGGCTGCCAAAGCTTCTTTCAGAAAGTTGCACCTGCCTTGGTGTAGCATCTAATTGTTTAAGGTCAATGATTTCGCCCATTGCACGTTGGGCATTCGCGCTAATGTTTACGATTGCAGTTAGTAATAGTGCGAGTGTGAATTTTTTCATTTTAAGAAGGATTATGTTTCAACTGTAAAAATATTTTAAGCCTTGTGCCTTGCAATACCCTGTAGAGGGTATTTTTTGAAGTGTGAAAGCAATTAGTTTTGTTCTAAAACTAAAACCTTGCAGCATTATTAATTAATTGTGAGTAACTGGCTTTGTTACTAAAAACAGTATCATCCCAAATTAAAATGATAGTATGAAGTTTAAAATAACCATAGTTGCAGCAATACTTTCAGCGCTTTTTGTTTCCTGCGAAACAAATACAAAACCAAGGCAGCCGGCTGAATCGCAGGAGCAAAAAGCATCCCAGGTTCAGTCGAACCTGTTTCACAAATCGCAGTCTCCGCAGGAAATTCTTAAACACCTGCTGGCTGGTGAAGTTGATGCTAAGAATAACGTTGTTAAATGGAACGCCACGCCGGCCGATATACATGAACTTAACGGCGCATTTATTGAAAAGCCGGTTTTGTACACCACAGTTGACACTTCTTTTAAAGTGAAACGGGAAAGTGATACGCTGTATTATGTTATTTTCAGAACCGCTCCGATGATAACAGATGAAGAAGGGAATTTTGTTAACTCAAACAGTTGCCATGTTTGTGGGGTCAACCTGGGGTATTTTTCCTACACAATCGAAAATGACAGTATTTACCTGAATAACTTCAAAAGAAATTTTGCAACGCACGGCTCCTTTGGATCCAAAACTTACACCCTCTCATTTGTTAATTTGGGAGATGGATATGAACTATTACGTGTGGATGATCCCTATGAAGGAATGGGTACAGAGTCCATATCCACAAGGTTTTACGCGGATGGTGAACTAATGCTAAGTATGATCTCAAGAGAAAACAATGGCGGCAACCGCGAAGAAAATGAAAAAGGGTATTACGAATTTAAAACGGATTATATTTATAACAATGCTAATCATACGATCACTGTAAAACAAAGTGGATACTCTATTGTTGAAAAAACGGGTAAAAAAGCGTTTACCAATAAAACCAGGAAGTTTGTTTATGATAACAATACGATGCAGTTTTAATACGAACCGTTATTCTTAATTGATGTAAATCTTGTCCTGCACATAATTACTAATCTTTCTATTATTATTAAATGAGTACTTATAAAATTGTGCATACGTCTGTTTGGCTGAATTTGATCACAGTTTTTATAGTGTCTTTCATCCTATTCATTGTGTCGATCATCATGGTCTTTCTTAAAGCTTTTGACGGGGACTATTACTGGCTGCCGCCATTTTTTGTTTTCCCACTTACCATTGCGGGCTTCATTGCCGTAAATTTATTCGGCACTTTTAATGTGGAGATATCTGTAACAGACGCAGGACTAAACATTGAAAAACAGAAGAGATTTCTCAGTAGCTTTTCTTCAATTTTCATAGAATGGAAGGATATTAAAAGTTATTTTGTTGATAAAGAGGGAATCTTCCAGGTTTTTAAATTAAAAACCGTTAGCGGAAAAAAAATTATGATGACCCATTCCAAATATGCAACGGACGATTTTGAAATATTTACCAATCACTTTTTGACTAAGGTTAATGAAGTTAATGCCGCCATGCCTTATGCTGATCCAATAACCGCTACGAAAACTATATATTAAAACCGGTTGTTGCATTTATTGTTAAGTTGTTTCTTTTGATGCTGATAGCCCGCATTTTTTGATTTACAACCATTATAAAACTGCGGCTCTCTGTAATAAATATTTAAAAGTTTACAACGGTATCTCAAATTGCAATGAGGTGCCGTTTTCTTTTGAACTGTCGATATTATATTTTCCTTTTAAAAATTTAATACGGGTTTCAATATTATCAAGCCCTATCCCTTTATTAATTTTAGCATTCGATATATCAAACCCCCGGCCATTGTCTTCCACAGACGCTGTGAGCATGTCCTTATCTGCATTCAGCCTGATATCTAATTTGCTGGCTTTTGCGTGTTTGATTACATTGCTAATGCTCTCCTGTAAAACACGATAAACAACCAACTGAATTTCAGGATCAATATCCTGTTGCAGGCCGTTTACGTCTAATGAAATATTTAACTGGTTGCTTTCAATTTTTTCAATCATTTCTTTCAAAGCATTCGCCAGCCCTTTGCGCATTACATTGTTTGTAACCATTTGGTGCGACACGCCACGCATTTCCTTTATTGATTCTTCAAGCAGGTTCAATGTATTGGCATATATTTTTGCAGCCTGGTCGCCGGGAATTAAATGGTCTTCTGCCGCCTGCAGGTTCATCTTTGCTGCGCTTAAAAGCTGCCCCAGCCCATCATGCAGCGTTTGGCTCATGCGCGAGCGCTCGTTTTCTTCGGCGCTGATAACAGCACGCGCCGCTTCATCCTGTTCTTTAATTACGGCTTGCTGTAGTTTGGCTTTCTGTTTTAATTTATAGCGATTGTAAAATAAATAAGCTACCGCCGAAAGTAATACAAACGCAACCAGACCATATAAAATCTGCCGGTTCTTTTTTTGCAGCAACAGGGTTTTATTTTTATCGTTAAGATTCAGGATATTTATTTTTTGTTCTCTATTTTTTATTTCAAGGTCGTTTTTTGCTAACTGAAACTGGTTACTCTTTAATTCGAGGGCCTGGTTAGAGATCAGTAAATTTTGGTTTCCCAACTCCAGGTTTTTTTTATCCAGTTCCAATTCATTATTTAAAAGCAACAGGTTATTTTTGGCGATGGTTTGTTTTTGTAATTCATTTTGGCTGTTCAATAGTTTGATTTGGGCTTCCTTTTTTTCGGTTTCGTATACAGCTTTCAGGTTCTCAATTTCTTTCATCGATTTTTCTGAGAATATTTCGCTTTTTATTCTTGAGGCTTGTCTTTCATAGTCAAGCGCTGATTCAAAGTTCTTCCGGCTCATTTCTGTTAAAGCCAGCGTTTCATAAACTTCTGACAGAAGAAATTTATCTTCATTTTTTTTGGAAATTAATTCTGCTTTTTTACCATATTCAAAAGATTTGTCAAATTCTTTTATGCGCCGGAATTCGAGGGCTAAATTGGTATAAATATTGGGTAAGTGAATATCATTCTCAGTCTTTACAGCATTTTTTTCAGCCTCTAAAAGATATTCAATAGCAGCCTGGCTTTCCTTTTTTTCGGAATATATGGTGGCAATGTTTATTTGAAAAGCTGTCTTTCGGCGAATATCGTTGAATTTATCAGCAAGTAACAAGCCTTTTTTATAAGTATCTAATGCTTCTGGTGCATTACCTGTATTGTTAAACGCCACCGCCAATGAATTATAATAATTGACCTTGGCCTTTTCATTTTTTGCTATATCGGCATATTTCAATGCTTCATTTAAATATTCGATCGCTTTTGGGCTGTTACCCTGACGGATCATAATGTTGCCGAGGTCGCCGTATTTGTAAGAAACGAAATTGTAGTTTTTTATTTCTTCGGCTAAACGCAAAGATTTAAATGCGTATATCGCAGCCGAGTCGAATTTGCCCTGGTAAAAATGTGAGTTGCCAATATTCCCATAAGATCTGCATTGCAGGTCCTTATCGTTTATTTGTGATGCGATTGAAACGGAGCGCCTGAAATAATAAAAAGCGCTGTCGTGCCTTCCCGTTGCCTGAAAACAATAGCCTAACAAAATAGAGGTATAGCCATTTTGTTTCAGCATTTTTTTGTCCGCAGTTGTTTTGTAAACTGATTGCAGTATCGCTTTATTTGCAGAAATGTTATTCCAGTTCGAGTTCCTTATTGAATCGTTTATTTTATCGAAATAAGTTGCTGGCTGGCTTTGCGCCTGAAAACAAATGAACCAAATAGCAACAAATAAGAGGCAAAAATATTTCATTAAGTTTTTCGAGTTAGTTTTTGATAAAGTTTTTGTACCCGGAAAATATAACATTTTATCTGATTCTAACCGGCAAATTATCAAAAAAAGCCGCCCTGTTTTTGTAGGCGGCTTGTGCAATTTTGATATGTTTATTACAAACCCATTTTAAAGATTGTGTATTTAGCTGCATTATTCATATATATTCCGTAAATCCATTTCATATCGGTTGAGAATGAAAATTTACAGCTTAACATGCCGGTAATATCAGTCAGGGTGCCAATGTTAGTCACAGCGCTGCTGTTAATATCAAATTTTACCAAAGCGCCAGCCCTTGCGCCAAACAAATATTTCCCGTCTTTATCAGTTTTGAAATATTGTTTATCTAAATAGCCCGTTCCTGAATATACAAATGGCATTTCTGTGATACTTTTATCAGGCATAATTTTAAAGATTTTATCTTTATGACCGGAAGAATATCTAGTGTCATCTCCAAAAGCATATACATTGCCAGCCGCATCAAAACTTAATTTTTGAACATTCAAATAAGTATTTAGTAAGAAATCAGATTTTGCACCGGCTGTTGAATATTTATAGAAATTAGAGGAAGATGTTTGGTCTTTGTTAATAATTTCTCCGGCATTGTTCACTGCCATTTGGGTAAATTGAAAAGACTGACCTGATGTGTTTTCAATTGTACAGACGAATCGAGGAGTTGTAATACTTGCCGATAATTTAAACAACTTTGTAACATACGGATTACTGCCCGTTTTAATGATAACAAATACATCACCATTCCAGTTATTGTCAATTGCGTCTATATTAATGGCTGCTTTATCAGCGGCTGCTATACCGAAATCGCTATATGTGTAACGCTTCACAAGGTCGCCGCTTGAATTGATTTTGAATAACTGGAAATTCATATTACCGCCATTTGCATCAGGCACGTATATGCCTGAAACATAGAAATTGCCGTCACCATCTACACCTATATTTGCACCTACCCATAGGTTATGTTCAAAAATCTTACTAAATGCTGCACCGCTTCCTGTATTAGTTTGATAAGTAAAAACAGGTTTATTGTTGGCCTCCGTGCTTCCCACTTTCACCACAACCGCGCCTGTGGTTGCTGTTGGTGCAGTTACAGTTATCTGCGTAGCTGTAGCTGTTTTTACTGTAGCGGCAACCCCGTTAAACGTTACAGTATTTTCAGATAATGTAGTGCTGAAATTGGTACCGGTAATGGTAACCACATCACCGGCCTTTCCTTGTGCAGGGTTGATGCTTTCCACAGTTGGGGCGGGCGTTACAGGCGTAGGATCAGTTATGGAAGACTTTGGCTTTACGGCAGCCGTTTTTATATTGCCCGAATAGTTACCAGCTGAAGTAAATTGCCTGCCTGAACCGTCTTTGAACGTAATGTTCCACTTATAGCTGTAATCGCCTGTAGTTTCATTGTAGCTGAATTCAATACTACCGCTGATACCATAAAAGCTGTTGCCGCTAAAATCGTATTTTACATAAGTTTGCCCGTTATTACTTACTGTAGTTACACCGCCGAGCGCTACACTGTTTGATGGCATTACACTCCGCGCGATTGTTGGATTGCTGTTAACCCAGGCTGCTGTGCCAGTTTTTTTTGTAATAGAAATAGTACCGGTTTTAAATCGGCTACATAAAATTTTAAACTGCCATTATCAATCGGAATGATGAGGTCCATTGCTTTTACCGCATCCCCATCAGTTTTATACAATACAGAAGAGACATTTTTTTCATCAACTGTATAAGATTTCCCGTCCATTGAAAATTTTGCCTGATTGGTGTTAGCAGGCGGTTGGGTAATGCCTTTATTTTTAGTGCAGGCGCTAAATAAAGCGCATAAAAATAATAGTGCAGAAGCGAAGATGGGTTTCATTTTGTTTAATTTTTTAATTTGTATTGAAGTAGCAAATATGATTTGTTAGTTGGTTTTCTATAATACCCTGTGCAGGGTATTTTTTATACAAAAAAGCCGCCCCCGTTACCGGAAGCGGCCACCATGAAAACACACCTTCTAAAACTTAAATCCTTCAATTGTATTACCACCGCTGCGGTAGTAAATTACTTTTTCCAGTTCATCCATTTTATAATCGGGATCTTTTTTATCGCCCAATAACATGTCGCTAATTCTTTTGCCATCGGCTTTGTTTACAATGGTTATGCCCGCATCTTTGCCCTGGTTGCTGCCAAATTTTGTTAGCATTGCTACAAATCCATTTGCCTGGGCTGTGGCATTAAACCTTCTGGCAATACTTTTAAAACTTGCTATACCGCCTGCAATGCCTGCAACAGCGAGGTTGTTGGAATTTTTGATTTTAGAATCTGTCGCTGCATCGGTGCTGCCGTAATAACCCTTTGCATAGCTTAACTGTGCAGATTGTGCCGCACTTGCCGCACCCATCATCATACTTGCCGCGCCGCCTAAGCCTGAAAGTATTTTGCCTGCCATGGCTCTTCCGGGTGCTTCAACGTAAGTATGATAAATAAGTTTGCCATCTTTATTGTAGAGCGACGCATTTTGATCGCCCGAAATAAATATCTTATTATCATAAATACCCATCGTTGTAGGTTCTTCGTTACGGTTAAAATCTAATGTTTGAAGCCATTCGTTCAGTTCTCCGTTTTTATAATCTATCTTATACACTTTGCCGTTACCATAATCATAACCGGTATTTTGGTCTTCGTTATATCCAATACAGTTTTTAACTTTAAAACCTTTTTTCCATGTTTTATCTCCACTTTCAAGATCTGCAATATTTATTTGCTCGCTGGTGCGAAAATATAATCCCTGAGGAACAAGTTGAAGATCCCTTATTTCTCCTTTAATGCTGATTGGTTTTTTGGTTACAGATTTTCCTGCATCCAGGTCAACAATGCTAATGAAGTTATCGCCCCGATCCAATTCTGTTCCAAGAATCAATTTATTTCCTGCAAGTTTGTAAGCAAGAATATCGCCTTTTAAATCTACATCTTCGCTATTCCATTTTGGATTTCCTGTCTGCGGGTCTAACAATATCAACGTAGCTCTGTTTTTTCTTGCGGCACTGCCTTGTTTTATCCTGCCAACTAAACCGCCGCCGCCATCGTTTGCTTTTTTAATATCCTCCTGCCTTTTTTCAGCGGTGGCAACGATCATGCCTCTTGAATCGTGAAGAATGTAAGCGATGGGCGACGGTAGCTTAAATCTTGACCAGGTTTCTTTACCGCTTGCCACATCAAACTGTGTAAGGTTATCCTGATTCCAGAAATAAAATTTGTCTTTATCATATGTTTGAAAAAAATCTGCTGATGTTACGGTTTGCGATTCAGATGCATCTCTTCCACCAAAGGTTTTGCCGTAGCTTTTACCAATCGCAGACCAACCGGATGCTTTTTCTTCGGGTTGTACGGGCAAATCACTTTTCATGTCGATGTTGTACATAACATCGCCCGTTTGTTTGTTCAACTTGTAGATGTTTTTATCTGTAGCGATAAAAATTCCATCGCCAATTTCGGAGGCTTTAGAAACCAGTTGTTCAGATTTTTTTTCAAAAAAACTGCCCTGTTCCCACAATTTAGTGCCGGTCGCCAAATCAACCAGAATCGTGGTCAATTTACCTCCTTTGGTTCCGCCATATACCAGCATTTTATTGCTTTCCGGTAAATACAACCTTTTTTGTACGGTTTGAAGTCCAAGGTCCTCTGTATTCACTATCATCTTGCCGCTAACAACATCCAGTACTTTGTTATACCCTTTGAACATTTTTGCTTTAACAAGGGTTACATAGGGGGTGCCATTAATAAGGTCAACATTTTCTTCTTTAATATTTTCGATATCGTCGGCTTTCCAAACCTCTTTGCCGTCGGGGTCAACTCCGTACAGAGCATCCTTTGTGGCAACCATAACGGTACCTGCATCGGTGATCATGTACCAGTTAATTTTTGATGGAAATTCTTTTGTCCAATCTGCATTTTTTTGCGCGTTAACCAACACGGCAGCAGCCATCCCAAGCGTTAGTAAAAAGGTTTTTTTCATGACGTGCGTTTTTTAAGTTTAAATTTTTGTAAAAATGCGGTTTATAAGACTTGAATACAATACCCTGAAGAGGGTATTTTAAACTACGAAATTGTAATAAGTTGAAACTTAAATTGATCTCACGCTTCAGAAAGATCAAACAACTGATTCGTGCTGATGATGTAAGCGCAGTGGTGTAGACTACTTGCTTGCGCGCCACCGGGATGGCTAAAATCTTATCCCTCGTCTTTCTGATCGTTCATCAGTTTTAATATTTTTGGAAGCTTCTTCCTGAAGCTTTAAAGCCTTTTCCTTAAATCGCTTTTCAAGATTGGTTATCGTAAACACTTTCCCAATAGTCGAAGCATCCATCTTAGTATTGTTTTTCTCAATACCGTAGCCGCGCAGTTCCTTTGTCTCCTTATTTCGATATCGGTACAGTTTAAAGCCTGCTTTTTCGACTTCTTTAAAATAATCGTCTATAGACTTTACTTTACCGTTATCAAGTATGCTGTTCAGGATTAGCATAAATAACTGCTTCGACCCTAACGGTTTTTCCCTGGTTTTTTGATCAGCATCATTTTCCGTTTTATTTTGGATACTTTGTTTTTTCCGATTTTCATCATTCCTTGCTTTTATTTCCATCGCCCTGGTAAGTCTCATTTGCTGAGCGATTCTATCGGCAACTTTTTGAGTCCGTTTCCCGATAAAAGCATCGTGGTAGAGCTTTGGCTTCGGGTCTTTTACTTTGTTGATCACTAAATGCAAATGGCGGTGTTTTTTATCGCTATGTATAAAACCGATTGCCTGATGGTCTTGCAGACTCATCTCTTTCAGGTATTTTTCTGCGATGGTTTGCCACTGTTCTTTCGTTAAATTTTTTCCTTCTGTAATATGAGGAGAAAGAATGGCATGGATCGTTAATTGCTTCGCCAGTCCGGGGTAACTTTTCTGCATGGCCTGCATCTGGATTTGATAATCATCTATACAATCCCCCATAAGCCGATTCGTAAAAAACAACTCCGCTTTATCTTTCAGGTAGTAGTTGATGGTAGCCGTCAGGCTTTTATTACTTTTCGCTCTGCCGATCATAATTGTATTTGTTCGATTTTTTCTTTAATCTGATCTTTTAATAGCT
>MKRO01000030.1:27232-27633 GCA_001896965.1 Sphingobacteriales bacterium 41-5 | reverse complement strand
TGCGGGTACTACCGTTTTGGGCATAAACAGCCTTGAATTAGGGGACCCTACGAAAAGAACAATAAATACGGACGATAACAGGCTTGCAACGCTGGCTTATCTGGCAAGGCTTAATTATACCTTTAATAATAAGCTTAATCTTTCGGCTTCTGTCAGAAAGGATGGCTACTCCGGGTTTGCAGAAGGAAATAAATACGGAGTTTTTCCCGCCATTTCAGGCGGATATACGATTAGCAACGAACCCTTCTTTACCAATAATGTTGTTAATTATTTAAAATTAAGATTGGCGTATGGTGAAATTGGAAATGCGTCAATTGGCAGGCACGGCACTTTCCCGAACATCGGCACGAGCAACTACCTGTTTGGTACCACTCCGGTTTTGACATCGTATGTGTCTAACC
>MKRO01000030.1:16124-27107 GCA_001896965.1 Sphingobacteriales bacterium 41-5 | reverse complement strand
GCGGGTTTACCAATGTGCGTGGAAATATCGGAAAGCTTGCCAATAAAGGGTTTGAACTGGGCCTCACCTCTAAAAATATGAATAGGGGAGGTTTTAGCTGGGAAACCGGCCTGAATTTCTGGATCAACCGTAACAAAATTGTTTCCTTATACGGCCTTGATGGTAACGGCGATGGTAAAGAAGATGATGATATCGCAAACAACTGGTTCATAGGAAAGTCATTGGGTTCTGTTTACAATTATGTGTTTGATGGAATTGTTCAAGCCAGTGATACGGCTTTTACAAGAATTTATAATGACCGTCCAGGCGATGTAAAATTTAAGGACTTGAACGATGATAAGAAGCTTAATGCAGCCGACCGCTCTATCATCGGGTACACTAAAGAGAATTATACGGCATCACTAAGCAATACCTTCCGGTATAAAGGCTTTGAGCTTTATTTTATGTTCTTTACAATACAGGGTGGGGGCAAAAATAATTGGTATGTTGGGTCAAATAACTATGCATTAAATCCTTCAACCTGGTACCCGAATGTGGCAAATTGGCTCGATAAAGACTATTGGATGCCTGAGAACCCATCCAATTCAATTCCAAAGCCAAATTATGTGAATAAATATAGTTACAATTTTATTGCTGACCGAAGTTTCATAAGGTTGCAGGATCTTAGTTTTTCTTATGATTTCGGAAACAATATCCTTGGAAAAACTCCTATAAAGGGTTTGAAGGCCTACTTGTCCGGAAAGAACCTGTTCACAATAACTAAATGGGAGGGTCTTGATCCAGAAACCGCTACCACCTATGCATCCCAAAACGGCTTTCCGGTATTTAAAATCGTCACATTTGGCTTGTCTCTAACTCTATAAAACTACAACAATGAAAAAATTAATTTTTTCCATATTTATCATTGCGTTTCTTTTGGTAGGTTGTCAGTCCGATAAAAAGTTTCTAACAGAAATCCCAACAGACCGCCTTTCCGTTGATAATGCGTATTTAAATTACGCGCAGTTTAAAACCGCGCTGAATGATCTGTATCGCTTAGTGAGGCTTAATTATAACAACCGCGATAATGGCGAGGATTATTATCATTTTGGAACAGGTACAGATAATCTATTTGTTTCAACAAGCGATAACGCGCGATTTACAGACTGGACACTTGTAAATCCAACGTCAGGCACTCTGAATTTGTATTGGTCAAATCACTTCAACATGATTAACCAGGCCAATAATATTTTGGCTCAAACAGAAAATCCAGTAGTTTCACTTACTGCAGCAGAAAAATTAATTGTACAGGCCGAAGCGAGGTTTTTCAGGGCTTATGCATACAGGTATTTGTCTTTCTTATTTGGAGGCATGCCTATTCTGGATAAACCTACCACAGAACCAAAGCTTGATTACGTAAGAAATACGAGGGCAGAAACCGACGATTTTATCATTAAAGACCTGGAGTTTGCATCCGTTAACCTTCCCATAACGACCTCTGAGCCCGGAAGGCTGGTAAAAGCTGCTGCATTTCACTACCTGGCGGAACTTTACATTGCACAAGGTGATGAGAAAAAGGATGCATCTCTTTACAATAAAGCCATCGAAGCGGCCTCTATAGTCATTAACAAGCAAGCGGGCGATTACCAGCTAATGACGCAAAGGTTTGGATGGAGATCAAACGTGCCGGGCAAAAATGTATTTTGGGATATGTTTCAAATGAGAAGCACTTCATCTGTTTCCAATTATAATTATCCCTCTAACAAGGAAGCAATCTGGGTAATGCAGGTTGATAAATTTTTAACGGGCGGCTTGGGCGTAAACCTTACCACGCGTACTAATCAGGAACGAGCTTACTGGCCAAGTTTTTGGGCACTCACAAAATTTGGATATACCGGCGTAGCAAGGGACTGGATGGGGAGAGGAATCAGTATGGTGCGCCAAACAAACTATTTTAATTTTCAGCTTTGGAACAATTCCGGGCCCGATGACATGCGCAACTCACCTGTAAATATTCAACGGGTATTTGTAGCCCCACCGCCGCTCATAGGAGGGGTGGAAAGACCGGGGTATGATACTACTTATGTAACCACTGTAAGGCTATTTGACGGAAGAGATACGGTTGTTCGTTTAAAACCCGGTGACCCAATCAAGCCGGAATGGCTTACATCCCGTCAGGATACAATGGAGCGGGTGTTTCCCCGCATTATGAAGATGGGTTCTGACTGGCATTATGCCGCTGATCCCAGCAACGGTTTTGCTCAGGAGTCCTATGCAATCCGACTTGCAGAAACCTATCTTTTAAGGGCCGAGGCATATATGAAAGCCGGAAACCTTACTGCCGCTGCCGCGGATATTAATGTAGTAAGAAATCGTGCAGGTGCAACTCCGGTTACTACAGCCCAGGTTAACATAGATTATATTTTAGATGAAAGAATTAGAGAGCTGTTTGGCGAAGAACTTCGTACTCTTACACTTACGAGGCTCGGATTACTATATGACCGCACAAAACGTTTTGGCTATGTGGTGTCACAAAATACTGTTGATGTAAAAAACAATCTGATGCCCATACCACAGATCGTAATTGATGCCAATTCGCAGGCTGTTTTTGAACAAAATCCGGGGTATTAAACTATGACGATTAGACGACGGAAAAGAATATGCAGCATATTGATACTTTTTTTGGGGTCGATACTTTTTGTATTGCCAACAATAGGTCAGTCCCTCCAATCACCCGATGGGAAGATAACCTTTAACTATGATGTCGACGAATATGATAAACACGTTCTAAAATATAGCATTGATTATACCGGTAAAAATGTGGTAAAACCATCTGTTTTAGGCATTACAAACTGGTACGAAAACTTAGAGGTCGAAAAAACAGTTGACACAACTGTTAATACAGAATGGTTCCCCATTTATGGGGAACGTTCTGTTGTTAAAGACCATTACAACCAAAGGACGATCGTTCTTAAAAGAAAAAAAAATAACCATGAACGATTGTGGGTTATTGTCAGAGCATACAATGAGGGTATTGCTTTCAGATATTATTTTCCCGAAGACCCGCAACGGGGCGGCAGTTACCTTACAATCGATGAAGAAAAAACAAACTTTAAATTTGAGCCGGGCGCCGAATGTTGGTTTGCTCCCTACGCGCAGGCAGTATATACGAAGTTGCCATTGAAAAACTGGACAGGTCAATCTGAAAGACCACTGACAATAAAGTTAAATAATGGGATTTACCTTTCATTGGCAGAAGCCGCCCTTGTAGAACACTCACGTACAAAATTTTACATTGCAAAGGATGAAGAAGATATTGTTAGGTGTGCTATGTACGGCAGGGTTGAGCAATTAGGGCCTTATGCCACACCCTGGCGAGTGGTGATGGTGGCGGCTAAAGCAACTGAATTGCTTCAAAATAATGATCTTATTCTAAACCTAAACGAACCCAATAAGATCCGCACGACTTCCTGGATTACGCCGGGCAAAGTAATGCGTATTAACGATCTTACTACAACGAGCGCAAAAAAAGCAATTGATTTTGCAGCAAAACATAATATTGAGTACGTTCATTTTGATACAAAGTGGTATGGTATCGAAACATTTGTCGAATCAGATCCTCAAAAAACGTATGGCCCCGAGTTAAATATGAAGGAAGTAGTCGATTATGGGAAATCAAAGGGCGTAGGAGTATGGCTGTATGTAAATCAAAGAGCTTTATACAATTATCTTGATGAAATCCTTCCTATTTACAAAAGCTGGGGAATATCCGGAATAAAATTTGGTTTTGTATGGGTGGGAAGCCAGTTCTGGACAACCTGGTTACATAATGCCGTGAAAAAATGCGCAGACTACAATTTAATGGTTGACATTCATGATGAATACCGGCCCACAGGATTTAGCAGAACTTATCCAAACCTGCTTACACAGGAAGGTATACGGGGAAACGAAGAATTTCCTGACGGAAACCTTAACACCATATTACCATTTACCCGCTTTATTGCCGGATCCGCAGATTACACTATAGTATATTATAGCCGCAGACACCTGAAGCCACATTTGCAAAACGCACCGGAAAACAAAGTGTTGAAAAACACTGCGGCGCACCAAATGGCTTTGTCGGTAATCTTTTACAGCCCGCTTCAATATATATACTGGTATGATAATCCTGAAGACATACACGGAGAACCCGAAATCGAATTTTTTGACCAACTGAAAACGGTTTGGGATAACACAAAAATCCTTAACGGAGAGATAGGGGAATACATTTCCGTAGCAAGAAAAAATAAAAACAAATGGTTTATTGGCGCTATCACCAACAATGACGGCCGTACGATTACTATTCCATTCAATTTTTTAACACCTGGCAAACGGTACAGGTTATCGGTATATACCGATGGAGGCGAAAAGGTAAAAACGAGAACCCGGGTAGCCATAAAGCGGCAGATAATCACATCAAAAGTAACTTTAAAATTTCGGTTGCTACCACGCGGCGGCTGTGCAATGATAGCAGAGGAAATTTAAAAATGAAGAATATAACAAATACAGCAATACCGGGTTGTCTTTTTTTTGTTATGATTTCAATTAATCCGGAGCAAGAGCGTATTGCAAACAAACTGCTTGAAAAAGATCTCGGGCGAACCGTGCTCCTTTCAAAGAAGCAATGTGAATATTTTGCAAGAAAGATTCCCGGCACACTTTCCCCAAAAACTTTTAAAAATAACAATCAAGTATTTTGCAGTTCGTCGGACTGGGCTTCGGGGCCCTATATTATGACTACGTTACCGGGTGATTGCATTCCCGTTGGGGGGTTTTAACGCGCCTGAACTAAATAAACATTGTAATTGATTTCTGAAGTGGATATACCATTACCTATAACGACTATTATTTTATTGAAACGATACTCAGGTATTTTGACCTGAACCGAAAATGATGAGACAAATTCATTTATTTTTTCTATTATTTTTTTTAGCGTTTTCGTTAAATACTCATGCTTTGAACGAAACAGATACTATCATAAACAGGCATAAACGTTACCTTTTGCAAACAAATACAGTTAGCCGTGAGGCTGCGGTAAAGATTATGGAACTTTTCGTTGAAAAAACCGGCAGGTGGTCCAATATTGACTATACCGATAGCACACCTGCCCATTGGCCCTCAAAGGACCATTTGGAAAATATAAAGGCGTTGGCTGTCTATTTTGCAATGCATCACGAAAGTAGTGACACGGAAAATTTTTTAAATACAATTATTCGTGCACTCGATGAATGGCATAAGTATAAGTTTAAAAACCCTAACTGGTGGCATAATGAGATAGGCGTACCGCAACTGATGAAAGATATTTTAGTTTTAATTCGAGAGAAAGTAAGCGGAGACCGGTTGAAAAACTACCTTGAAATTGTAAACCAGTTCAGGATCAGCGGAACCGGCGCTAATCTTATCTGGAGCTCAGATATCGCTTTGTTTTACGGATTGTTTACCGGTAATAAAGAACTTATTGAAAAAGCTGTAAAGAATATTGTTGGAGAAATACGCATCAGCGATAAAGAAGGTTTAAGGCCCGATTACAGTTTTCATCAGCACGGCGAACGATTGCAAATGTACCAATACGGTCGGGTCTTTTTGATAGACAACGTTCGGCTATCCTGGGAATTGTTAAACACGCAATGGGCATTTCCGAAAGAAAAAATTGACCTGCTTGCAGGAATGTTCCTTAATGGTTGGCAATGGATGGCTCGGGGTATTAATACCATTCCCGAAACGATGGATCGTTCTGCCACACGAGTAAATGCCCTGAAGGAGGCTGACATAAGAACACATTTCCCATTTTTCATTGAGATTGCGCCGCGATATAAAACCGAACTGCTGGCCGCGAAAGCAAATCAGGAAGGGGGCGCTTATACATTAAAAGGGTTTCGTGGATTTCCCTACTCTGATTTTGTCACGTTTCACAATTCACCATACAGTTTCTTTTTAAAAACAATCTCGACGCGAACGTTACCCACAGAGTCCATTAATTATGAAAATCTGAAAGGCAAACCGCTTAACAGCGGCGAAACCTATTTTATACAAGATGGTACTGAATATTTCAATCTGATGCCGGTATGGAACTGGGACCGATTACCGGGTATAACATCTTTTGATGGAGCTGAAAAAATTGATAGGAAGGACTTCAACGGGATTATAACTGATGGCGATATAGGAATGTTGGCCATGGATTACAGGATGATTGGTAAAAACTATGACACTTATATTAGTTGTAAAAAAGCCTGGTTTAAAATCAATGGGTACATGGTGTGTCTTATTGGCGATATGAAACTGAATAATATTGATTCAGCCTACACCGTTATTGATCAATGTCGGCTGAAACAATATGTTTTTTCGAACACCGGCGAAATACAAAAAGGATTTTACAGAAATTTAAATGAAAAATGGTTTTATCATAACGATTTTGCATATCGCCCGCTATATACCTCACAATTCCAATTGTATGCCGATACGGTAAGTGGGACCTGGTATGATACCAATCACTCTTTCTCAAATGATAAAGTGATGGATAGTGTTTTTATGCCTTCTATTGTTCATGCCAAAACTGATCAAAAGAGTGGGTATACGGTTTTCTTCACTCAGAAAAAAAGGAAGGTTAAAAAAATTACCAGGAATCAGCCTTTCGTTATACTGCAGAATGATAAGGATATTCAGTCAATTTCGATTGCAAAAAATATACTGCTAGCCGCTTTTTATAACAAAGGGCAGATAAATTTCAAAAAAGAAATGCTGGTTGTTGAAAAACCTTGTTTGGTGCTCATGAAAAATAATGCTATTTACGTTTCAGACCCTACGCATAAAGGAATTTCTTTAAACCTGCAGTTCAATAATAAAAACTATAATGTGAGCCTTCCCGTTGATGGCAGTACCGTAAAAATTAGCCTTTGACCAAATCGAACAAATATATTCCCTGGCTATTGATACTTCTTTTATCAATGAGGGCTAAAGCTGAAATTTCGTTATCGGCACTGTTTTCTGATAATATGATACTTCAACAAAAATCAATTGTAAAAATATGGGGTTACGGGAATGTTTCGGAAAAAGTTGGGATTAATGCCTCCTGGAATAATGAAACTTATTTTTCTACCACTGATACTGACGGAGTTTGGGAATATAATCTTGCCACGCCTTTATACGGCGGACCCTATACAATAAAATTGACTGGAGACAGTACGCTTACTCTCAAAAATATTCTTATTGGTGATGTATGGCTTTGTTCAGGTCAGTCAAATATGGAAATGCCCATCGGTGGCTGGGGTAAGGTATTGAATTATGAAATGGAAATAGCAAATGCAAATTATGACCAGATCAGGTATTTCAACGTGAATCATTATACCTCTAACCAGCCTTTACAGGATGTAAAGTATTTTAAACAGTGGCAGGTATGTTCGCCAAAAACAGCGGAAGAGTTTTCCGCTGTTGCTTACTTTTTTGCAAGAGAGGTATATAACAAAACAAAAATACCTATTGGTATTATTAATGCATCCTATCAGGGAACCGCAATTCAGGCCTGGATGGGGCGGGACGCCTTTATTGCGAATGCCAAAATGAAGAGGATAACTGATAGTATTTTCACAGATTATAAGACATGGGAACAAATGAAAAACGCGTACGATAGCGCAAAAACCTCTAACTCCCCGCCGTTCAGGCCGCAGGATACACCGACTGTTTTGTACAATGCGATGATCTATCCTTTAAAGAAATGCTCCATCAAAGGTTTTTTGTGGTACCAGGGAGAAAATAATGTTGGCGGAGCCAGGTTATACGAAGAGTATTTTAAAGCAATGATTAATAACTGGAGGCAAACTTTCAACCATCAGAATCTCCCCTTTTATTTTGTTCAACTGGCTAATTATAAGCAAAAAACAACTGATATTGATCGTTCCTACTGGGCCGAATTGCGAGAAGCGCAGGCAAAAGCGCTCTCGCTGCCTTTCACTGGCATGGCCATTGCTATCGACATTGGCGAAGCCGACAATGTCCATCCAAAAAACAAGCAGGAGGTTGGCCGGAGGCTCGCTTTGGTTGCCCTGTCTAAATCATATAAAAGAAACATATCGTATTCCGGCCCTATTTTTAAAAAAGTAAAAAGAAAAAATGGTTCAGTAATTCTATTCTTCAAACACGCAAAGCGATTAAGAACAAATGATGGGGCGTCGCCAAAAGGGTTTATAATTGCGGGAAATGATAAAAAATTTGTTCACGCAAGCGCGAGAATAAGCGGAAACAGAGTCGTCATTTCTTCTCGCAAAATCTCTAAACCGGTTTCTGTAAGGTATGGATGGGGCGACAATCCGGATTGTAATTTATATAACAAATATGATCTGCCTGCGGCACCGTTCAAAACAGATTCCTGGGACTATTAATCGACTTAAATATGAAAAGGGCTTTATGGCGCACTGACATTTTTCAAACTAACAGATTACTTTCGGGCCCGAATGTTCCGCCGATTAATTTTATTCTTATCTTCAAGTGTTATTTTCGAGCATAAACGCTTTAACGATTTTTTATCTAAATGTTACAAAATCATATATGACCAACGACATGAAGATCGGCCTTTTTGGAATTGGGCTGGACACCTATTGGGATCAGTTTGACGGCCTCAAATCAAGGCTGGAAGGGTATTTGAGTTTTGTAGAGGAGCAAATAAAATCTGTTCATCCGAGTGTTGTTAATGCAGGCCTGGTTGATAACACCGATAAAGCTTTTGATGCTGCACTGCTTTTCAGAAAACAGGCAGTAGATATTGTTTTTCTTTATGTTACTACCTATGCCTTGTCCTCCACCGTTTTGCCGGTTGTACAGAAATTGAAAGTTCCGGTTGTCGTGTTGAACCTGTCACCCGAAGCGCAGATTGATTATACGTCGTTTAACAAAATGGATGACCGCACAAAAATGACCGGCGAATGGCTGGCATATTGTTCAGCCTGCCCGGTACCGGAAATATCAAATGTGTTTCACCGCACGGGAATTAAATTCTTTCAGGTTACCGGGGTCTTAGATAAAAGTGATGAATGCTGGAAAGAAATATTTGACTGGGTGGAGGCTGCAAAAGTAGCATACACCATGTCAGTAAACCGCATGGGTTGCATGGGGCATTATTATAGCGGTATGCTGGATATTTACACTGATCTTACGCAACAGTACGCACAGTTTGGCGGCCATATTGAACTGATAGAAGTGGATGAATTGTCGGCACTGCGTAAAAAGGTCACACCCGAAGAAACAACAGAAAGAAAAGATCGTTTTAAAGAAGTATTTGATGTGCAGCACGATTGTTCAGAAGAAGAATTGGATCGTGCCGCAAAAACTTCAGTTGCTCTTGATAAGCTGGTGGCCAAATATAAATTAGGCTCGATGGCTTATTACTACAAAGGCTCGGGCGTTGATGAAAATGAAGACGCTATCAGCTCAATTATTCTTGGTAACTCGCTACTTACCGCCAACGGCGTTCCTGTTGCAGGTGAGTATGAAATAAAAAATGCGCAGGCCATGAAAATTATGAATTGCTTTGGCTCCGGTGGTTCGTTTACCGAGTATTATGCAATGGATTTTAAAGACGATGTGGTGCTGATGGGCCACGACGGGCCGGGCCATATTGCGATTGCAGAGGGCAAAACAAAAGTGAAACCACTAAAAGTGTATCACGGCAAAGTGGGTAAGGGGCTATCGGTTGAAATGAGTGTAAAACACGGGCCGGTAACATTACTGTCAGTCGTTGACGCTTCAAAGGATGGTCTTACTTTTTTGGCGGCGGAAGGAGAATCCGTGCAAGGCCCAATTCTTGAAATAGGTAATACCAACAGCCGGTACAAATTTTCTATTGGTGCCAGAAATTTTGTAAACCGATGGAATGAAAGCGGCCCTGCGCATCATTGTGCGGTGGGTGTGGGTCATATTGCCCAAAAAATTCATAAGTTGGGAGCCTTGTTAAATATGAAGGTCACGCAGATTTGTTAGACGGGCTTCCGGTTTTAACCTAAATATTTTGCATTCACAATTATAATTTTATCTATCCTTGCCATGCACAAATTATTTTTTGTACTGTTTATCGTTTTAGTTACCAAAAACCTGCCGGCTCAGGCGTCAATTACGCCGGTTAATCTTACTACAGAATATCTTATCAACCCTGCAGGGATTGATGAAAAGGTCCCGAGGTTTAGCTGGACGTGCAAAACCAATGATGACAGGGCTTTCGGGCAAAAGCAAACGGCGTATCGAATTATCGTGAGTAACACCGAATCAAACATTCATAAAAATATTGCTGATGCCTGGGACTCAAAATGGATTGCTTCAGACAGAATGCAATTGATAGCTTATAATGGGGTTCCGTTAAAATCCGACAGAACCTATTATTGGAAAGTTCAGGTGAAGGACGAAAATGGGAAAATAACCAACAGCGAAATTGCCCATTGGAGCACAGGCCTTTTTGAACAAAGTGCGTGGACAGCGAAATGGATCGGCTCCTCACAAATTTTTACGCCGGGTGTAAAAGATTGTAATGTGGATGATCCCTGGCTTAGAAAAAGTTTCAGTTTAAAATCCTTGCCTAAAAAGGCAACCATCTTTGTGGCATCGGTTGGTTATCCTGAGCTTTATGTAAACGGTAAAAAAATTGGCGATGGCGTTTTAAACGGTGCAGTAACCGATCATACAAAAAGGGCCAGGTATATTGCCTACGATATTGCCGGTCATCTCATTGCCGGGAAAAATGTAATTGCGTTGTGGCTGGGTTCATCGTGGTCAATTTTTGCGGCTTATAATACTAAAGATAAGCCAAGAACACCAATCGTTTCGGCACAGGCAGATTTGTACGATGCAGGCATGAAGCGTATTTCAAGAATTCAAACCGATGGCAGCTGGAAAGTCCATTCAAGCCCTAACCGGCTTTTAGGAACCTGGGAGATGCGCCATTATGGCGGCGAAATCTGGGGTGCCAATAAAGAAATTGAGGGA
>MKRO01000030.1:0-16036 GCA_001896965.1 Sphingobacteriales bacterium 41-5 | reverse complement strand
TAGTTCAAACCAACAAATTGTTACACGAAATAAACCCTGTGGGCATTGAAAAAAGACAAGATGGTTACCGTGTTGACATGGGCGTGAATTTCGCCGGGTGGACGCGCATCAATGTGGCGGGAAATCCCGGTGATACAATTCGCTTTTTGTTTTCTGAGCGGCAACAGGATGAGATGACGTTCAATATCCACAGCATGTTTGTGATCGGGCCAACAGGTAAAGGCAGTTTTCAAAATAAATTTAATTACAGTTCTGCAAGATGGGTCTTAATCAAAGGATTGAAGCATGAGCCAAAACTCAACGATATCAAGGGTTGGGTGGTTCGCACGGACTACCCGCGTGTGACCACTTTTAAATCTGATAATGATTTACAAAACTGGATATATGACCGGTCCTGCTGGAACTATGAAAATCTTACGTTGGGTGGCTACGTGGTGGATTGCCCGCAACGTGAGCGGTTTGGTTACGGCGGCGATGCACACAGCACATCTGAAGCGGGAATGTACAACTACAACGTTGGCGCTTTTTATACAAAGTGGATGGAAGACTGGCGTGATGTGCAGGGCACCGAATCAATGGTGGGTGATATGAATGATCCCACCTGGGCGCGCAAAAAGCCCGGCAGCGGAAGAATTTTGGGCGGCGGAATTTTACCGCACACGGCTCCCACTTATCATGGCGGTGGCGGCCCCGCGTGGGGTGGCATTGTTGTATCGCTTCCCTGGTACATGTTTCAGCATTATGGCGATAAAAGAATTCTTGAAAAAAATTTTGAAATGATCAAAGGCTGGCTTGCCTTTCTTTCAACCGAAACAAAAGATGATTTATTGCAGCGCTTCGGCGGGCTATGGGATTTTTTGGGCGACTGGCTCTGGCCCAATGCCACTGCAGAAGGCATGAATAATGACAAGCCCGAAAACCTTTGCTTCAATAATAGCTTTTATGTGTATAATTTAAGAACCGCCGCGCAGATTGCCACCGTGTTAGGCAAAACTTCTGAAGCCAAAAAGTGGAATGCACAGGCAGATGCAACCGCGGCAGCGATTAACAAAAGGTTTTATAACGAAACTGATTACAGCTGTGCCGATGGTTCGCAAGGTAACCTTGCAATGGCTTTGCTGGCGCGGGTTCCATCAAAAGAGTTATACCCGCTGGTTTTAAAAAGACTTGAAAAAAATATTTTGGTCGATCACAAAGGCCATATTGGCGTGGGCATTACAGGCGGCTCGGTTTTGTATAAATTGCTTCGCGATTTGGGCCGCGATGATTTGATGTACACGATGGCTTCGCAAACTGACTATCCCGGCTGGGGCCACATGCGTGCGAATGGCGCCACATCTCTTTGGGAAATGTGGGAAAAGGATTTGCCCGGCCACTCATTGTTGCACAGTTCTTATTTATTTGCCGCGCCCTGGTATGTTGATGGCATTGGTGGTATCAAAAAAGATGAATCGAAGCCCGGCTTTCAACATTTTATTGTAACAGTCCCGAATATTCCCGAAAAAGAATTAAGCGAAGCCAAAACAAGTTTTGATTCGCCCGCGGGATTCATCAAAACCTCGTGGAAACGCCGGGAGGGCAGCGTTTCATTGACTGTTACAGTGCCGCCGAATTGCTCGGCAACGGTTTATCTACCTTCGGCAACAAACCCCGGTGATCACAAAATCATCAATGTAACATCGGGCACGCATGAGTTTAAAAACTAAAAAATTATTTCACCAACAGTAGTAAAAATGTTAGGGAACCGTCTCACTACCGCGATAGTTAACGGTATCTTCGTTTGAATTAAAAATTAAAAATTTTCAAGACCATAAAAATGCAAAAACTTTTATCGCTCATCGTTCTTTGCTTTGTCGCATTCTCTTTCAACCCGCTTGCTGCGCAGAAAACTAAGAAGGCGGGAGAATACTATCAACTCACTATTTATCGCTTTACCTCTCCCGAGCAGGAAAAAATGCTGGATGGGCACTTAAAGAATTATTTCATTCCGGCACTTCATAAAAGTGGTATCAAAACTGTTGGCGTTTTTAAAGCAATTGCCAATGATACTGCTGCATTAAAATCTTTGTATGTACTGGTTCCGGTGAAATCACTGAATGCAATTTCGGAAATCAGTCAAAGGTTTTTGGCTGACAAAAATTTAAACAATTCAGATTATATAAACGCCGCGTATAATTCGCCGGCTTACAGCCGTATGGAAACGATTATCCTTAAATCGTTTCATCTGGCGTCAAAAATGAACACGCCAATATTAAAATCTTCCCGCGCGGATCGTGTATATGAATTGCGCAGTTACGAAAGCCCTTCGGAAAAAATGTTTCGTAACAAATTACACATGTTTAATGAAGGTGGTGAGACCGCCATTTTTAAAAAGCTAAATTTCAATGCTGTTTTTTACGGAGAAGTGATTGCAGGAAGCCGTATGCCCAACCTGATGTATATGACAAGTTTTGAAAATATGGAGGACCGCAAAGCGCACTGGAAAAGCTTTAGCAGCGATCCTGACTGGAAAAAATTATCGAGCAGGCAAGCGTATAAAAACAACGTTTCAAAAATTGATATCACGTTTTTGCGCCCGGCAGATTATTCTGATTTTTAATAAAATGTAACGCCGGGCAATGCTTCCCATTGGAATAGATTTTACCCCAATAAAAAATACCAATATCAGGAAAAACAAGGGGAGGATTGCAAGTGTGCTAATCCCTGAACAAGCTATTTTTCTACAATGATTCTATTTTCCACGTCATATTTGTAATGGATAATTCTCTCATTTAAGATCAGTTGAATTGCTTCCTCAATTACTTCAAGCGGAACTACAAACCATTCTCTTGGTGTAGTTCTTTTTCCTTGAATTATTTCTATGTCCACATTAAGGCAAGTTTCAGCAAAAAATCTGTGTAACAGTTGTTCTAACATGTCTGCATTACGATTATATATAGCAAAACTTACCACTTTTGTTACATCTGCAAACAAATAGGTTGCTTCATTTTTGGCATTTTTAATTCGTTCGTCCAAAGGTGTGGACGAAAACCCAATTTTGAATAGGTTTTTAATGCCTGAAATAGAAGGGTGAGTTGACTTAGATTTCAATACATAAATCCAACCCGTCTTAATATCCTCTTCCATTACCATACCGGCATTTACATATAGTTCATTATTGATTCCTTCATGTGTATTAGTAATCAATTTTCCGCTTTTCTGAATTTGTTTTCCTAAAGAACGAAACAGCATATTGCTGTATGTTCCGTTTTCAAATATGGTAAATGTCCGTCCATCAACTCGTTCAATGGATTCTCCCGTAAGCGTTACGTTTTTTAGGCTGGTTTCTTTCAAATAAAGCATAATGCCATCAAGCAAATAAAAGTCGCCAACGTGCAAATTTTTCTCAATGTTGTGAAACGGTTTAATTTGTCGTTTGCCTTCTTTGATTTCCTGATGCACTTTTTGAAACATGGCTTCATAAGGTTTAAACTCATCTTCTTTCAATGGTTTCCTTTGTGCAACAAAATCTGCTTTTTCTCTTTCATCTTCTTTTGAAATATGCTTGTATTTGAAAATGGATAAATCGCTGCCGGTTTCTAACAACCCAAATTCATCATCATTCAAAATATCATCAATCGAAGCTTTTGGAATTTCTACTTGACCTAAAAGATTATGTCTGTCGTATGGCTTCAATGAAATTTTTTGCTGTTCATTTTCTCTGATATTTTTCAAACGAGCTAACAGTCCATATTCAGACATGCTTGATTTATTTGGCTCTCTACCATTTTTATCTACGAATGCATTTATTTCTTCAAACGAATCTATTAACCTTTGGTCTGCTGTTTTTTCGTTTGAAGTTTTTTCAACTTTGTCCAACAAGCCAAAATCATCATCGTTGAAGATGTCGTCCAATGATATCTTTTTCTTACTATCCATTAACAATTAATCATTTATCATTAACCATTATCTAACGCTCTTTGTCGTTTTAACTCACGTAGGAATATTACTGCCTCTGCCATTCTTTTCTCTTTCGGGTCATACGATTGAAGATTTGGAGCTTCACCCGTTCTTCCAATCCACTCTTTTATTTTAGGCCAAAGCATTATTGCTTCTTCTTCGGTCATTTCAATTTTGATGGATTGTATGTGTTCGTCAATCAGTTTCAACACTTGTGTTGTTACCGATTTCGATAAAATCTCAAATGCTTTTTGAAAAGGGTTTACCTGGTCAATCAAATCAATGTGAATGTCGTCTATGTTTACAAAACTGTTTGCCATTCGCACAAATTTTTTCCCGCCCTGTTCTTCAATCACACTGTTTTTAATCACTGAATCCACTACAACATGTTGTCGAACGGCTTCCACATCGTCTTCATTCAAGTCAGGATAAACTTCGCGAATGATTTTTGGTATTAATATCGTGTTGATTACTTCTGGTTCAACATTGCCCGGCATTGCTTTCAACATTTGGTCGTCTTGTAAAATTCGGGCTTTTAAATCGTTCAAATCGCTTTCAATGATATCTTTTGCACGTTGCGAAGTAGGTAATTTAAAACCTCTCACTTTTATTATTTTTCTTCCTTCTTCGTCTTCTTCGCTTTCATCATCATCGTTGTCGTCTTTTAATTTGAAACGGAAATTCGGTGCTAACACTTGTTCCATTAACAACGATGCAGTTATGGCTTTCAACATATTATTTACCGCAACTTTCACTTCATCGGTTTCTGCTTCGGGTTGTGCTATCAGGTTGGTGAATTGAGCATGGGTTTTGTTATTACTGTCTCTTGTTGCCCTTCCAATGATTTGAATAATTTCGGTTAATGAACCTCTGTAGCCAATAGTTAAAGCATGTTCACAATAGGGCCAGTCAAAACCTTCTTTTGCCATACCTAAAGCTATAATGATGTCTATGGCGTCAGGTGAATTTGAATCCCGCAAATAGGCTGAAATTTTATCTCGTTCTTTTTGATTGTCATTCACCAAATCGGCTACTTTTAGCATTTTACCCGAACGCTTACTTTTCACATACAACACACCTGTATTTCCATCTTGTGATTCTAAATCGCCTAAAGCGTCAATGATGTGCCCTACTTCCTCATATTTTTCTCTTGATGATTCTGCGGAATTTACACTGGGTATGTGAATAATTGTCTTTTTGCCTTCATTCAAAATTTCTTCCAAAGCCGACATTGGTTTATCAGGTTGCTTTTTGAAATAACGGCCTGTGTAAAAATGATAACCTATTCCCAATGATTTCAGATATTCATAACCGTTTAACTGTTCGTAATAGTTGTAAGTTACTTTTGTAAACTTCGCTTCATCTTCGGGCAACAATACCGGAATATTGTCGCCTCGGAAATAGGAACCCGTCATGGCTACGATGTGAGCATTTGATTTTGCCATGATATTCTTCATCACTTCACCTAAACGATTATCTCCATCGGCTGAAACGTGGTGAAATTCATCTATGGCAATTAGCGTATCATTCAGTTTCTTTTCATCCAATCCGTCAAAAGCAAAACGAAGCGTAGCATGGGTGCAAATCAAAATTTGCTCATCGCTTTCCAGAAATTCTAAAAAGCTTTTTACCTTACTATTATCTGAGCCTGCTGTGCATAGATTGTATTTTGGATTAACTGTCCAATCGGCAAAAAAGCCTTGTTCAGTCAGTTTGGTTGAACTGAACGATGCACCTATTGATTTTTCAGGAACGGCAACAATAGCTTTTTTAATGCCTTGGTTGTTGAGTTTATCCAAAGCAATAAACATCAAAGCCCTTGACTTACCCGATGCTGGCGGTGCTTTTATTAAAAGGTATTGAGCCGTTCGGGCATTGTATGCCCGTTCCTGCATTTCACGCATTCCCAGAGCATTCGTCTTTTTGCTTTTGCCTGTTTGGCCGTATTCTACTTTTATTAAATCGGGCATGTTCTAATTGTTAATTGTCAATGGTTAATTGGTAATGTTGGATTTGGTGGTTTTCAATATTGATGTAATCAACTTGATTATTTCTGTTGCATCCGAGTTGATGCTTTCAAATTGTTCACTGGTCAAGTATTCTGTTTCTTTTAAAAGTTCAAGCCAGTAAATGGTTTCGTTGATTTCTTTTTGTGCAATTGCCATTTTATGCTTGAAATCAGTTTTAGATTCGGCATGTTCCGCTTCACGAACCATTGCTCCAACACTCGTTCCCGAACGCAACAACTGTTTACTCAAAACATATTCTTTTTTCTGCTCACACAAATACTGATACAGTCGCACAATTCGTACCGCAAAACCAAAACTCTTATTTTTTACAATGTTCTCTTTCATCATTAACCATTAATAATTAGCCCTTAACAATTTTCTTGATGTCTTGTTCCAACTCTTTTAAACTTTGCTCTTTCTCTATTACTTTTTGTGCTATACGAAATTTTTCCAATTCTTTTTCTGATTTCTCCACTGCCATTTCGTGGCTTATTTTTCCTGCGTGTGCAAGCAACTCTCGTCCGTTCAACTGCAAAATGCTGTCTAATCGCCCGATCCAATCTTTCATATACATTGGCGTTTGCTGTTGTGCCATTGTTTCGGCAAAAGCAAGGTATTGTTCCACCAACAAACCAAGCAAACGCATTTCGTCTTCGTTCAAATAATTTTTGGCAATGCTTACGTCCGATTTTTTGATTGCCGTATTTTTCTTGTCAAAAGACTGCATTCCAACCAAAGGTAAAGTGGCATCAACTCTGCGATACACCAATTCGGCTGCAGTGTTACTGCTGATTGCCCAAAGCAACTTATTTTGTACGGTTTTGAAAAAAGCCAATGTTTTTTCGTCTTTCGGGTTGTAATCAATACTTGTGGTGTAGATGTCTTTTATTTTTTGGTAAAAGAACCGTTCGCTTAAACGGATTTCACGAATGCGTTCCTGCAATTCGGTAAAGTAATTCATTGAATTGCCCGTTTTAAAACGTTCATCGTTCAAGACAAAACCTTTTACAATGTATTCCTTCAAGCGTTGCGTAGCCCAAATTCTAAACTGTGTGCCTTGCACCGATTTTACCCGGTAACCTACGGAAATAATTACGTCTAAATTATAGTGTTCAACCTCCCGTTCTACACTACGATTACCCTCTGTTTGAACTGTTCGGAATTTCCGAACAGTTCGGCTGGAATCTAATTCGCCTTCGTCAAACACGTTTTTAATGTGTTCGCTTATGGTGGCTTTCGATTTGCCAAAGAGTTGTTGCAATTGAACTTGCGTAAGCCAAACGGTTTCTTCTTCCAAACGCACGTCAATTTTTATTTCGCCCGTTTGATTTTGATATATTAATATTTCGCTCATTTTTTCTTCCCTTTTTTAGCAGATTTAACTTTCGCAAATAAATCCTCCCCATTAACCATTGACAATTTATCATTAACCATTGTCTCATAAAGCTTAAACAAATACTCCAAACGTTCCGTGTCGGAAGTAAAAGGTTGCAGGCGGTAGCATTGCTCAACGGCGCGGTCCAGTTCTTCATGGGCTTGTTTTAAACCCCTGGGCATTTTATCGGGGTCGTAAAGTTGTGCCATTGTTTTTTCAGGGTGTTTGGCCCTTTCATCTAATATGGCGAAAACATACAAATTCAAATTTTCTTTTTGCTTGAGGGTAATGTCAGGAAAAGGAAAATTGTTGTAGCATAGTTGAGAAGAGTATCTGTAATCTGTTTTTAAACGGCCGCCTACTGCTTTTACCCAAACCATCTGCATTTTGGAATGGATAACACCGAAAAGCCAGGGTTGAGCATCGTAGATTGCAAAATTTGGGTCAATAATTACTGTTGAATTATCAAAAATTCCCAAAGGAATATATTCTCTTCTTTCTGATGAAACTGTTGGTATAAAAATTAAACTTTCGTTTGCCAAAACCATTGAAAGAAACTGATGTGCATTTTCGATATATTTTTTATTGATGTCTTTTTTTCCTGCTCTATATTTTCTGACTTTTTCAATTCGTTTTACTATCGGCTCTATTTCCAGATAATCGGTTTCTTCAACATCAATCCAAATACAAAATTTCTTTTTACCATTAAAAAATTCAGCAGAGCCAATAATTGGCTTTATGTATTTATCGGCAATTGGATATTTCTCAATTATTTTATTTTTTTCTTCTTCCGAAATCAATAAATTTCCATCGTCAAGAGCACGATTTCCACTTTGAATTTTTGGAAATTTACTGATGGGCTTTGTGGCTGAAATAATATATTTGTTGCTACTATCTAAAAGATAAGCGTTAATGTTTTTTGCTTCTTTCCTTATATTATTGACAAACAGATATTTTGGTTTTGTGCTTTTGTTTCTCAATCCCAAAATAATTACGGTAACTCCTGCATTTCCTTTGGCATTGTTTACCCATTTAAAAGATTGATAGGCAAAGTCAATTTCAATGTTTTCATCTAAAATATTTTGCCAGAATAACGCCACTTGTTCACCTTGACAAATTGAATTAGTTGATACAAAAGCAGATTTTGCATTGTAATTTTCAATATATTTTTTTGCTTTATAAAACCAAATAGCAATGTAATCTATTTTCTTACTACTGATACTTGACGGAAAAACAAAATTCAAATCATCTCTATGTTCATCTCTTTGGTTTCTCGCTCCCAAATAAGGCGGATTTCCAATAAGATACACTTCAGGTTCGAGAGCCTCACCTATCACTTTCTCAATCGGGCAAACTGTTTTCCAATCTACTCTTGCCGCATTTCCCTGCACAATTTTTCCGGCTTGTTTCAGTGGTAAAATGGGTTTGCTTTTCCCGTAATCAAAAAGCTGTTCTTCAAAAATTCTGTTCATTTGGTGTTCTGCCAGCCAAAGCGAAAGTATCGCCATTTCGTGGGCAAAATCGTCAATTTCAATTCCGTAAAATTGCGAGAGTTGTATTTGCGTAAACTCCCAGGCGGGGTTGGGGCTAAGTTCAATAATACGCTGCAGGATTTTTATTTCCAGCAAACGGATTTCTTTGTAGGTAATAATCAAAAAATTTCCACTGCCGCAGGCAGGGTCAAAAAATTTAATTTTTGAAATCCGGTTGATGAGTTTTCGCAATCTTTTAATTTCGGTATCTGAGCTTGTCGAAGATGCCGAACTGTCAAATTCTTGGTAGAGTTCGTCTAAAAACAACGGACGAATGAGTTTTAAAATGTTTGGAACGCTGGTGTAGTGCATTCCTAAATCGCTTCGGTATTCGGGCACCACTACTGCCTGAATCATTGAACCGAAAATGTCGGGATTGATTTCTTTCCAATTCAGCGAACCCAATTCAACTAAAATCTTTCGTGCCTTTGCATTAAAAACCGGCGAAGCAAATGTTGCACCACCAAACAAACCACCGTTCACATACGGAAATTTCAAAAAATGTGCGGGCGTTTTGTTGCTTCGTTCTTTATCTTCTTTGTTTAAAATTTCAAAAAGCCGGTCAAGAAAAACGTTGGTGTCGCTACCGTTTTCGTTGGTGTGTTGGTGTAGCGTGTTTGTAAAAATACTTTCTTCTTCTTCGGTAAAGATTCCTGTGTCTTCGGCAAAAAAGCAAAACAGCAAACGTGAAAGGAAAATGTTCAGGTTGTGAACGTTTTCTTTTGATTTGTAAAGGTTGGGGTTTTGCGTAATGAGCAAATCGTAAAGCTGGGCCATTTTGTAGGCAGCATTGCGGTCCGCTTCGTTGTCGTTTGTTGAATGATATACTTCACTACCTGCAAGCGGAAGGAAGAAACCGTAATGCCCCGGCAAATCTTTGATTTTAACATCTAAGTTTTTGCCCAATTTCAAATCTTTTGCTACCAGATTTTTGTAATCGGTAACAACGGCAAATCGTGGTGAGTGCTTTAAAATCCGTTCTTCTTTGGCAAGGCTTTCAATGGAACTCAACAATTTGTCGGTAGGCTGTTGCTTAAAGAAGATTTTCTTTTTGTACAGTATTTCGCCCTCTGCTCTTGAAAGGTTAAAATCTCCGCTTTTCAATCGGGTGATTGAGGTTTTGGAAATGCCATAAGCCAACAACAAATCATACAAAAAATTCTCTTTCGAGAAATTCTCTATGATTCGTGTTACGTTCTGTTCTATTTCGTTACTGTTCATTGCTTTTGAATACTTTTCAATTCTTAACTCTTATGCCCGTGAAAAAAAACTTCGGATTAGATTTTTTTTAGTGGTCAACATAAAGCAGCAACAACCGGGTGCAAAAATAATAAAATGATTGAGGAACAATTGGTGCGTTGATTTGATGAAAGCTTATAGAGGTGTCAGGTTTCCCGCCAGGAAATTTATTCTCACGCCTTTTTCGAACGCATGGCTTTGGTTTGCTTTACAGACGCATCGTTCTTAAACTTTTTATACTGTTTTGAGTCAACTGCAAACAATGCTACTTTACCATCGGCATTATGATGAAAGCCCCAGCCGTAGCGCTTTGCCAGCGGCGAAGACCTTAAACAAGGCTGGCCTTTACTGAAAAATTTTTCCCTTTCTGCATTCAAATCCTTTTTAGCAATATTGTTTTTAGTGGCGTACACCCCAAACACTACATCGTCGGACGTAAACTGATAAGGATGATGCGCGATCATTTCAAATTGCAGGTTCGCGACGGTTTTACTATCAACTTTTAATGGAGGAATATCGCCGGTTGTTACGGGGCAATCCTCAGCAATTTGTATAAATGTGTTAAAATAGTTTGTAGTATGCATCATATTCGTAAAGCAAATAACAATTTACCTATGCGGTTGAGTTGTTTTATTTAATGGGGGGATGAATTTTATAAACCCCATTTAAATCCTATGGTAGTTCTTTTATCTTAAAATTTTTCCACCTTACTTTAATGCCGCCGCCGTCATGTATTTGAAGCGCGATAAAACCATTGGCTGCACCAATCTTCGCATCTTTAAAATATACCATTTGATGGCCGTTCAGCCAGGTGGTCACTTCGTCATTCACCACCAAAATGCGCAGGTTGTTCCACTCGCCGGGTTTCAGCAATTTTTCATCTTCGGGTTTAGGTTTTATCAGCCAGCCCCTGCCGTATGATTCATAAATGCCGCCTGTATGCAAGTTTAGCGGCGCCACTTCCACCTGCCAACCACTAATCTTTACGCCTTCAATTGATGACCTCAAAAACACACCGCTGTTGCCATTGGCCTCTTGTTTAAAATCTACACTGAAATCGAAATTTTTATATTGCCTGTTGGTTGAAAGATAGCCGTACTTTTTATCGGGGCCGCTTTCACAAATTAATTCACCGTTTTCCACATACCATTTCTCTGTTCCGTGAATCGTCCAACCAGTTAAGTCGCGGCCATTAAATAAAGACGTAGTTTTTTTTGTAACACTGCAACCTGCCAAAAGCACTACTGCCAAAAGCAACGTAATAATTTTGTTCATGATTTTTGATTTATACTGTATAAATTTTTCAACCAGGCTATCGCTGGCTTGCTATTAATAAATTGAGATCGGTATATTTTAAATCGAAGCGCTGGCTAAGGTAGAAATTGGTAAGATGCCCTTTGAACAAATAGAACCCATTACGCAAATGCACCTGGTGCCAGGCAAGATTTTCAAGCCCTCCTTCATCTCCCGCTTCTATTAAAAGCGGCATCAGTACATTGCTGATGGCTTGCGATGCGGTGCGGGCAAATCCTGAAGGAATATTGGGCACGCAGTAATGGATTACGCCGTACTTCATAAAAATTGGTGATTCGTGAGAGGTCACTTCCGAGGTTTCAAAACAACCGCCCCTGTCGATGCTCGCATCAATAATTACGGCGCCCGGCCTCATGCCACTCACCATTTCCTCTGTAACAATGAGGGGCGCCCGGCCGCTTTCGTTGGTAACGCAGCCCACCGCTACCTCGCAGGTACGTAACTGCTTGGCAAGTAATTTCGGTTCAATCACCGACGTCCATAACCGGTGGCCAATTGTGTTTTGAAGGCGTATCAACCTTGAAACATTATTATCAAAAACCTTAACCGATGCCCCTAATGAAAGTGCGGTTCGGGCGGCATATTCGCCTACAATTCCTGCACCGATAATGACAACTTTTGCCGGGGCAATACCGCTGATACCCCCCAGCAATATTCCTTTACCATGATTGGCGGAACCTAAGTACTGTCCCGCTATCAGCATTACCGCGCTGCCCGCAATCTCGCTCATGCTGCGCACTATGGGATAAGAATCGGTATCATCTTTCAGGTTTTCAAAAGAAATAGCCGTAACTTTTTTCTTCATCATTTCGCAGAGCACTTTATGTTCCAGCACTGACAAATGCAGCGGCGAAATAATAATCTGGTTCATTTGCAACAAAGGCAAATCTTCTTCAATGACCGGTGCGCTTTTTAAAAGAATAGGCGCTTTAAAAACCTCCTCGCGGCTGTGAACAATTTTAGCGCCAGCGTCGCTGTATTCTTTATCACGAAAATGCGATGCATCGCCTGCATTGTGCTCCACCATTACGCTGTGGCCGTTGCTTACCAGCACAGCTACCGCATCCGGAGTAAGCGATACCCGGTTTTCCTGAAAGGCGATCTCTTTGGGTATGCCAATCGTTTCACCATCACGTTTCACTTTCACATCAAGCGTTTCCTCCAGCGTTTCGTAGCTGAATGACGTACTTACAACCGGCTGCTTTTTACTCATGAGGGTTTATGGTAGTCGTTGTTTTTAAAATTTTTGTTAGAGCGGATGAATACTTTTCAGCTTTCTTGCTTTTATATATTCTCTTTTTCAAAAATACTCATTTCTCTTGTATTTCAATACTACGCTTCCCGTCTTCGGCAAGTGTTAAAAAAACGTGTAATGTACCTTCCGGAAAGATTTCGGGGGCTACTTCGGGCCATTCGGCAAAGCAAATGGCGCCACTGTACAAAGTGTCTTCAACGCCGGTGCGCACGGCTTCCTCTTCGTCTTTTAACCGGTAAAGGTCAATATGAAAAATAGGATGAGAGCTGCCTTCAACTTCAAATGCATATTCATTGATGATAGAAAATGTAGGGCTGCCCACTGTATCCTGAACGCCCAAATGGTTGCAAAGGGCATGAACGAGTGTGGTTTTTCCGGTACCCATTTCGCCGTAAAGCGCAACCACTTTGCGTTCGGCCATCTGCTGCCACAGCCATATAGCTATTTCATTTATTTCCGGCTCAGAAAATGTTTTTTGCATAAAGCAAAGATAATCAGCCTGCGGCTATTCTAATTTTATTAGAATGTAAAATAAAATTAGCATTAAGTGTAACCCGCACACCTGCTCAGGTTTTTAGAATCTGCAACTGCGTTGAAATAATAATTCACCTTTTTGCAACTGCGTTTTAATATTTCAAGCCACAAGAGAGTTGTGCTGTCAATCCTTGTAGTAACTTTGCCATTTTAGTTTAAATTATGGAAACAAGCGGCAAAATTAAATGGAAGGTGGAGGGTATGAGCTGCGCTAACTGCGCCCTCACGGTAAATAAATACATCGAAAAACAAGGCGGTAGTGAAGTGAAAGTAAATTTTGCAACCGGCGAAGTGAGTTTTGTGGCAATTGACCAAACCATGACGGATAAAGTGGCGAAAGGGATTTCAGGTTTGGGTTACACAGTTGAAAACAATGGCGTGTCCGCCCACGATCATCACGGCCATAGCCATACATCGGGGAAAGGGTTTTTAAAAACCACTATGTCAAAATTTTGGTTTTGTCTCCCGTTTACTTTGCTGCTGATGCTGCACATGATACCCGCTTTGCGCGATAGCTGGCTGATGCAACCCTGGGTTCAGTTTGCATTGTGTTTGCCGGTATATATTGTGGGCATGATGCATTTTGGCGTAAGTGCCGTTCGCAGCCTGCGTAACGGCATGCCCAATATGGATGTGTTAATTACATTAGGATCTACCGCGGCTTTTGTTTACAGTTTATATGGAACGCTAACCCACCAGCATGATTATATTTTTTATGAAACCGCTGCAGCCGTCATCACGCTTGTGTTTTTAGGAAATTATATTGAACAGATCGCGGTAAATTCCACTCAAAAACAACTGCAAGAATTAGCGAAATCACAGGTGGTGATGGCAAATATGCTCACCTATGATGAAAACCACGAAGAGCATATTTTCCCGGTTGAAAATAAAAACCTGCGCACGGGCGATTTAATACTAATCAAAAGCGGCGAACAGGTTCCTGCTGATTGTAAAATTTTATGGGGTGATATAAGTGTGAGCGAGGCAATCATCACCGGGGAAAGTGTGCCCGTTACCAAACATTCAAAAGATAAACTAATTGGCGGCAGTGTGATTGTTGATGGAGCAGCGAAAGCGCAGGTAACCGCAGTGGGCGATGAAACAGTTCTTTCGGGCATCATTAACATGGTAAAAGAAGCGCAGGGCGAAAAACCGCCTGTACAAAAAATGGCAGACAAGATCAGCGCCGTTTTTATTCCAATCGTCATTGGTATTGCGGTTCTGACACTCATCGTCAACTGGATAATTTTAAAAGATTTTACACCCTCACTAATGCGTGCCATTGCAGTATTGGTAATAGCCTGCCCCTGCGCCATGGGTTTGGCAACACCTGCGGCTATTGCTGTTGGTTTAGGCCGCGCAGCGCGAAATGGTATTCTTTTTCGTAATGCTACAAGCCTCGAAAATTTCAAAGACATTCAACAGGTTGTTTTTGATAAAACGGGCACTTTAACAACCGGGAATTTTTCTATTGCCGGCCACGAAATTTTAGATCATTCGTTCAATGAAGAAGAGTTTAAACGAACGATTTATTCGTTAGAAAAATATTCCAATCACCCCATGGCAAAAACCTTGTCCACGGCCTGGAAAACCAATAACGAAATCAAATGGCAAAAGATTGAGGAAGTGAAAGGCAAAGGCATGAAAGCTTTGGACAAAAATGGCAATGAATATTGGGCAGGGTCTCACAATGTGGCTCAAAGCCTTACCACAGACGAATCTCACAATGTGTATGTTACTAAAAACGGTAAACTGATCGGCACGATTGATTTAAAAGATGAACTACGTGCCGAGGCAAAGGATGTGGTCAACTACTTTCATACTAAAAACATTAAAACAGTTTTACTAAGCGGCGACAGGCAGGCCAAAGCTGAGCAGATTGCAAAGGAATTAGGTATTGATGAAGTGGTTGCTGAAAAAACCCCTGAAGAAAAGCTAAGGTTTATTTCGGAAAGAACTGCCCAGGCGCCAACCGCAATGGTAGGCGATGGTATTAATGATGCCCCCGCACTTGCAAAAGCCACCATTGGCATCAGTATGAGCGATGCAAGCCAAATTGCCATTCAATCAGCCCCGGTAGTTTTAATGAATCACGGCCTAAAAAATTTACCAATGGCTTTAGGCCTGGGTAAGCATACTTACAAAACAATCAATGAAAATTTGTTCTGGGCATTTTCTTATAATATCATTGCCATTCCTGTTGCAGCGCTGGGATTTTTAACGCCCATGTTTGGCGCGCTGGTAATGGCTTTCAGCGATGTGGTGCTGGCGATAAATAGTAGCAGGTTGTTGGTGAAGAAAGTTGTCTGAACCACGAACCATCGGATTTATATGATTCTTATGATGGTGTAAAATGCTACGAAAAACCACCAGCGTAATCACACCAATCCAATAAATCACAGTTCAGACAGTTTTAAAATTTCATAATGCTGTAACTCAATCCCAGGTCAATTTGACAGGGGTTGACTTTTACATCTTTACCACTTCCGTCAACACTTTTATTTTCCCCTTTCTTATAAATGGAATTGAAGAAATATTGCGCTCCAGCCTTCAGCTCAAGTGGCTTTGCGAGTTTATAACCGAGGGCAAGGTTACCGCCGTAAAGAAATTTAGCGGGCTTATATAATGGCGAAGCAATATAACTTACTGTATTATCAGCATTTTGCCGGGAGTAAATTTTACCCTGTCCGTTATCATGCAACAAAAAATTTAGAACCGGGCCAGCAGATATGTTTAGGTTAGAAAAAGACTTTGTAACATTCAAAAACTTTGAACTCAGGTAAAGTAGTTTTGTATCGCCAAAATTTTCGTCAATATCTTTCATACTTATTGTATCTCG
>MKRO01000029.1:2457-5367 GCA_001896965.1 Sphingobacteriales bacterium 41-5 | reverse complement strand
TTTTTTTAATTGATGTGAGTGGCAGCATGATGTCGCCTGATAAATTACCGCTTGTACAAACTTCAATGAAATTGTTGGTAGACCAGTTACGCCCGCAAGACAAAGTGGCGATGGTGGTTTATGCCGGAAGTGCAGGACTGGTGTTGCCCTCAACAAAAGGTAGTAAAAAAGTAACCATTAAAAATGCCATTGATAAGTTACAGGCAGGAGGCTCCACGGCAGGTGGCGCCGGCATTCAATTGGCTTATAAAGTAGCGGAGGACAACTTTATTAAAAAAGGCAACAATCGAGTGATACTTTGCACCGACGGCGATTTTAATGTTGGCCTGAGCAGCGATGACGCGCTTGAAAATATGATTACAGAAAAAAGGGAATCGGGAGTTTATTTGATGGTGCTGGGTTTTGGTATAGGTAATTACCAGGATGCCAAAATGCAAAAGCTTGCCGATAAAGGCAACGGAAATCACGCCTATATTGATAATTTAAAAGAAGCAAGAAAGGTTTTGATCAACCAGTTTGGAGGAACCATGTTTACAATTGCTAAAGATGTAAAACTTCAAATCGAATTTAATCCTTCAAAAGTTCAGGGCTATCGTTTAATTGGGTACGAAAACAGAATGCTTGCCAAGGAAGATTTTAATGATGATAAAAAGGACGCGGGCGAATTAGGCAGCGGCCATACAGTTACTGCCCTTTATGAAATCATTCCTGTTGGAGTTGATGCTTTAGAACTTAAAAATGTTGACGCATTGAAATATCAAAAGCCAAATACAAAAGCAGTGGGTTTTAATAATAGTGGTGAGGTAATGACCGTAAAATTCCGGTATAAAAAACCTGATGGAAATAAAAGTATTTTATTACAGGGTGTTGTTGCCGGAAATCCGGTGGCATTTAAATCAGCCGATGAAAATATACAGCTTGCTGCTGCGGTGGCACAGTTTGGAATGTTGCTCAGGGATTCAGAATTTAAAGGTGAGGGTGGTTATGATCTCGTAAACTCGTTATTGAAAACTTTGTTGGACATTGACCCCGAAGGATATAAAAACGAACTGGTACAATTGGTGCAGACGGCTTCGAATATAAAAAAAGGTGGCAATAATCAAATTGATGATATTGGCTTTTACCCTCGCAGGAGCAAGTAATTGAAAACTGAAACCTACTAAACGAACGAAAGCCGGGGAAACTTCTCCGGTTTTTTTTTGCTTGCAGCACATAAAATATAAGTTGTTGATTTATATATAAATGGCAAAATTGAGCAAAACCAAGAACCGGCTTTAACAACCGTTTTAGCAATTTTTGGCACGGTATTTACAAATGAGTAGATGAAAATTCAAAATTTAACCGTTGAATTATTTCTTAACTAAAATTAAATTTATGATTCGTAAAGTAATTATTGGAGCTCTGGCTCTTTTTGTAACAGCAGGTGCTGTAAATGCACAAACACAATTTGGTATTAAAGGTGGTTTTAATGCCGCTAATATGACGAACGACAATGGGTCTACAACCGACACAAAAAGATTACCAACATTTCATGCGGGGGTTGTTGCAGATCTTGGGATCACTGAAATGTTTAGTGTTCGTACGGGTTTAGACTTACAAAGCAAAGGTTGGAAGTATACGTACGGGAGTACCGAATATTCGAGTAACCCATTATACTTAGAGCTTCCGGTAAATTTTACAGTAAATTTTCCAGTGGCAAATAGTGTAAAAATGTACGTTGGTGCCGGTCCTTATGTCGCTTACGGGGTAGGGGGTAAAGTTAAAGCTACATCAGGTTCAAGCTCAGTAGATGATAAAATTAACTTTACAAAGGAGCAGACCGTTGCAAGTTGGATTCCCGGTAGAGAATATAAGCCATTAGACGCAGGTGCGAATGTTATAGGCGGGGTTACGTTTAATAACAAATTTGGAATTAATCTTCAATATGGTTTAGGAATGGTGAATACGGTGCCGGAATCGTCAAATGATAACAAAGCCAATAAACACAGGGTTTTTGGAGTAGGCGGCGTATTCTACTTCTAAAAAATAATTATCCCATTGAAAATTTACAAAAGCGTTCCCAATCGGGAGCGCTTTTTGTTTTCTGACGGTAGTTGTTTACTTTGCACACATGAATCGTTCGCAGTGGATCGCTTTGGCCTCAGCAATAGTTTTGATAGTAGCATGTTTTATGCCCTGGGTGCATATTGAATCAGTTAACCTCACCGTTTCGGGTGTTGATACGGAAGGGACACGTTTTGGTAAACCCGCTTATATTCATTTTATGTTGGTGGGGCTGATCATTGTTTTTTCTTTTATAAAACAGATTTGGGCCAAGCGCTTCAATCTTTTATTTGCGGCACTAAACCTTGCCTGGGCTATAAAAAATTTTGTGGTGATGACCAAATGCGAGGCAGGCGAATGCCCCGAAAAACAAACAGGGTTATACCTTTTGGTTGTTGCATCCATCGCGTTATTGATTACGGCCTTTTTTCCAAATATGAAAATTCCCCGTGACGAAATAACAGCTTCGGGCAACGAAGAACCTGAAGCTTAAAAAAGGCCCGCCACCAGCCAATTCGCCAAAGCGGCAATCATTCCCGAAATGCAGACCGTGAGCATGCCGGCTACCGGATTTTGATTAGCGATTTTATATTTAAGAAATCCTGCAAGCCCTAAAATAAAAACCGGAACAATGAGAAAACTGAGGTTTTTCACCGGCCAAATGTAAGCGTTTAGTAATACCAGCAATAACCCCGCAACGTAACCTGTGCAAATGATGATAGCGTAAGTTTTAGGGGTTAACCCCAACGCAGCGTTATCAGCGCCCTGCCACTCTTCCTGCCATTTCTGTTGCTCGGAAATGGTGTCCTCTGCCATTTGTTGTTGAGTTGATGCACTAATGCCGAGGCCGGAATAAATTTCAAGCAA
>MKRO01000029.1:0-2411 GCA_001896965.1 Sphingobacteriales bacterium 41-5 | reverse complement strand
GAATTGCCATCACAAATCCACCAATAAAGGTGATTTGTATTGCAAGATGGTGCTGTTCTGAAATCCTGTTAAAGAAACTATACAGCGCCAGCGGCACAATCAGCCCATCAATAAATCCCGATAAAAATACGGGCAGGTATCTATGTGAAATTTTATTTGTCAAGTACGTGTAATGATTGCTTTATTATTTCAATACATTCTTTTAATTGTTCTTTTGTAATGCACAAGGGCGGCGCAAATCTTATTTTATCACCGTGTGTTGGTTTTGCTAATAAACCTCTTTCTTTCATCTCCAAACAAAGATTCCACGCGGCCTGTGGGCCATCGCTGTAAATTTCTATCGCGTTTAACAAACCTTTACCACGCACAAGTTTCAGGTGATGGTTTTGAATTTTATTAAGTTCGCCGCGAAAGTATTCACCTAAAAGCAAAGCATTTTCGGCCATTGCTTCTTCCTGTAAAACCTTCAGCGATGCGACCGCTGTAACAGCCGCTAAAGGGTTGCCACCAAATGTGGAACCGTGTTGGCCGGGTTTAATGCGCATCATGATTTCATCATCAGCCAATACTGCACTCACCGGCATCATGCCGCCGCTCAAAGCTTTGCCGAGCAAAACGATGTCTGCACGCACATTTTCATGGTCACAACAAAGCATTTTACCCGTGCGGCAAAGCCCTGTCTGAATTTCATCAGCAATAAACAATACATTTTTTTCTTTACAAAGTTTCTTGGCTGTTGCAAGGTATCCTTCGTCCGGCACCATCACGCCGGCTTCGCCCTGAACAGGCTCTACTAAAAAACCCGCAATATTTTTATCCGCCAATGCTGTTTGAAGCGCATCGATATTATTGTACGGGATGCTGACAAAGCCTTTCAGGTATGGCCCGAAATTTTTTCGAGAGTCTTCATCACTGCTAAACGAAATCACCGTTGTGGTGCGGCCATGAAAATTATGATCGCACACAATGATCACTGCTTCATTTTCTGCAATGCCCTTTACTTCGTACGCCCATTTACGGCAGAGTTTTATAGCGGTTTCAACCGCTTCAACACCGGTGTTCATTGGCAATACTTTATCATAGCCAAAAAGCGCCGTAATGTATTTTTCAAATTCACCCAGCTTATCATTGTAAAAGGCCCGACTGGTAAGCGTTAGCTGCTGCGCCTGTTTTACAAAAGCATCTACAATTTTGGGGTGGCAATGCCCCTGGTTCACGGCTGAATAACCGCATAGAAAGTCATAGTATTTTTTGCCTTCAACGTCCCACACGTGTACGCCCTGGCCTTTGCTTAATACCACCGGCAGGGGATGATAATTGTGAGCGCCGTATTGTTCTTCAAGATGTATAAAATAATCAGGATCCATAATAATTCAGCGTTAAAAAGAAGGAGTGTGTAAGAAAATAAAATTTCGATCATGCCGCATACGAAGTCGTTCAGGCCATGCATGAAATGCGCCGGAAACGCTGCCTTGGTCAGTGATTCAGCAAATCGAGGTTTTGCTGCAGGAAGAATAATTTGTAATTACCTGTGGTTATTGCCATAACAATTTGAGGGGCTAAATATAAAGATTAAATTTTGGATATTCGATCGCTACTGCAGTGTGTTCGGAATAATCATAAAAATACGCCTGCTTTAAAGTTTCAAATATCTTTCCTTAATAATATTCACGTGATGTAGTTCGTGGCCGATTGTTGCGCGCAAAAATTCTTCAACTGTTAACGTAAATATCCACGCCGTGCCCTTTAATTGTAATTGTTGCGGTGATAAGGATTCAATAAAACTATTGGAAGCTGTCCGCACTTTTTCAAAGTCGGAAATTAGAAAGGACAGGGGCAATTCAGTAAAACGGCTGCCGTTCACCAACACCTCCTGATCGTATCCAGAAAGAACCGTTTCGTCTTTTCTGCTGAAACGAAATGCCCTGTAGGCCATCACTCTTTCGTGATCAGTGATATGGCCTACTAATTGTTTGATTGTCCACTTACCCGGCGCGTAGGAAATATTTCCCTGTTCTTCGGTTAAACAATGAAGTAGATCAAATGTGTCGTTTGAAGTAAAAAGTTCTTTAATGTCTTTCCCTTCTGTCAATTCAATATAATACGGGAAACCGTCTGCAACTGTGTGAACCATAAAGATCAATTTGTTTCAGACAAATCTAACTCTTTTATAAAGTAATGAGTAGGAAAGCTTAAATTGATTTTCTTTTTCTTTTCGAACAACCCGTATACTGTGCTGCCGGAGCCGGTCATGATCGCAAATTCAGCACCGTACTCGTATAATTTATTTTTAATGGCAGCTATGTCGGGATGCGCATTAAAAACAGGTGTTTCAAAATCGTTGGTGATAAAATCTTTCCATTTCTTAAACGGTTTCGAGATCAAATCTTTTATAGGATGCTGCGGTGTTT
>MKRO01000028.1:11090-19511 GCA_001896965.1 Sphingobacteriales bacterium 41-5 | reverse complement strand
TTTTGCGTTAACAAGGTGCTGAATATATTTGTTTGATGCATTGATCTCATCTACAAGTTTTGAAATATTCACATTCCCCTGCGATGTTTGGTTCATGCTTTTGTCGAGTACACCTTGCAATTGGGCAAGAGCTTTTCGTAAAGACTGATTATTTGCCTTTTCCTGTGCCAATAAATCCTCAAGGCTTTTAACTTTTGTTTTAGTTTCCGCCAGTTCTACCTGGCTTGCCTGATACCGCTCATTCAGGCCCCGGTAATCAGTTTCAAGTGCTGTATATTTCTTTGTGCTCACGCATCCTGAAAAAATAAGGACGGTAAATACTGTTGCCAGAGGTAGTAAAAACTTACGTTTCATATTGCTTATTTTTATGTACAAATCTATGGATTAATAAATCTCAAAGAACAGTTGCTATAAAAACGACCGTTCTTTATAACGAGCATCATTCACTTTTAAAAAACTATTTATGCCCGTGATTCGGCAAATTAAAATCAGTAAATATGATCAAACTAATTTTCCGTAACCTCTTAACAAATCTTTTATAAAAAGGTTTGCGGGTTTATTAGTTGATGGCTACCGTAAAAAGAAGGTTGCAAATAAAAGGGAAACAGAAAATATGGACGGTCTTGTTACACTAAAAATTCCTAGTGGCTTGTTTCAATATATTCAGCGCGTGTTTTATCGCTTTCAATCATTCCATCGCGAAGCCTGATAATGCGATGTGCGTGACGCGCAATGTCCTCTTCATGCGTAACCAGTATCACCGTATTTCCCGAAGCATGAATTTTCGAGAAAATATCCATGATCTCATAAGATGTTTTGGTATCTAAATTACCGGTAGGCTCATCCGCCAGAATAATTGCGGGGTCATTCACAAGCGCCCTTGCAATTGCCACGCGCTGGCTCTGGCCTCCGCTTAACTCATTTGGTTTGTGATGATGCCGGTCGGTGAGGCTTACTTTTTCAAGCATTTCCATAGCCTTTTCTCTGCGAGCGGCTTTATCAATACCCGCATAGATTAAAGGCAGGGTAACATTTTCGAGAGCCGTCCAAGAGTTAAGTAAATTGAATTGCTGAAACACAAAACCGATTTCTTTATTTCGAACCTCAGCAAGGGAATTATCATCCATTTTACTCACATCCTGCCCATTTAAAATATACGTACCGGAGGTTGGCGTATCGAGGCAACCTAAAATATTCATCAGTGTGCTCTTACCGCTCCCCGATGGCCCCATAAGCGCCACAAAATCGTTTTTTTCGATATTGAGCGAAATGCCCTTCAACACAGGCAGTTCCTGCGTTCCCATAAAATAGCTCTTGTGTAAATCCTGTATCGAAATGATTGAGGGCATCGAATTATTTTTTAATCACTTTAGGTACTTTGAAAAATACACCATCGGTTTCCGGCGCATTTTTAAGGGCGTCTTCCCTACTGATGGAGCCTTTAATTTCATCATCGCGCAGCACGTTTATTTCTTCGCTCATGTGCATCAGCGGTTCCACATCCTTCAAATCAAGTTCATTCAACTTTTCCACAAAACCGATCATTTTTTGCAGATCACCCGCGATCCCGGTTTTTTCTTCATCAGAAAAACTGAGTTTTGATAAATGTGCCAGCTTATCAACCATTGCTTCATTAACTTCCATCTTTCAAAGATAATCCGAATTGATTTAATGATTAAAACAATGAATATTTTATAAACAGCAAACTGTAATATTACAAACATCCATAAATTTGTCGTGTACATTCAAGCTATATGAGTACTTATCCAGAAATTTCGTTCGACAATACTGAATATGCTTTTCAGTATAAAACAAACGAGGAATTAAAATCTGCTAATTTCCTTTTTTCAGCAATGGCTAACCGGTTACTTGTAAAATTGGGCACCCGTATGGTTCCGTGGGCAATCAAAGCAGGGCTGCCAATCAATGGCATCATTAAAAAAACAATATTTAAGCAGTTTGCAGGTGGAGAAACCCTCGAAGAAACATCCGTATTAGCCAAACATCTTGCAAAATATAATGTGGGCATCATCCTTGACTATGCTGTTGAAGGTGGCGATGATTCGGAGGCCGAATATGACCATGCAGCCGAAGAATTTATTAAAGTGATTAGTTACGCCGCCACGCAGCCGAATATTCCTTTTATGAGTGTAAAAGTTACAGGCCTGTCACGTGAGACTTTGTTGGAAAAGCTTGACAAACTCATGAAGAATGCTCAGGGCAGCCTGATAAAAAGATATCTTAATTCAGTTGAACAACTGCCTGAGGATGAAAAACAGGAGTGGAAAAGGGTTAAAACAAGATTGTCGCGTATTTGCCAACATGCAACTGAAAAAAATGTAGGCATGATGATCGACGCTGAAGAATCATGGATCACAGACCCCGTTGACGCACTGGTAATGTTGATGATGGATGCGTACAACAGAGAAAGACCGGTTATTTTTAACACTGCACAATTATACCGGCACGACAGGTTAGAATTTGTAAAAGATTGTTACGAAGCAGCGGCAGAAAGAGGTTTCATCTTCGCCATAAAACTTGTACGTGGCGCTTACATGGAAAAGGAAAGAAACAGGGCAAAAGAATATAACTATCTATCGCCTATTCAAACAGACAAAACCGCCACCGATAATGATTACAACGAAGCGGTAACATTTTGCATCCGGCATCTTGACAGAATAGCGGTGAATGTTTCCAGTCATAACGAAAACAGCAATATGGTAGCTGTGAAAGAATTGGAAGCAAATAATATTCCCTTAAATCACCCGCATGTCAGCTTCAGCCAGTTGTTAGGAATGAGTGATAATATTACGTTTAACCTTGCGCACGCGGGCTGCAATGTAAGCAAATACCTGCCGTTCGGGCCGGTTAAAGAAGTTATCCCCTACCTCATGCGGCGCGCGCAGGAAAACACATCGGTTGAGGGGCAAACCGGCCGCGAGATCAGCCTGATTAAGAAAGAAGTGAAACGGAGGAAATTGTAGATTTTTTTTCCTGAATTAAAACATCGGCAATGAGTCACACAGTAGAGATTAAACAAAACCAGGACTGGAAAGAAGAAACGTTGGAACTCAGGAGTATTCTTGATGAAACCAGGCTCAATGCTGAAATAAAATGGGGCAAACCCGCATACACTTATAATGGCAAAGTGATTGTAGTAATTCAGGCTTTCAAAAAATATTTTGCGCTGCTGTTTTATAAAGGGTATTTACTTTCTGACCCCAAGAAAGTTTTACAAAAAGCCGGGCCGAACACTAAAGTGGGCCGGCAAATACGTTTTGAAAATGTTGCAGAAATACGAAAATTAAAAAGCACGATTAAATCCTATGTAAAAGAAGCCGCTGAATTAGAAAAGCAAGCTGCAAAAAAAGTTTCAAAAAATTAAAACTCACATCCTGTTTATAACTTAAACCCTTCAATCACGAAGAATAATGCCGCTTTAGGTATATTGCAGCCATGCAGCAATATTTACAGCTTTTACAACATATTTTAGACAACGGCGTTACAAAAACCGATCGCACAGGAACGGGAACGATCAGCACTTTTGGTTACCAGATGCGTTTTGATTTGAGCAAAGGTTTTCCTTTAGTGACCACCAAAAAAGTACACCTGAAAAGTATCATTCACGAACTATTGTGGTTTTTGCAGGGCAGCACCAACATCAAATACCTGAAAGATAACGGCGTTCGCATTTGGGATGAATGGGCCAATGAAAACGGCGATCTTGGCCCGGTGTATGGCAAGCAATGGCGGAGTTGGGCCTGTAAAGATGGAAAAGAAATTGACCAGATCAGCGAGGTAGTTGAGCAAATAAAAAAGAACCCCGATAGCCGCCGTTTGATCGTTAGCGCCTGGAATGTAGCTGACCTGCCTGACATGGCTTTGATGCCCTGCCATAATATGTTTCAGTTTTATGTGGCAGAAGGCAAATTGAGTTGCCAGTTATTCCAACGTTCTGCGGATGTGTTTTTAGGCGTTCCTTTTAACATCGCTTCGTATGCTTTGTTAACAATGATGATAGCACAGGTTACAGGCCTGCAACCCGGTGATTTTGTACATACTTTTGGCGATGTGCATATTTACAACAATCATCTTGAGCAAGTGAAACTGCAACTAAGCCGCGAGCCATTCCCCTTGCCGCAAATGCACATCAGTACTGAAGTAAAGAATATTTTTGATTTTAAATACGAAGATTTTACATTGCTGAATTACCAATCGCATCCCGCAATCAAAGCCGTTGTGGCGGTATGAGAAAATGCAAATTGATGCATATAGGTAACAGCTAAAAATTATTTCTCATTTTAGATTTAATATTCGTTCATGATCATTTCTTTAGTAGTAGCAGCCTCAACCAACAATATTATTGGTAAAAACAACGCACTTGTTTGGTCTTTGCCCAACGACATGCGCCATTTTAAGAACGTTACCTGGGGAATGCCTGTTGTAATGGGCCGCAAAACCTTCGAAAGTTTTAAGCGGCCATTATCCGGAAGAAAAAATATTGTTTTGAGCCATCAAAAAGATTTAAAAATTGAAGGCGCTGTTGTAGTTTCTTCAATGAAAGATGTAGAGCTGCTTGTGAAGGAAATGGATGTAAAAGAATTGATGGTTATTGGCGGTGGAGAGATTTATAAAATGTACTTCCCAAAGGCTCACAGAATTTACTTAACCCGCGTGGATACTGTGATTGAGGGCGATACCGGTTTCCCTGAAATTGATGAAAAAACCTGGACACTCGTAAGCCGGATTGATAATAAGGCGGACGAAAAACATGCGTTTAACTACAGTTTTGAATTGTGGGAGAAAAGGTAGGAATGTAAAATTTGTTGTTCTAATTTTAAATGTTGTGATGTTTTGCCATCGTCAGGAGCGGGCGGTAATTTAGAGCATCAACTTTCAAAAAGCGGTACTGCTCCTGCGTTAATCTTAGGAGAAGTTCAGGCGATAAAAATGAAATGCGCAATAGAAAAATTACCGGAAACAAGAATCAATCTTAGGATATTTAACAAAAAAACATTGATTTTACACGATTCCATAGCAGTTGCGTTAAAAGAGTGCAACGAACTAATTGCTATCTTCAGGATAAGCATTCAAACAGCTAAAAAAAATCGCAATCGATAATTTTACATTCAATATTCAATATTTTAAATTTTAAATTCTACATTTCTTTTGGTTTACTCTCCGTTACAGGCTGCGGCCAAATACTTTAAATACTACATTCATGCCGCCAACAGTAAAGGGCATGGAACCCACTCCCCTTTTGTATTTGAGTTCATCACCAGAGTGATCAACGATTTTACAAAATATGAGGATTACGAAAAAATTGAAACGCTTAGAAAACAGCTTTTACAGGACAAAACCGAACTAACTGTTGAAGATTTCGGCGCCGGCTCAGCCAAAACAGCATCTAACATCAGGAGCATTGCTTCCATTGCTAAAAATGCCGCCAAGCCCAAAAAATTCGGGCAACTGATGTACCGGATGGTAAAATATTACGGATTTGAAAGAATTGTGGAATTAGGCAGTTCGCTGGGTATCACAACTTCATACCTGGCATTGGCAAACCCTTCAGCAAAAGTGATTACAATGGAAGGCAGCGGTAGCATTGCCGATGAAGCCGCTAAAAATTTCCGTAAACTTGATATCAAAAATATTGACATCGTTCGCGGAAATTTTGATGAAACCCTGCCGCTTGTTTTAGAAAATAATGCTACAATTGATTTCGCGTTTGTTGATGGCAACCACCGACAGGACCCCACCGAAAGATACTTTCAGCAATTATTGCCGCACATTCATAACGAAAGCATCATCGTTTTTGACGATATTCACTGGAGCGAGGGAATGGAACAGGCCTGGAAGAACATCGTTGCCCATGATGCCGTCACAGCTTATATTGACCTCTTCTACATTGGCATCGTAAGTTTCAGAAAAGAATTCAGAGAAAAACAGGAATTTGCCGTGAGGTTCTGAAAACGTTGATAATTTGATGATTATTATCAGGAATCGCGCGTTCATATTTCAATATATTTGCGCCATTCTGTTATCATTTAATTTTTTTGCATGACGATAGGCGTTTTAAAAGAACCTGCATTTGAAACGAGGGTTTCCCTTTTGGCGGAATCAGTGGCCGCCCTTACCAAAAAAAACATAACGGTTACGGTTGAGTCCGGTGCCGGGGAAAAGGCTTTTTGCAGCGACACCGAATACGAAAAAGCCGGGGCGCAAATAAAAACGAGACAAGAAGTTTTAGATTCATCAGATATTATTCTTGCAATACATCCTTTAGCTCCATCACAAATCATAAATCATAAATCACAAATTTTAGTTGGTGTTTATCAACCCTTATTCAACAAAGAGGTAATGCAGCAATTGGCCGAAAAAGGCGTGACAATTTTTTCTATGGATATGCTGCCCCGCACTACCCGCGCGCAGGCAATGGATGTGTTGAGTTCGCAGGCAAATATTGCGGGTTATAAAGCGGCACTGATCGCCGCAAACGATTATGGGCGCTACTTCCCAATGTTTATGACGGCGGCAGGCAGCATTGCCCCCGCGAAAGTTTTGATACTTGGCGCCGGTGTGGCAGGCCTGCAGGCAATTGCTACTGCAAGAAGGCTCGGCGCTGTGGTAGAAGTTTTTGATACGCGCCCTGCAGTGAAGGAAGAGGTCATGAGCCTGGGTGCAAAATTTATTGAAGTGGAAGGCGCAGCCGATGCAAGCAAAGCCGGCGGTTACGCTGTTGAGCAATCTGATGATTACAAACAAAAACAACAGCAGAGAATTGCTGAAAGTATTGCAAAAGCTGATATTGTGATTACAACGGCCCAAATTCCCGGTAAAAAAGCACCGGTATTAATTTCTGAGGAAATGCTGAAGCGTATGCGCAACGGTTCTGTAATTGTTGACCTGGCTGCCGCAACAGGTGGTAATACGCCGGTAACCAAAAACAATGAAACCGTAAACTACAACGGCGTTTCAATCATTGGCGATTCATCGTTGCAATCAACAATGCCATCAGATGCCAGTAAGTTATACGGTAAAAATATTTTAAATTTTTTGCAACTGATTATTGATAAAGAAGGCAACCTGAACCTGAATTGGGAAGATGAATTGGTGAAAGGAGCCTGCATCACTCATGACGGAAAGATTGTTCATGAAAGAGTGGCCGCATTGTAGAATGCAAAATATTAAATGTAAAATTTAAAACTTAAAAGGTTTCATTATGCTTGAATGGATAACGGCGAACCAGCAAATTATTTACATCGTCATCCTGATGATTTTTGTAGGGATTGAAGTAATCGGCCACGTGCCAAGTGTGCTGCACACACCTTTGATGAGCGGCGCAAACGCCATTCATGGTGTTGTGATCATTGGTTCTATCATTGTAATGGGCAAGGCCCAACCTGACAATTACCTCGCACTGATTTTAGGATTTCTTGCAGTGATTGTGGGTACTTTAAATGTTGTGGGCGGTTTTGTTGTAACTGACAGAATGCTGAAAATGTTTAGAAAGAAAAGCAAATAATCAACTCTAACTTTTGAATTGGGACTAATGAATATGGATATATTAACGCTCTGTTACATCATCGCTTCAGTAACTTTTATCCTCGGGCTAAAAATGCTTTCTCACCCGGCCACGGCACGAAACGGGAATTTATTAGCAGCGGCAGGCATGACCATTGCGATACTGGGAACGATTTTTTTATACCAGGACGGGCAGGGAAATAAATTGCATAATTATTTGTGGATATTCGGCGGTATTGCAATCGGTTCGGTAGTGGGAACAATGGCGGCGAAGAAAGTGAAAATGACCGCTATGCCGCAGATGGTAAGCCTTTTCAACGGCATGGGTGGTTTGTGTGCCGCGCTGATCTCGATTGTGGAATTTGATGAATTAGTGAATCATCCCGGCGGAGAAATTCAGGCAGGATTTTTAGCGATTATTTTACTGGGATTGGTTATTGGAACGGTATCATTTGCAGGAAGCATGGTGGCGTGGGGCAAACTCGATGGCCGTGTTAAAGATTTTTCTTTTCCCGGCCAGCACATCGTGAACATACTGATTTTACTGGTGATGGTTGCACTTTCTATTTACCTCGTCATAAATTTTTCAGCGGCCAACGCGTATATTTTCTACGTGATACTGGCGCTCGCCGTTATCTACGGATTGGTCTTTGTATTCCCAATCGGCGGGGCTGATATGCCTGTTGTCATTTCGCTGCTCAACTCCTTTACCGGTGTGGCGGCAGCCTGTGGCGGGTTTTTGTACGATAACAAAGTCATGCTCACCGGCGGTATTTTAGTAGGTGCTGCAGGCACATTGCTAACATTGCTCATGTGTAAAGCCATGAACCGTTCTTTATTAAATGTGTTGATCGGCTCGTTTGGTGGCAGCGCAAAAGGCGGGGCTGCAGGAGCCAA
>MKRO01000028.1:5122-11039 GCA_001896965.1 Sphingobacteriales bacterium 41-5 | reverse complement strand
GAGCTACGCTCACAAAGTAATCATCGTGCCGGGTTACGGGCTGGCTGTGGCCCAAGCGCAGCATGCCTGCCATGAACTTGAAAAATTACTGGAAAGCAAAGGCGTTGAAGTAAAATATGCCATTCACCCAGTGGCGGGCCGTATGCCGGGGCACATGAACGTGTTGTTAGCAGAATCTGATGTGGCTTACGAGAAATTATTGGAAATGGAACAAGCTAATGAAGAATTTCCCACAACAGATGTCGTATTGATTTTAGGAGCGAATGATGTGGTAAACCCTGCTGCAAAAACCGATCCCGCCTCTCCTATTTACGGCATGCCTATTTTAGATGTGGAGCTCGCCAAAACCGTGATTGTAAACAAGCGAAGTATGAAACCAGGATACGCGGGTATCGAAAACGACTTGTTCTTTCGCCCCAAAACATCAATGCTTTTTGGCGATGCCAAAAAAGTTTTGCAGGACCTGGCAGCTGAGGTGAAAAATTTGTAAGGTAAGCTAAGGTAAGACATGAATGAATTGAAACCGGGGGCTTCCGTTGCGCATTTGTAATTGTAAAAATAGACAACTTTAAAAAACAATGCTAAAAACGCACCTTCGCAAAAAGCATTGTTTTAATCGTAATCCAATGATTGTTTGATTTTTATAAATATATGAATTTTCACTCGTATTGCGTTATAAATCGAAGAGTGTCAATTGATTATCATTTTGTTCTTTGAAATATTGTAATTGAGTTTGTTGAAACAGTTGATTTATGGGTATTTTATCTAAAATAGAGATACTCAAAATTTGTAGAATTTCGTAAAGGCTTTGCGTGAGCATAAACCTCTTTTTTGCGATGGCTACTAATACGTAAGCAGCGATGGCGATCCACACTTGAGTTTTTACAGCATTTTCTGATTGTCCCCAGAAGGATTTTATTTTTAGATGTTGCTTGATCCATTTAAAGAATAACTCGATTTTCCATCGATGTTTGTAAAGCTTAGCAACATCTACAGCTGAGAGGTAAAAGTTATTAGTCAGAAAGATTAATACCTTTCCACTCTCGGCATCATAGAACTTTATGCGCCTCATTTTCTCAGGATAATCTTTAAGCGAATAATAGTTAACAAGCACAATAGTTTGATCGTAAAGTACGCCACTATTTACATCTTTAGGGTGGGAGTATAAACGACGATAACTCATGTTGTCCTTTGCTCTTGTAATAAAGAATGCTTCGCACTGATGAATGTGGTAAAGCCGCTTGTAATCTACGTATCCGCGATCCATAATGTAAAAGCTATTGGCTTCAAATTGGATATAATCCAATGCATTTACATCATGAACACCAGCATTGGAAAACAAAATAAATTCTGGAATAGCTGTTTTTAAATCCAATTGGGGGTGCAATTTGAAACACAAAAACCGTTTCAGTATTTCAACACATTTACACAAACTACCCGGGAGGAAATCAAAGTGAATACACAAGAGCAACAGCATAAAATGAAAAGCCAACACACAAAAGCATAAACATTTGCAAGCGGCACAAGCCAACGCACAGACCAAATATGTTTGCCCGCAAAAAGTTTAAGTGTTTTGCCGTTACTTCAAGAATCAGAAAAAATCCTTTTAATCTCTCAGTACTCAGAAGCATCGCCCTTAATATTCTCAGAATAAATAAAGTTGATAATATTAAAGGGAGAATTCTACGAAAACTCATTATTCTGGAAGCGTGTCTTTAGTTATCCACAGGTCGCTTAGAATTGAACAGCCGTGGGAGGATTTATCCTCTTACTCTATCCGCCAGTTTATGGAGTTTTTTGGCGATTTTTCTTTGGGGTTTATTTTTCTTTAGCAAGGAGGGTTTATAACGCGGTTCAGGTTCTTCATCAGGGCGAATCTTTTCGGCAGTTGTGTAAAGTTTATCGGCTATCTTATCGCTTGCTTTTGTAACAACATTCAGGGCCCTCTTCGGCACCAAATCTTTTGCATCAGGCAAAACATCCTGCACGTCAGTATCCCTAATCGTTTCTGCTGTATTGTGCATAGCCGAAACAATTTTGCTGTTAAGCTTTGGAGCTATTATAAAATCTGATGCTTTTTTTACAACAAAGGGTAAAATTAGTCTGGGTAAAAATCCGGCTCTTTTCAACAAGACATTTTTAAGTAAAAAATTTGTTGCGGTTGAAACCCCCAAACTCACCAAAGGAGTACTTCCTGCAGCACTAAGCAGGTTAGAAAATTTATTTTCAGTTGTACCAGCAACATTTCCATTTTTTTTGCTACGGAACAAGCTGAGAGGATTTAATTCATCCTTCATATCGCTGAAAGACTCGCGAATATTTGCTTTTCGGGCAAGAATAGAATCCTTTAATTGCTGTTTTTTAATTAAAAGATCATCACGGTTATCTATTATTTCTTTAAGCTCTTCGTTAATCATAAATATTTTTGATAATGATGTTTCTTAAAAATGGTGCAATTACTTTTCCTTTTAATGCTGCAATCAGGATCAATACCAGCAATAAAAAACCAGCAACAATAAAAAATCCATACATTATGTTCCCTAAAGCATTGCCAATCCAATACGCAACGCCCATTCCGAGAAACATGAATGTAAAAAAGCCCAAAGCACCTATCAGTAAGGTTACGATAAATAAAGACCCAAGCTTACTTCCTTTGTCAACAACTTTTAGCACGCTCAGGTTGTAATAATCTTTCACCATGCCTTCAATATTCTCGGCTACATTTTCCACCTTATCCCTTATTTCAAACATAATTTTGATTTTTATTTTAAAGAAAAAAGGTTGCTATACAACCTGAAACTATTGGTGTAACTGCTAAAAGCTGGTTACGAGTTCAATGCATATAAACAACCTTTCCTACAATAGGTTTTGCAATTACTAACTGAATTTCGATTGAAGATTATCAGCTACTTCAGCGTAAGCATCTTCAGCTTTATTTTTTGCTTTTTTAAACCCTTGTTTTGCCTGCTTTAAAGCTTTGTCAGAAAAATGAGAAAGGTTCTCCTTTCCTGATGCTACAAGACTACCGAAAGAATCAGCCCAGTCATTTGCTGTATTCTTCATTTTCTTCCTTGTCTTTTTTCCTTCTTCTGTGTAAAACAAAAGTCCAACAGCAACGCCCGCAGCAGCTGCTCCTAAAATCCCTAAGAGTATCTTGTCTCTATTTTTCATGTCGTTTATTTTAAGGTTAAATAATTTGATTCTTAATATATTACCATAAAAACCGTACCAAAATGAATAAGCTGCCAACCTTGATGAGCCCAAATTTAATTCACGTTTAATTAAATCTGCTATTTTATTTGCAGAACTCCTTTAATTCGTTTAGTGATAATTCGCATTTAAAGCTCGGTTCTTGGCTCCGCCAAACATTAATTTAGAAAATACCAAGAAAACTATTCTGACTTTGTGATATACAAGTAAATGACAATCATCAAAACCCATTTAGAGATCATGTACATTTTCAGTTTTATATTAGAAAAAGTACTAACAAATTAGCAATTTAAGTAGTCAGATACTTAAATTGCCTTACATTTGACTTTTGTTATGATATTAAGCCAGTCATCTCAGATCGCTGTAAAAGCAATTGCCCATATTTCCGGCAATGGGAATAGCTGTGTAAATGTGAAAGAACTTGCTGAAACTACAGGCGAAAATGCGCATACAATCGCTAAAGTTTTACAAAACCTGGTAAAGCATGGGCTGCTAAGCAGCATCACGGGGCCACAAGGAGGATTCTTTCTAACAGAAAAGCAATCGAAAGGAAAATTGTCTGACATTGTAAAATCTATTGACGGAATCAATACTTTTGAACAACGTGTTTTGGGAATGGACAAATGCTCCGCAAGCCACCCATGCCTTATTCACGGTAAATATGCGCCTTTAAGAACTGAAATTAGTAAAATATTCAATGAAACGTCGCTTGAACAACTGGCGCCTGGCCATTGAAAAAAGGTGGTAGAAATTATGCAAATTGATACTGACATTTTGATCGCGTGGGGCGGAGTGCCAAAAAAGTTCAGAAAAAATGAAATGATTTTTTTTGAAGGTGATAAGCCGCGTTATTATTATCAAATTGTGAGCGGCAAAGTAAAAATGTTCAACTCTTCTAACGAAACCAAAGAACTTACCCAGGGCATTTTTAGCGATGGGGAAAGTTTTGCAGAACCGCCAATTTTTATCGATGAAACTTATCCCTCGAACGCTGCTGCGGTTACAGACAGTGTAATCATGCGAATATTAAAAGAAAGATTTCTTCAATTACTTGATGAGCATCCTGCCCTGCAGCGAAAATTTCTGGTACTTTTTTCGAAAAGAATTTTTGCTAAATCTTTACTGGCCCGTGAACTTGTGAGTAGTTCGCCTGAAGACAGAATACGAAACTTTTTGCATCATTATAAAAAGAAACATTCGGATGGAACCGACAGGGTTCATATTGGCGTTACCAGGCAGGAAATAGCCAACTCCACCGGGTTACGTGTAGAAACGGTGATAAGAACACTTCAAAAGATGAGAACCAAAAACATTGTTTCAATTATAGATAAGAAATTATTTTATTAAAATGAAATTATCAATTACCAAATGGCTGCGCATCTCAATCGTCAGCTTTCTCATTGTTTCAATTTTGGGTGTTTTAATGAGGTATAAAATACCTTTTTCGTTACCCGGCTTAAATCAAAAGCATTTGCTTCATGCACATTCGCATTTTGCATTTACCGGTTGGATAACGCAAACTCTTTACGTGTTAATGTTATACTTTCTGCAAAAACGTACAAAAGGTGTTATCAACAATAAATACAAAGTCATACTAATTGGTAATTTGGTTGCCTGCTACGGAATGCTGTTTTCGTTTGCGGCACAGGGTTACGGGTTGGTGTCAATTACGTTTTCCACCATATCCATCCTGCTCAATTATATTTTTTGCGTTTGGTATTTCATGGATCTGCGCAAACTGCCTGTCCATCCTTCCAAACCCTGGTTTAATGCCGCAATGTTATTTAGTGTGCTATCATCATTCGGTACATTTTACCTGGCTTACATGATGTATTCGCGGTCAGTAGATCAGAACCAATACCTTGGGTCATTGTATTTTTTTCTACATTTTCAATATAACGGGTGGTTCACTTTTGCCTGCATGGGGTTGGTTACAGGTTGGCTGCGCGATCTGCTACCCACTTTTAAGATCAATAAATTAGTCTTTCAGCTATTTTTCTGGTCTTGTATTCCGGCTTATTTCCTTTCAACCCTCTGGGCTAATTTACCGGTATGGTTGTACACACTCACCGTATTGGCTGCCATTGCGCAGGCTGTCGGTTGGGTTGTATTTTTAAAACAACTTCGCGGGGCCTGGAAAGAATTAAAGCCCAAAGTAAAAAAAATTGGGGGCTTTATTCTTGTACTTGTTGCATTCGCGTTCAGTATTAAACTATTGTTACAATTAGGCTCAACTATTCCTGCTGTGAGCAAGCTGGCTTACGGTTTCAGGCCAATAGTAATCGCTTATTTGCATTTAATTTTACTGGCAGTATTTTCACTATTCCTCATCTCCTATTCACATGTGAACGGGTTTTTGGTCGAGAATAAAACGACGGCAAAAGGGCTGATCACCATTGCTGTCGGCGTATTCTTAAACGAATTTGTATTGCTAATACAAGGAGTAGCAGCGTTTTCTTATACTGCCGTTCCGTATGTAAACGAAACTCTGCTGGTTGGGGCCGCCATTATCATGTTAGGTATACTTATTTTACTGTTTTCACAATTGGGTAGTAAAGCGAAAAGCGTGACTGTTATTTAATACTTAAAACCTGATATAAATCATACAATCGATATGATTTTGCGCATAGTTTTTTACGACTTGGTAGTCTAAATTGCACAAACAAAATCAAACGAATATGAAAAGATTATTTTTACTTCTCACCGG
>MKRO01000028.1:3165-5102 GCA_001896965.1 Sphingobacteriales bacterium 41-5 | reverse complement strand
GCAATAGCGGAACCGAAACAAAAACAGATACTTCTGCCGGACAGGCCGTTGAAACTCATTCTCAGGCAGGGGTGCAAGACACTACATCTCAACCAAACGTTGTTCAGGTGGCCATTAAAAGCCCTGATCATACTACGCTTGTTGAAGCTGTAAAAGCGGCAGACCTTGTAAATGCACTGAGCAACGCAGGGCCTTTCACGGTTTTTGCCCCAACAAATGCGGCGTTTGAAAAATTATCAAAAGGGACGGTTGAAGGCCTCTTAAAACCCGAGAAAAAGGATGCCCTTACTGATATTTTACAATATCACGTGTATGTTGGTGTTCTTCAAACCAGCCAACTGCAGAACGGCCAAATAATTGGGATGGTTAACGGTCAGAATGCAACGATTAAAGTTGTTGACGGGAAACCAACCATTAATGGCGCAAACATTATTGCATCAATACCGGCATCAAACGGGATTGTTCATGTAATTGATAACGTAATACAACCTGCCCAATAAATCTATCCTTACTAATTGTTTTGTTGCAGGAGCCGCGAGGCTCCTGTTTTTTATAGAAACTATTATTACATCAATTTCAGGTAATACCTGTATATGTAATTTCTACAAGAAAAGACAGACGCAGCCCATTGTAAACAACGTAAACTCCCAATCAACCTGAGTACTTATTCCCCTTTTGATTTCTCACCTACAAACCAGTGTTCCTTTTCTTTAAAAAGCACATTGAAGGTTGTGAGTGTGCCATAACATCGGGTGATGTATTGTTGAATATTTATTTTTTCTTCGTCTGATAAATTTTTAGAGCTATTAATATTTTGCTCCAGCACACGTAAACGGTCGCGAAGCATTACAATTTTGTGAAAGAAATCTTCAACGGGAATTTCTTTTGGTTTCAGCGATTTGTCAGCGGGTTGCAGCACCATTGTGCCGCTGTTCCACCTGTGACCCAAAGGAACGTTCTCGGCCGTTCCGCCCCAGAGCCTCAAAATTTTTAACAGCGATTTTTCTACTTCAGATGTAGTTTCAATTTCAGCCGTTACATTTTCGGGTATGATCTCATCCAGTTTGGAATCGTTCTTGTCAATTTCCTTCACACCATCGTGAATAAAAGAAATGAGGTATGTAGCGTATTTTACCCCCACAATGACACCGGGCCCATGCATAGTGTGTTGTAATCTTGTTCCGATGCCTAAGGTTTCCTGTTCCATAATCTTTGTTTTAAAAGCAAGAGCCTGTTTAAAAATTTGAATCTATACGAGTTTGTTAAAATAGTTTGGCGATTGCTGCAGATGCGCAGACGGCTTGGCATCTGTGCCAGTTTCTATTATTCCGAAATAAAAATTTAAACTGCTCTAATATAGAAAATAAATACAGATATATCTTTAAGTTCTGAATGTCTTTATTTAGTTTGGGTTAAACATTCCCGGTTTACAATCATTACTCACTAAAATTATTTTTTAAGATTAGCAAGCCCCTTTTCCATAACCGGCCCGTAGGACCCGTCCAGCATCAGGCTCGAAAATTTTTCCCAGGGATACCAACTAAAATCAAATTCCATAAAGTTTTGGAGCGTTAGCGAATCATTTGGGCCGTGTTTGATCAGTACCCAATTGTTATTAATGGGATGTTCGCCTTTTTGCATTTGAACAGTCACTGCCGTGTCAGAACATTTTAAAACAGAAAGCCGGATTCCGTTTGCGGTTGCTTTTACAATCCTGTTGGCAGATGAAACCGTATCCTTCAAAACCACGTTTTGTAACTGCGGGTGCCAGCTTTGCCATTTATCCAGGTCACAGATTTGATTTAGAACAGAGTCTTTACCCGGCGCAATATTGGTAGCACGGGATATTTTGACATGTGAAGGGATCAGTAACGAAAACCCCGTTACGATCAGAAAAAAAACTAACGCGCTGATAAAAAGCAGTTTGATAATTTTCA
>MKRO01000028.1:467-3101 GCA_001896965.1 Sphingobacteriales bacterium 41-5 | reverse complement strand
AAAATCATCATTGGGTTTGTGGCTTTACTCCCACTTCATGATCTTAATTACGATTGCATAAATTACTACAACCCAAATGGTCAAAAATCCAATCTCCCTCCAGCAATCATACAAATGCAGGCCGTCAAAAGATATTTTGCGCATGGCGTTGTTAAACTGAGTGAGTGGTAACAATTCACATAACCGTTGCATCCATTGAGGAAAAACATCAATCGGGAAAAAAGTACCTGACAATAAAATTTGCGGAAATCCAAATACGTTTATCATCAGGGGGATCATTGTATCATTTTTTGCAAGGCTGCTAATAATAAGCCCCACGCCCATCAACAGGAAAAGCATATAAACTGAAAGCAGCAGCATTTCAAAAAATGTGACCGCACCATGAACCAATGTAAAGTTTAAAAAGAAATGCCCAACCAGGATCAACACGATCACATTCAACAATTGATAAAATAACCGACTCGCGCCGATGCCGATCAGGATATTTATTTTCTTAACCGGCGAGGCATAAATTCTTTTCAACACGAGCTGCTCCCTCAGGTTGAAAAACACAAAAGCAATCCCAAATAGCGTTGCAAATAAAACCGAAAAACCCAACTGGCCGGGGAGTACAAAATCTATGGAGCGATATTTTTTGCCAGGGACTATTTCAGGTATGAATTGATATTCCCTTTTCAAATTCGCATCAGCCAGTTCAATTTTCAAAGCCTGGTAATCGAGCGAGCGTATCAGCCTGTAAACCGCACCACCACCGGCTTCGCTTGATTGCAACACAACTTTGGTAGCTGTTGATGAATCTTTAGATGTAACAATATTCATAACAGCCGCTAATTTCCCCTTTCGCATTTCCCCGTACATCGAAGCCGTATCAGAAAACCTTGCCACTTTTACCAGCGGGTTGGCAAGCAGGCTATCGTAAAAAACCGAAGCGGTATCAGAGCCGGGCGCGATACCAATTTTAAAAGGATCAGCAGGCTTATCACTAAACGCGCCAAATATTAAAATAAAAACGATGGGGAAAAGTAAACTGAAAAATATAGATGATGGCTGGCTGAAAATTGCTTTAAAGCTCGCTTTTGTTATTGCCCATAATGCCCTGCCCTGACTATACGCCATCCGTTCTGCTGATTTATTTAGACGGGCAAATGTAATTGAAAATTCTACTCCCAATAAACATCAGGTGCAAAATATTAAATATCAAATTTTAAAAGAGATACAGAAATTCCGCTATTGTGAACCCGAATCAAGATTCAGACGATTATATTTGTACCATGAAGCGATTGACATTTATTCTACTATACATTTCAATTTTTATTTCATCTTTCTCTCAGGCGCCTCAGTCGTGGAACTCAGGGCAAATATTTCAGGCGATAAAAAAACTAAAAGTGCTTGGCTCAGTTTTGTATGTGGCCGCTCACCCGGACGATGAAAACACAAGGCTGATCACTTACTTAGCTAATGAAAAATTATACAGAACCGGTTATTTGTCGCTCACGCGTGGTGACGGCGGACAAAATCTCATCGGTGATGAACAGGGCGTTGAATTAGGTTTGATACGCACACAGGAACTTCTCGCTGCACGAAGGATTGACGGCGGTGAACAATTTTTCAGCAGCGCTTATGATTTTGGTTATTCAAAAACCCCCGAAGAAACTTTTGCCAAATGGGACAAAGAAAAAATATTGAGTGATGTGGTTTGGGTAATCCGTAATTTTCAACCGGATGTGATTATTACCCGTTTTCCAACAACCGGAGAAGGCGGGCACGGCCATCACACAGCTTCGGCTATTTTAGCCAATGAAGCGTTCGCCGCAGCAGCAGATCCCACCAAATTTCCTGAACAATTAAAGCTGGTTCAACCGTGGCAGGCGAAAAGGATTTTGTGGAACACGTTTAATTTTGGCAGCAACAATACCACAAGCAACACACAGTTTAAAATTGATGCCGGTGGCTACAATCCCTTGCTGGGAAAGGGTTACGGCGAAATAGCCGCACTTAGCCGCAGCCAGCATAAAAGCCAGGGCTTTGGCTCTGCCGCAACCCGGGGTGAGATGATGGAATACTTCAGAACAACCGGTGGCGCCGAGCCGAAAAATGAATTATTAGATGGCGTAATCACAACCTGGAACCGGATTGGAAAACAGGGCAATGAAATTGAAAAACAAATCAACGCAATTGAAAAGTCGTTTGAGGGAAGCCATCCTCAAAACGCTGTGCCCGCACTTGTTGCCCTGCATAATAGTATTCAAAAACTCCCAGAGAGTTATTGGAAAAACCGGAAACTAATTGAAGCGCAGCAACTCATTGCACAGTGTAGCGGTTTATTTATGGATGCGTTTACCAGCCAGCCTTTCGCGGTTCAAACCGATAGCATTAAATTAAACGTAACTGTAAATAATCGTCTTGGCGTTGATGCCAAATTAAAGAGTATCTCCATCGACGAATGGGCGAACAACGAAGCAGGCATTTTAGACAAAAACAGAAACTATACTTTTTCAAAAACTTTATCTATCCCCCTTACAAAAAAGATCACACAACCCTTTTGGCTGCGCGAAAAAATGGACGAAGGACATTTTCACATTGCCGACCTAAACATGGTGGGTGTACCTGATGTAGAGCCGGCTTATGTTTCAA
>MKRO01000028.1:0-403 GCA_001896965.1 Sphingobacteriales bacterium 41-5 | reverse complement strand
TACCGCCGTACCGATCCTGTGAATGGCGAAGTGTACGACCCGGTTTATATTGTTCCCCGCGCCACTCTCACCACAAGCCCCGGTATTTTAATGTTCGACAAAAACAGTAAACAAACCAAACGAGTGTTGGTGCAGGTACATCCCAACACGGATTTGCACGGTGATTTAAAAGTGAGCCTTGCCGGTGCTGAAGTTGATGAAATTAACGACCTTAATGCAAACCTTACAAAAGGCGTCACTAAAAATTACGAATTTAAAGTAACCAATAACAGGCCGGAGGAAATAAATATTTTAACGGCCTACGCCAATCAAAAAATTGACGGCAATGATGAAAAGACCGGTTATTTTCTTGCGCTCCGCTCCATAGACTACAACCATATTCCCGCTGTAAAATATTTCTATC
>MKRO01000027.1:18765-19076 GCA_001896965.1 Sphingobacteriales bacterium 41-5 | reverse complement strand
ATGTTCAGAGCCATAATTGAAAATTTTTCTAACCGGAGGATCAGCCCGGCCCATCATGCGCTCCATGCCATAAGCAGCGCCAATAAAATGACTTTTGTTGATACCTTCGGCACCGCCGGTCCCTACAAAAATATTTTTGTTGTAATTGGCCATGCCCACCACTTCGTGCGGCACTACCTGGCCGATGGAAAGAATCAGGTCATAGCCTCCCTCTACCAATAATTTATTTACCTGCACCGGCCATGGATAATCCACCGCGCCTTCAGAAACTTCTTTTACAAAATCAGCGGGTACCGTTCCCAGCGTTACCA
>MKRO01000027.1:1862-18654 GCA_001896965.1 Sphingobacteriales bacterium 41-5 | reverse complement strand
ATCCAGGCAAATTCCGTAAGCTCACCCGAGCGGCTGGGTAACCTTGTATAATCCGGAGGAACGGCCAATACCTTATTCTTCTCACCCAATTGTTGAAGCGCTTCGTAAAGGCCGGTTTTAAGGTCTTCGGCGGAGAGATTTGTGGTAGTGGAACCGTTGGAGTAGTATAACATGATTTTATTTACTATTTGGCGATTTACTATTTACGATTTATTTTATCCTTCATTGTTGTTATAGAACTTATAATTATTTTCAGAAGTTCTGTGTTCTCACGCATAAGGTCTTGTCACAGTTCTTCTTTTATTAATCCGGCTTCAATGATTAATTCTGTCCAATACAATGTTTCGTCTAATTCTTCTTCTACTATTTTCAATTTATTCAAAAAGTCTTTTTGTGACTTTACCAAACATGCCACACGGTAATTTGCTGCCGGAGAAGTACCAGAACGTATAATTTGTGTCCCTAAAATATTCCCAACTCTGTTATTTGGAAGCTTTTCAGAGAGCTTTATGATTCTTAGAGCAAAGACTTTTAATCTCTTTTTCAGATCTTCGGGTACCATGGTCTAAAATAGTAAATGGTCACGAGTGAATTTGTAAATCATCAGATACAAAACACATCAAATCCTCCATCAACCACGGTCATTGTGCCGGTAACAAATTTTGACGCGTCTGAAACCAGCCAGTGTAAAGTCCCTAACAATTCCTCAGGTTCGCCAAAGCGGGCAAAGGGTGTGTGGGCGATGATAGCATTGCCACGCGCTGTAAATGAACCGTCAGGATTGGTAAGTAACGCGCGGTTTTGTTCGCTGATGAAAAAGCCGGGAGCGATAGCGTTTACACGCATCCCCTGACCGAATTTTTGCGCCAGTTCAATTGATAAATATTTTGTGAAATTAGTCACCGCCGCTTTTGCTGCGCCATAACCTACAACACGCGTTAACGGACGCAGTGCAGATTCGGAAGAGATGTTGATGATATTGCCCTGTTTTTGATCGGCCATTACTTTTGCAAATGCTAATGTAGGGATTACCGTACCCATCAGGTTCAGGTCCACAACAGTTTTAAATGCACTGATGTCGAGATCAAAAATTGTTTTGTCCGGCCCAATCGTAGCGCCCGGCATATTGCCACCTGCACCGTTGATCAATACATCAATACGGCCATATTTTGCAACCACATCGGCTGCATTTTGCTGTACCACTTCAAGATTGTTCACGTCAGATTGCAGAAAGACGGCTTCGCCTCCTTTTTCTTTAATGCCGTTTACAATGCCTTCGCCTTTTTCTTTATTGCGGCCAAGTACTACCATCTTTGCGCCCTGCTCGGCAAGGTATTCCGTCATTGATGTGCCTAAAACGCCGGTTCCTCCGGTGATGACCATTACGCGGTCTTTGATATCGAATAAGTTTCTCATGATATTTACTAATTTGTTATTTACTATGTAGCAATTTACTATTTCTCCTTAAAGCTACCTCCAAAAATAGTCAATTGTGAATCGTTAAATAGTAAATGTCTAAAGGTTAAATAATCTTTTTAAATGCCTGTCATAAATATTTTCTTCCACGCACCGGCCAATTATTTCAGCATTCTTTTCAAGCTGTGAATAATATTCATCACCCAGCTCGGCAGCAACTGCATACGCTACATGTATCAACTGACGGAAATTGCTGTTAAAATCAGTGTGGCCCGGAATATGACGCAATGTGTTGGCATATTTCTCACCATCCCATCCATTGACTTCTTCAATTGATGGCAGTTGTGAAGCGTCAATATCAATTACATCGGCATAAGGCGCACAAAGCGCTTCACGCCGGTCGTAGGAAGTAGCATAAATTTTCTTTGCAAGTTCCAATCCTTCGCCGCCGGATAAAGCCAGGCCGATCACTTCTTCAAGCCAGGTGGTTCCCGCAGTTTTTATGTGCAGGCCTTTATCGTGTTTTTTCAAAATTTCAAACATGATGGGGTAGATGGAGAATTTATCGCTGCCACTGTGCACGCTCAATTTCAAATCTTCAGGAAGGCCAAATTCTTTAACCGCAAAATCAATTACCAACACATCCTGCTCAAACTCTTTGGCAAACTGATCAAGATCGCCACGGTAATCAACGCCTTTATTAAACCGGCCTGTAAATTTAGGTGCGATGGTTTGTGCCTTTACGCCTTTGTCTGCCAGCATCTTTAAAATAAACAACAGGTACACCGGGGTTTGTGGTTTTTCAACTTCATCCATTGAAACTTCAGTAATGAAATTGCCCTCGCCCTTGTGCTCTAATAAAAACTTATAAATTTCTGATGCCTGATCGGTTGCCGCTAAAAACCGGGAAGCGATTTCTTCTAAAAGTTCGTTACTGACATTTAAAGGCTCATCAATACCGGGGATATTCAGGTTGCCCACATATTTTTGACAACTGTCAACAAATGCTTTTATGGCTTCATCCGAACTTGGTTTTCCGATAAAAGCAGCAACATCCAACGTAAAGAAATCAGCGTATTCTACAAAGGGCTGTACGGTAGAAAGGTTGATGTGGTCGGCATCAACAAAGTACTTTCCGGTAAAGCCTAATTCTTTTACGGCGTGATCCGCTTCGGCGCGAACACTTGCCGGTTCTGTATGCACGTAATGGTGCTCACGGTTTGATTTGTTCCAAACAGGAGAAATGTCTAACCCTGTTGCTACTGCTTTCATTACTGCTTTTAACTGCGCTACGCCCTGGTGGGCAAATCGGTCGCCAAGGCCGAAGCTGTATTTTCCTAAACGCATTTTGTTAACTAATTTTATTGATTTCCGTTTTCTGTTGTCGTTTGCAGATTTATATTGTGAAGTACAAGTGTGCGACGCAAAATAGATGATAGAAGTGCTACGCTGGCTTAATAATTACTACTTCCACGAGAAACCTTATCTCCTCACTCTCGCGTTGCCTTCCCAAATGCTCCAGATCATTTCTTCATCTGCCGGTTGGCCGTAATCAGTGCCGAAGGTAGTGGCCAGCGCACCACTTGCCCAACCAAACTGTGCCCATTTTTCAGGCTCCCATTCTTTAAGAATTGCGTAAAGCATACCGCCTACAAAACCATCGCCGCCGCCGATGCGGTCCAACACATAAATTTTGCGTGGCTCAATCACCTGCCACTCATCACCCGCCAGCAAAATGCCGCCCCAAAGATGTTCGTTGGCACTGATTACCTGGCGGAGTGTGGTTGCAAACACCTGCGCGTTTGAAAATTTAGACTTCACGCGGCCGATCATTTCTTTGAAATTTTCAATTTTTGAAGCGAGGTCCTTACCGCCTTCATCAGGCCCTTCAATACCAAGGCAAAGCTGAAAATCTTCTTCGTTGCCAATTAAAATATCTGAAATAGATGCGATTTCAGTAAAAGCTGCATGCAGTTCTTCTTCACGGCCTTTCCAAAAAGTGGCCCGGTGGTTCAAATCGAAAGAAATTAAAGAGCCGTGCTTTTTTGCAGCCCTTGCAATTTCGAGGCAAAATGTTTTTGTGTCGGGCGATAATGCGGCAATGAGGCCCGAAAGGTGTACGATCTGCACGCCTTCTTCCCCGAATATTTTTTCAAGGTCAAAATCTTTTACGTTTAGTGTTGTGCCCACTTCACCGGCGCGGTCATTCAAAACTCGCGGGCCGCGAAGTCCGTACCCGCTATCGGCAATATTAAACTGGTGGCGGTAGCCCCAGGGGCCTCCCTGCGGAACTTCGGGGCCTTCATATTCCATGCCGCGGCTGCGAAGGTTATGTTTAATGAATTGTGAAATTGAGCTGTCTTTAACAAACGACGTTAACACTTTTACCGGCAGCCCGAGAAAAGATGGTACGCTGGCCACATTAGGTTCGGCGCTGGTAGCCTGCATTTCAAAATGATTGGAAACATGTACCGGCGCATGATTTACCGGCGTAATACGAACTCCCATACTCGTTGGTACTAACAAAGCATACCGGGCATTTTCTTTCAGTTGTAGTGACATATTTGTAGTTATTTATTATTTGAATCGTTACCGTTGGTAAAGGCTAAAATCGACTGTAAACTTAAAATAATTTGAACGAACCCAATGAAATAACTACGCAAACGATGTCGAAGGAAAATTATTTTCCACCGATAAAATGACAGGCGGTAAATCCGGGCTAATCTGAGGAATTAATTTGATTCGCGTTTAGCTAAGTTGGCCATGGCCGCAGCGATGGTGGGGAATTCAAAATGAAAGTGATTGTCTAAAACTTTTTGTGCGCTTACGGTTACGCTCTTTAAAACCTCAATACTCATTTCGCCCAGCGCTAATTTCAATGCAAAAGTCGGGACGTGTAATTTGGTATAGAATTTCCCTTTGGTTTGATTAGCGAGTTCGGTAGTCAGGTGTTCGTTATTAACCGGGGATGGCGCCACAGCGTTGTACACGCCGGAGTAGTTATCGTTTTCCATGGCAGTGATGTAAAGGTTCACCAGGTCATCAATATGTATCCAGCTTACAATTTGTTTGCCGCTGCCCATGATGGAGGCCACACCTAATTTTAACGGTTTTTTAAATTCTTTGAAGGCGCCGCCATCATTACTAAGTACGATTCCGGTTCTTAAAATCACCAGCCTTTTGCCCAAATTATTAATGGGTTCAACACTTTGCTCCCATTGGTAGGAGGCTGTGCCAAGGTAGTCGTTATGGTGCGGGGAATTTTCTTTAAACGGATTGGGGTTCGGAATCCTGGGGTCGGGCCCGTACCAGCCAATGGCTGATGCGCTTATAAAAACTTTTAATTTGTTGGGTTTTTTTTGAAGGGTATTGCAAATCAGTTCGCCGCTTTTTACGCGGCTGTCAATAATTTCCTGCTTGCGTTCTTTCGACCAGCGTTTATCGGCCACGCCCGCACCCGCAAGATGAATAATATATTCTGCGTTTGAAACTGCGTCAATGTCAATCGTCTGTTTTTCAACATCCCATTCAGCATAAGCGATGCCTGCTAATGCCTGTGCTTTTGATTTATCTCTCGTCAGTATTGTTACCTCATAACCTTTCTGTAGCAAGGCTTTCGTTAAAGCTTTTCCCACAAGACCGGTTCCCCCGGTTATCAATACAGTTGGCATAATCGTTATTTTAAAAGTCTTGGCATTGCCGGGTTCAATCTCCCAATCTTGCTGTTAGTTCCTTATCAATTTTTTTAAATAAATGATAGGGTTTGTAAACCCGCCAATTATCTATCTCCATCAGTTCAACAAGTTGATGCAGTTTTGCACGCCGAAAATCATACTGCGTTTGCTCAGGCATGTTCAGGCAAACGACCCAACCATTTTCCTCAGTTAATTCTTCATACAATTCTTCGTAATAATCGCGGTCGCCGCTATGATAGTTAAGCACATTTTCTGCAATCAATATAAACTTAGTAATCCCTTCATCCATGAAATTTTCCAACACCTCTCGTTTCAGCGTCATAATGTCATTTTCCACAGCGTCGTTCCATTCGCCAATTAATTCCATAACGGCATATTTTTCTTCATAGTCAGCCATCAACACTTTTAAATACAAAGTGCGGCTGCCAAAATAATTCCACTGCGGGTGAATATAGAAATTGTAAACAGTATCAGTGTACTCAAATTGAGAATGCTCGACCCCATAAAAAGGCGAACGCTCATCCTCCTCGCTAATGTAAATATGCTGCCAATTATAAAAGGGTTCCAGTTCGTGCATTAAAAAAACGGGTTAAACTTGTAAGCAAATATAATAATAGCGAGCCAGTGACCGGATTGGGTTTTTAAATGTGCCACAATTTTTGCGGCGTTATTTTTATTGGAAAAAAATTATGAGGTTTTACCTGGTTCTAAAGATAAGATTTTGAGAGGAAATTATGCATATTAATCTGATTTTTAATTGTTTAAAAAAGTATTGTATGTTTTGGCATGTATTTTGACAGCTATTGCACAAACATTTAATTCGTAAAATATTTCGGAATGAAAAATATTAGGACGCTAACATTTGGTTTAGCATTTACAGGGATCGTACTTACGGGTTGTGATTCAATGAACAGAAGTCAGAAAGGCGCCATTATTGGTGCCGGTGGCGGAGCAGCTGTGGGCGCTGTGGTTGGCAAAGTTGCAGGAAATACAGGAATGGGAGCGGTAATCGGTGGTACAGTGGGTGGCGTTGCAGGCGCTATCATTGGTAAAAAAATGGATCAGCAGGCGCAGGAAATTGAAAAAGAAGTGGCCGGAGCTAAGGTTGAAAGAGTGGGAGAGGGAATTGTAGTTGAGTTTAACAGTGCGGTGTTATTTGGATTTGACCAGTCGACAGTTACACCTCAGGCACAGGGAACATTAAATGATCTTATAAAAGTTTTGAACAAATATCCTGATACCGATCTTACAATTGACGGTCACACAGATAGCAAAGGAACGGCAGATTATAACCAAAAATTATCCGAACGACGCGCAGGCAACGTAGCAGGATATTTAACCTCTAACGGGATCGCCATTGAGCGCATCAACACAAGAGGGTTTGGTTTAACCCAGCCTAAATATGACAACGCTACCGCTGAAGGCCGTGCCCAAAACCGCCGCGTAGAGTTTGCTATTACTGCAAACGACAAAATGAAGGCCGATGCGCAGCGTGAAGCGAGCATGTAAACAATTTTCCATAACATATTTCCTGAATTTAATTGTCAGTTGCGTTAAGCGGGGGACAAAACAGGAATTTCCTTTATTAAATAGAAATTATTTCAAAATTTTAAACATTAAAACATTTATGAAAAAAATTATTTTATCAGCAGTTGCAATCTTCGGGATGGTCGCTGCTAACAATGTAAATGCCCAGCATTTTAGTGAAGCAAAAATAGGTATTAAAGGCGGTGTAAATGTGGCGAACATAACAAATGCACAGGAACAGTTGGACGATAAAAAAGCTCTGACAACCTTTAATGCCGGCGTTGTTGCGGTACTGCCGTTATCTCAGACATTTGAAATACGCACGGGGTTAGATCTCCAGTCTAAGGGACTGCGTTCCAAAGAGAGCGGTGGGATTGCCAGGTATAATCCAATGTATTTGGAACTTCCCGTAAATTTAGCTTTTCAGCTTCCTATTAACGAAAGAGTTAAGGCCTATGTGGGAGCTGGTCCGTACGCTGCAGTTGGTTTGTTAGGCAAATATCAAACTGCAAACACAAGCTATGATGCTAAAAATATCAAATGGGGTAACGATGTTCCAGGCAATTCAGGAGATCCTAAAGGAGAGGGTTACATGAAGAGGTTTGATGCCGGGGCAAACATTATTGCCGGATTAGATTTTGGTAAGGTAGGACTTCATGCACAATATGGCCTGGGCTTAGCAAATACAGTTCCAAGCAACAGTTCCTATTTCGGGGAAAACAAAAAATTCCAACACCGGGTGTTAGGTGTTAGCGGAATATTTTATTTCTAAATAACATAGCAAAAGTTTAAGGGGAGGCTGGTATAAATTACCGGCCTCTTTGCTTTTTGAATCAATTCTTTACCTTTACCTTTTAAATTTATCATTTATGACACAAGACCCGCAACAGAACCAGTTGAATATAGAAATATCAGAAGAAGTGGCTGAAGGAACTTACGCAAACCTCGCTATTATCACACATTCCCATGCAGAGTTTGTGATTGACTTTGTGAACGTGATGCCCGGCACTCCAAAGAGTAAAGTAAAATCAAGAGTGATTTTTACGCCGCAACATGCAAAGCGTTTTATGAAAGCGATGATTGATAATATTGAAAAATTTGAGGCGATGCAAGGCATCATAAAAGATTTGGACGAAATGCAAATCCCCGTGAATTTTGGAGGGCCTCCTGCGCAGGCGTAAAAAATTTGACAAAGCGATGCCCGCTCCATAAGAGCGGGCATCCTAAAATATTATCAGAAAGATTTTATCCTCTTTTCCGTCTTGACCTCATTTCAGCATCAGGGTCGTAAGTGGGCAGTATGGGATCGGGTTTTTGCTTGATTGCGATAGCGATTTTCTCAGATTTTTTTGGGTTTTCTTTTAGCGTAACTGTTACAGTAACCGTTTTCACTGGTGGATTTTCGGGAAGTACTAAATCGTTGCCTTCAAATTTTCCGTAATCGGATTCAAATTTCAGTTCTTTTGCGGTGAGCGGTTTCCATGAGCCATCAGTCATTTTGCCATCTACATTTATATAATTGTGAACACCCTTTTTTAGGCTGTCAGTGTATAAATTATAATGGATTGATTCTACTTTTTGTGCTTTTGAAGCCATAAAACCAATTAAAAATAAACCTGTTACAAGAATTTTTTTCATTTAATATCGATTGTCACCTTAATGACGCTGCACAAAGAAAAAAGGTTTGTTTCGTATAAAAAGCTGTTGGATTATTTCTGGCTAATTGGCATCCTTTAAAGGTTTTCAACCGTTAAACGCGATATTTACTGATTTTCTAATTGTCGTTTGTAAAGCTGAATGGTGTTCTCAAACCCCAGATAAAGCGCGTCAGAAATTAACGCATGGCCAATACTCACCTCAGCCAGCGAGGGAATTTGTTGGGAGAAAAATTGAAGGTTTTGAAGGTCAAGGTCATGCCCTGCATTTAAGCCCAGCCCCAATTCTTTTGCTTTTTGTGCGGCTTTTATAAAAGGAGCAATTGCCTGTTGTTTGTTTTGATGATAATGACTCGCGTAACTTTCGGTATAAAGTTCAATACGGTCGGTGCCGGTTGCTGCGGCACCATCCACCATTTCTTCATCAGGATCAACAAAAATAGAAACCCTAATGCCGGCCTCTTTAAAAATTTTAATAATGTTTGCAAGGTAGTCTTTGTGCTCAATGGTGTTCCAGCCGTGATCGGAGGTCAATTGCCCAAGTGCGTCAGGAACCAGCGTAACCTGATCGGGTTTTACCTCTAAAACCAGATCAATAAATTTTTGCTCCGAGCAGTTTCCTTCAATATTAAATTCGGTGGTAATAACTTGCTTCAGATCCCTAACGTCCTGGTAGCGGATATGCCTTTCGTCTGGTCGCGGATGAACGGTAATTCCATCAGCGCCGAACCGTTGCGCATCGATTGCCATTTTCACGAGGTCAGGATTATTACCGCCCCTTGAATTTCTCAGTGTGGCTATTTTATTGATATTTACCGAAAGTTTCGTCATTTTTAGTATCCTCTTAAATTGGCTTTGATGGCGGAATCTTTTTGAGCAGGGGTCAGGTTGTATTGATTACCATAAACAGCATCTTCCCAGCCGCCGTAATTAATGTTGGGAAGCATGATAAATTTTTTCCCAAACAAAGCCGCAGCATTATCCACGTTGTTATTTCGTTCGGTGGTAGATTTTTTGTCCCAAAGCGTACTGAAGTCAGAAAGGTTATCTCCTATCAGCAAAACAATGTTGTAATTATCAGCAACAGACTGCCGCCTGCTTTCTTTTGAACCGGTGGTTTGCCTTAAAATAAGATGTTCGTTATCAGCGAATGGATAATTGTATTTCTTTAGATTGTTTAAAGTACTTTTTCTTTCCCTTTCATCCCGGTTGGTGATGTAAAAAACGTTTACATTTTTAGATGCGGCATAGTTAAAAAAATCGAGGCTGCCCGGAAGCGGCGTTGCGGCTTCTTTTTCTGTCCACTGGTACCAGGTTGCGCTTTCGTAATCCTTTCCCTGTAAAGCGCTGTGCACGGCGTAGGGGCTGTTATCTAAAACCGTTTCATCAATATCAGTAATTACTGCCAAAGGCTTGTTGCTGCCGATAGCCACGGCTTCATCAACTCTTTGTTTTGCAATATTATAGGCCTGGTAACATAGGGCATTGTATTCGGCAGCTTTCTGATGAAACAGTGATGACCATAATTTTCCATCGGTAACCAATTGGCTGGCAGCCAAAGTTTTTGCAGGTTTTTGGCCGGTTGAACAGGAGGCGAAAATTAGCAAACAAACCGCCCAAAAATAGTTTCGCATACACTAAATGTTTACAATCATCAAATGAAGGCTGCAAGGTACGCTATTTATTTTCATTCACTCCTTCCTCTAATTCACTCACCAACAGTTCCTGATTACCGGCTATCCAATCAGGCAGCGACTGTGCGGAACTTAACTCCCAATCCCCGCTGTCTTTGCTCAACCTGAAAAAAAGACGGTTGCCACGATCATCGGCAGTATCGCCATCGAATACATAATTACCGAGGTTATTGTTTTTTCTGAAATTAAATTCCCTAAGCCTGCCTTCAATTTTAACAAGGCGGGAGAAATGAATCATTTTATTGAACGAAATCATAATTAGTATTTATAATACAAAAATTGCGCTAAATATTGTACGGAGCCTTAAATAAATTTTAGTAAGAAATACAATATTGGCGACAGAGCCATTAAGCCGTCTAAGATAAAGTAAAAGAGGTAATCATTAGCGGTAGAGATTGCGGAATCGTATAAAAAATACGTTAAAAATGCGGGAACAATTAATATTAGGGGCATCCAAAACCCTGAGAAATAAGGATATAGCAACAAAGCGGTGGCAACGCTAAGCAATACCGCAATCGTAAAAATTGTTTTTACATAATTTGCTTTTAGAAGTGTTACGATGCTTTTTATACCAATGTTTTTGTCATGGTCTTTATCTCTTATGTCAAATAAAATGCAAATAGCAAAAATAAGGGTGAATCTGTTGGTCAAATAAAGCCAGTGCTCAAGTTGCCATGGCACATGTTCGGTTAATAGCGGCAATGCGGAAGTAATATATGCCCACATGGCAGCCAGTAAAAATGTTTTACCCCAAACGTGCTGTTTAAGGTTCTGGAAAAACGGCAACGGAATTTTGGGCGCCGAATACATCAAGGTTAAAAACACTGAGGGTAATATCCACTTAAAATTGCTGATCTCAAGAAAAAGGAAAACAATACTGCCAATGGCGCTAATCACGAAGAAGGAAAAGTGAAGGCGCTTGTTTGACGAAAGCCAGACAGTGCGACCTGCCGTAGTTTCAGTTTTTGTATCGGTTAAATACCAGTGTACGCTGTAGCTGGCGAGCGTGGAAAAAAATACAAAGCCCATGAATGCATACGAAACGGGTAAATGAAAAATATCTTTTGTGAACCTTACCATTAATACGGCACAACAAGCAATAAAAAGATTGCTGAAAATTACAAAGTCGAAAACTTTTTTATGAATGCGGGCTTTTGCCAAAGTATAATTTGAGTCCCGCAAAAATAATGATTGCGATTAATTATTTAGATTTGAAGCCAATGAGTGTTGACCAACAAATTATACAAAATATTTTCTCTGAAAATTTAGATTTCAGCGTTACGGCACTGGAATTATTCAGATTTCAATACGAGAATAACACCGTGTATAAAAGTTATGTTGATGCGATAAATGTGAATCCGTACGGCGTCAGGGAATTGTATCAAATTCCGTTTTTGCCTGTCAGGTTTTTTAAAACACACAAGGTTGTCACAACTGAGTTTGCTCCTGAGATGATTTTTGAAAGCAGCGGAACCACTGAAACCATCAATAGCCACCATTATGTTAAAGATCTCAATTTGTACGAAAAAAGTTTTTTTAATTCTTTTCAAAAATTTTATGGCAATATAAAAGACTGGTGCATTTTAGGGTTACTGCCTTCATACCTTGAAAGGCAGCATTCATCGCTGGTTTATATGGTTGAAATGCTGATAAAGGAAAGTAATCATCCTTTAAGCGGATTTTATTTAAATGAATTTGACGCATTGTGGGACACCTTAAAAACTTTAGAAGCCAACAAACAAAAGACCTTGTTGATTGGCGTAACTTTTGCCCTGCTTGATTTTGCCGAAACTCACCCGTTGCCGTTACAACATACGGCCATCATGGAAACAGGGGGCATGAAAGGCCGAAAAAAGGAAATGATAAAACAGGAAGTTCATGATGTTTTGAAGCGGGCATTTAACCTCAAATCCATTCATTCGGAGTACGGCATGACGGAATTGTTGTCGCAGGCTTACTCAAAAGGCAACGGTATTTTTGAAGCGCCGCCGTGGATGAAAATTTTATTGAGGGATGATGAAGACCCGCTAACGATGTCAGCAATAAATAAGGGCATTATTAATGTGATTGACCTGGCCAATATATATTCCTGTAGTTTTATTGCAACCGATGACCTTGGTATTTTACACCCTGATGGTAGTTTTGAAGTTACGGGAAGACGGGATAACAGTGATTTGAGGGGTTGTAGCCTGCTTGCATTATGAACCGCTCCAGGATTGCTTTATGTTTTCCAATAATTCTTCCCTCCCGGTTCTGTTAACCGCAGAACTTATGATATGGTTTGGTAATTCTTCCCAGGTAGTTTTTAAGGCGCTGAGAAACGAGTCCACATTTCGCTTTGTGGCGCCAGGTTTGTTTTTATCTTCTTTGGTAAAAATAATTGTAAATGGAACACCGCATTCGCCAAGTTGGTTGATAAATTCAAGGTCAATCTTTTGAGGCTCATGCCTGCTGTCGATCAATATAAACAGATTGACAAGATTCTCTCTGTTCAAAATATAATTTTCAATCATTGCCAACCAGCTTTTGCGTTGCTTTTGGGAAACTTTCGCATAGCCATAGCCCGGTAAATCAACCAGGTACCAACTTCCTTTTTGTTTTTCTCTTTTTTCTGAAGATGTAATAATAAAATGATTGATCAATTGCGTTTTGCCCGGCGCTGCAGAGGTTTTGGCCAGCGCTTTTTTATTGCAAAGCATGTTGATCAAAGATGATTTACCTACGTTGCTTCGCCCGATAAATGCATATTCCGGTTTATCGGCAGGCGGACATTGCGTGTAGTTTGCACTGCTTTTGATGTATTCTGCATTAATTATTTCCATAAATGTTTATAAAGATGGCCGCAGCCGTAAATGAAACGGAATGGCAATTTTATTTTTCTGCCCGCTTAATATCAGCCGGGCGGTTTCCATCCCCATTTTTTCAAAATCTGTTGATATGGTTGTGATGCCTTTTAATATTATTTTTTTCAGCGGCGTTTCATTGTAACTAATTACACCAATGTTTTTACCAATGCCCAGTCCGCGCGATGAGATCATTTCAACCAGCGTAACCAAATCATCCTCCATCAGGCAAATATAAGCGGTGCCCATTTTAATAGTTTCATTTTTAACGTCATGAACTATTTTTTCCGAAAAAGCAAAACGGGTACAAAATTTTTTAAAACCGTTTATGATCTCAGTGGGAAAGTAAGTGTGTTCCGGTAGGATAAGTTTCAGCGTTTTGTATTTTTTTAATTCGGGTAAGGCTTTTTCAAGCGCAACGTAAATATCATGTTCAAAATCTTCATACACAGCACTGAACTCACCGGTAACGCCGGGAACTAATTTGTCCAGAAGAATCAGTTTTTCCTTTGGTAGGGTGTTTAATATGTCGCAGGCATCTTTATCACTATCTAAAAAATGGGCGATAATTACAAAATAGTTGTAACTCGCATCTGCTTTGTCAATTAATTTTTTAAACAGGTTGAAATCGTTGTTGTAGATATAAAAATCTATCATAGCCTCATTCCCGAGCGTTTTTACAAAAGCATCGTAAATGATTTTTTTGTGCGTGCTCAATTTATTAAAGAGTAAAAAAATCCTTATGTCATTTTTAACCTCTCGTGCTTTTACGTAAAAGCCTTTGCCGGGGACAGAGCCGAGCACACTGATTTTTTTAAGGTATTTATAGGATTTTTCCACCGTGTCGCGGCTTACATCAAACTCATTACTTAGCTCATTAATTGATGGAAGCACTTCGTTTTGCTTCAACCTGCCTTCGCTAATGCCTTTAATAATACTTTGCGCCAGTTGCCGGTATTTGGGTGTGGCCGAGAAAACATCAATTTCAATATGTTTAAGAAAATTGCGCTGAGACATTGAATTCAAATATATAAAATAATAAACTGACTGGTAGCGGACTGCGTTTTGCATTTCGTTATTTTTGCGGGTATGTCGCAATTACCACACGATAACGTAATTCCGTATCAGCAATCGGAAAAAAGCAAGAAAGAACAGGTTACTGAAATGTTTGACCGCGTTGCGGGGAAGTATGATTTTATGAACCGCTTTCTTTCTGGAAGGCTTGACGTGGGTTGGCGAAAGAAAGCCATCAATACTTTAAAAAAGTATAATCCTCAGCAGATTATTGATATTGCCACCGGCACCGGCGACCTTGCAATCATGACTTACAAAATGCTCAACCCCGAAAAAATAACAGGCGTTGATATTTCAGTAGAAATGCTGAAAGTGGGGCAGCAGAAAATCAACAAAGCAAACCTAAACAGCAAAATAGTTTTACAACAGGGAGATTCGGAAAATCTTGGGTTTGCCGATCATTCTTTTGATGCGGCAACCGCTGCTTTCGGCGTTCGGAACTTTGAGAATCTTGAAAAAGGCCTTTCAGAAATTTACCGTGTGCTGAATAACGGCGGGCAGCTAATGATCCTTGAATTTTCAAAACCTAAATCTTCAGTCTTTGCTCCACTGTATAAATTTTATATGAACATTGTGGCGCCTCAATTTGCCCAAATGTTTGCGACGGATAAAGAGGCTTACCAGTATCTCAACAAGTCTTCCATTGCTTTTCCCGAAAGAGAAGATTTTTTGAAAATCCTGGAAAGTGTCGGCTTTAAGAAAACATCATATCAATCCCTCGCGATGGGCATTTGCTGCATTTACAGGGCAGAGAAAAGGTAAGTTGAAAAAGGTTGAAAGTTGAAAGATTTAAAAGCTATTTCGCTGGTTCCTTCAATAACCGAAACGCTTTATAGTTTGGGTTTGAATGAAGAAGTTGTGGGCATTACAAAGTTTTGTGTTCATCCTCAAGACTGGTTTCGCACTAAGGAAAGAGTTGGTGGAACCAAAAATATCCATATTCAAAAAATCAGGGAGTTGCAGCCGGATTTGATTATCGCCAACAAAGAAGAAAATGTGAAAGAGCAGGTGGAAGAACTTGCAAAAGATTTTGAGGTGCTGCTTACCGATGTAAACAATTTTGAAGAAGCATTGCAAATGACCCGTTCTGTTGGAAATGCAGTCAGTAAGGGGTTCGAGGCAGATCAGTTGACCGCCGGTATTGAAAGGAAGTTCTCAAAAATAAACCCTGCAGAACAAAAAACTGCGGCATATCTCATTTGGCAAAACCCGTACATGACCGTTGGCGGCGATACTTTCATTCACGAGATGATGAAGAAAGCAGGGTTTGAAAATATTTTTGCTGATACTAACCGTTATCCGGAAACTCAAATAAATGAATTGAAAGAACTGAAGCCTGAGTATCTTTTATTATCCAGCGAGCCCTATCCCTTTAAGCAAAAGCATATTGACGAACTACAGCAACAGCTCCCCGGAACAAAAGTTATATTAGTAGATGGTGAAATGTTCAGTTGGTATGGAAGCAGAATGTTGTTGGCGGCTGATTACTTCAGGAGGCTTCGTTTATCTCTGTAAGACACTTTCTGCAAAGGCAATCCTCATATTTTAATGCGATCATCTGCTGCGTTTTTTCGGTAAATGAAATACCGAAACACTGACACTTCAAAATGTCGCCGCTTTTACACGCAAAAGTCTGCCCGCAACGCGGACAAACTTTTATTTCGTGTTTATTATTTTCTTCCATACTACAAATGAAACCGCAAACCACCGTTGAAGTTACGCCCCAGGGTTGCATAGCCCACACTCTCCTGAAAATTTTTGTTAAGTATATTGTTCGCCTGTGCAAAAAAGGTAAGCCTGTTTTGCAAAACGCTGTATTGCACATAGGCGTCCCAAAGGGTGTAAGGGTTTAGTGCAACCACGCTTGTGGCATAGTTGTTTCTGGGGTCGGCAAAAAGTTCATAACGTTTACTATAAAACTGAGCATTAGTTCCCGCAAAAAGTTGAGGTGTAATCTGGTAATTCAAAGCAGCGCCGCCACTGTGTTTTGGCCGTCTGAATAAGTTATTATAAGTAGAATCTGTACCGTTGTTGTTTACAGTAATATTTCCCTCAACAAAGTTGTAAAACAGCTTCACCGAAAAATCGTCTGTAAACTTCATGCCGGTTTCCATTTCAAAACCGTGATCGTTTTGCCTGTTATAATTTACATAAACGAAACTGCTGTTGTATGTGATTACGTCTTTAATTTTTCTATTAAAATAATAGGCTCGTGCAGTAAACCGGTTCTGCAACAAATCCACTTGTAAACCGCCCTGCAAGGTGTGTGCTATTTCAGGCTTCAAGTCGGGGTTGGCGCCAAACTGACCAAACAGTTCGTTCAGCGATGGCGACCTGAAAGCCGTACCGTAATTTACAAATAGTTTTACCCGCTCATGAATCAGGTACGAAGGGTTGATGCTGTACGTAAAGTTGCTGCCGTATTTTGAATGTTGGTTCAGCCTTCCGCCCACTTCTACATTAAAGCCGTTAAGGTTTTTTAAGAAAAGTGAAAGGTAAGGGCTTGTAATATGTAAACTTGTATCGGGCACGGTTGGTGTTGGCAGTTTCATCGAAATTTGATCATTCCGTAAGCCCGCCAGAGCCATGAAGTAATTGTTGAAATGGTAGGTTCCAAAAAGCTCGGCAGTTTTTTTATAACCATGATAAGCAAACGAACCATACGAGAAATCATAGTCCCGCTTTACTTCATCTATGTTTAAAAGTGCTGTTGCGCTCCCTTTTGAATAGTCGTAAACAAACTGGCTCCCTGTTCCTAAAATGGAAGAAGTGTATGCATTTTTTGCGGGCATAAAAGCATCATCAGGTATCGATCCTTTGTAATAAGCGTATCTTAAAAACGGTTTTACATAAAAGTTTTTTGCGACGTTGCCCGTGATGTTCAGATT
>MKRO01000027.1:0-1835 GCA_001896965.1 Sphingobacteriales bacterium 41-5 | reverse complement strand
CCTAATACTCGTGTCACGCTCATTCAGGGCTTCCGAAATACCTTTGGTTTCGTTATGCACAAACCCAATGTTGTAGGAAGAATTATTAAAAGAGCCGCTAATGCCGGCATTTGCTTTAAGAGTTGCGTAAGTGCCATACGATAAGCCGCCGTATATATTTGCCGGTTTGTTGTATCCTTTTTTAGTAATGATGTTAATAACACCCGCTACGGCATCAGACCCGTAGAGGGTGCTTTGTGCTCCTTTTAAAATTTCAATCCGTTCTACCTGTTCCACGGGAATCATGCGTAAGTCAAACGCGCCGCCCACTCCCGTGGGGTCGATCACGGGTACACCGTCTAAAAGAACCAAAGTGTAACCATAATTAGCCCCGCTGAGGTACACTGACTTGTCTTTTCCGGGATTGCTGTTGGCCCCGGCAATGATGATACCGCTTTGCTGATTTAAAATTTGGGCAATGTCTTTACCGCCGTGTCTGTTCAGTTCTTCCTGTGTAATGATGGAAACGACTTTGCCCGTTTCGCTTAGTTTTTTAGGAAAGCGTGTAGCCGTCACCGAAACATTGTCGAGTTGTGAAATACTGTCTTGCTGCGCGTGTAGTAGTGTTGTAAATACAACAGCAGCCCCTACTAAAATTTTTCTTTTCATTAAAAAAAGTTTTTAGTTTGACTGCTTCCGGTAAAAGGATAATAGAATGAATTAAACGTTGCAGCTAGCCATACAAGTTTAAAGACACTGCTAATACCATACTTTTCTCCCGAAAGCTGAATATTGTTTCCCGATAGTTATCGGAATTCAGGCAGGTCTTCTGGCTTTGCCCGTTTTACTACCCTTCCCTTCTGAATTAAGAAAGTGGCATTTAGTAAAACGTTTTCAAAGACCCCCCTTCGGGAGGTTTGGGTGGGCATTACAGCTACGGGGATAGCGCCGGCCTTTCACCGGCTTCCCTATTATCCCGCCGTGGCGGGACCTGAACGGTTGCAAATGTAGGCAATGCTGATTAAAGGTTGAAAGATATTTGTGGGGGAAAGTAAAAAGCCGCTGATTTTTTAAATATCCGCAATCAATTTTTTAAAAGTTTTTTCCTAATCTCCCTATCTTCATAGCAATGAAAAAAGAGCTAAGGCTTTTCGATCTCACAATGATCGTAATTGGGTTTGTGATTGGAATGGGTATTTTTCGTACGCCGGTAAATGTGGCGGCTGCTTCACCCACGCCTTTCATTTTTTATATGTGCTGGCTGGCCGGAGGTTTGGTTGCACTTTGCGGCGCACTTACTTATGCCGAGATCGGTTCCCGAATGCCGGCCACCGGTGGTTATTATAAAGTTTTTGCACAAGCCTATCATCCATCAATTGCCTTTGCCATAAACTGTATTATTTTGGTGAGCAACGCCGCATCGTTGGGAGCGGTTGCGCTGGTGGGAAGTGAATATATTGTTGGAGTGATCATCCCGGCGTCAAAGGACCTCACATATTTGAGTATCCCCACTCATGCAACTCAGGTGCGAACAGCCCAGGTGATCGTTGCCATTGTTTGTATTGTGATTTTTTACGGGATCAACTTACTTGGCTTACGTATGAGTTCTAAAACACAGAATGTTTTAATGCTCATCAAGATCGGCCTGGTGGTTTTACTTATCGCCCCTTTATTTTTCGTTGGCGATGCGCAATCGGCTTCTCAGGCGCCTTCAATGGTAAGCAATGTTTCCCCGGGATTGATGGAATACATTAAAGCATTTGGTATTGGGTTGGTGGCCGTGAGTTTTACCTATGGGGGCTACCAGCAAACCATCAATTTTGGCGAGGAGGTAAAAAATCCTAATCGTAATATAC
>MKRO01000026.1:23280-24545 GCA_001896965.1 Sphingobacteriales bacterium 41-5 | reverse complement strand
TCTTGAAGAAAGCGAATGCATGATGGAAGAGAAGGCTTCTTTACCCACGCCGCTGTCGCCGATGATGAGAACGGTCAGGTCAGTATTAGCAACCTGAACGGCCACCTGCAAAGCATAATTTAGTTCAGGCGAATTGCCAATGATACCAAAACGGTTTTTTATTGATTGTAGATCCATAAATAATTTAAAACTTACTTATCTTCATAATTTCAAAAGCCCTGAAATATTTCCACGGTTACCGTTTTCTTTACCTCATCAATCAATCTGTTTTTTGAGGTACCCATTTCTTTAATTAGAGCTTTGAGTGTTAAACAATCTCACCAAACAAAGTAGCTTGCGTGCAATCATTAATTTTTACGTTCACGTAATCTCCTTTTTCGTAAGCGTGGTTTTGCTTGGGGAAGATCACTACTTTATTTTGCGAATTTCGGCCGACCCAATCATTTTCGCTGCGCTTGCTGTCGCCGTCTATCAACACTTTATATGTATTGCCAACATCTTTTTTATAACTTTCTAGTGAGAGCGAATTTTGCTTTTCAATAATTTCCTGCAGGCGTCTTTTTTTCGTGTCCAATGGAACGTCATCTTCATAACGGCGCTGGGCAAGCGTGCCGGGCCTTTCGCTGTAAAAGAACATATAGCTCATGTCGTACCTGCTGTAATCCATTACTGAAAGTGTATCGAGGTGGTCTTCTTCTGTTTCGGTACAGAAGCCAGCGATAATATCAGATGTAATGCTGCAATCGGGCATGATCTCGCGGATGCGGTCAACTTTTGCCAGGTACCACTCGCGCGTGTAAGTGCGGTTCATCAACTGCAAAATTCTTGTGGAACCACTTTGCACCGGCAGGTGAATGCATTTACAAATATTTTCGTAAGCCGCCATTGTATGCAACACATCATCTGTAATATCTTTTGGATGTGAAGTGGAAAATCGCACACGAAGGTCGGGCGAAATTTGAGCCACCAGTTCCAGCAAATTTGCAAAACTCACTGTGTCTGTTTCTTTACCGTTTTGCGGTGTGTAATGATAGCTATCCACATTTTGTCCCAACAGCGTCACTTCGCGGTAACCATTTTCAAAAAGATCACGGCATTCGCGCAAAATGCTTTCAGCGTCGCGGCTTCTTTCGCGGCCGCGGGTAAAAGGAACCACACAAAAAGAACACATATTATTACAACCCCGCACAATGCTCACAAAAGCGCCAACGCCATTGCTGTTGAGCCTCACGGGCGAAATATCGGCATAGGTTTCTTCGCGGCTT
>MKRO01000026.1:19383-23246 GCA_001896965.1 Sphingobacteriales bacterium 41-5 | reverse complement strand
TACACTTTTTTGCCCGCCGGAAGCTTCATCAACAAGCTGGGGCAAACTTCTATACGCATCCGGGCCAACAACAATATCCACCAGTTTTTCTTCTTCTAAAAACTGCGATTTTAAGCGTTCGGCCATACAGCCTAAAACGCCAACCAGGGTGCCGGGTTTTTGCGATTTTAATTTTTTAAATTCAGACAGGCGCTTGCGAACGGTTTGTTCGGCTTTTTCCCGAATTGAACAGGTATTGATAAAGATCAGGTCAGCCTCTTCCACATTTCTGGTAGCCCCAAAGCCTTCTTTATGCAAAATAGAGGCAACCACTTCGCTGTCAGAAAAATTCATCTGGCAGCCATAACTTTCTATATAAAAGCTTTTGTTGTAATTATTGGGATCATTGGCAAAAGGGGCAAAACTTTCCCCCTGCCTTTGCTCATCTTGTACTTTAAGTTCAGCCAGATTTAACATTTATTCAATTTAAAATGAACGGCAAAGATAGTAAATGAATGGTTTTGTATGACAGGATGGCAGGCTAAGTTTTGTTAAATGTTCTTTTACGGAAAATTTCATCTTTTCGAATCTGTGATTTGACGTAAGCCAAAACTGTGAGCGGCATAAAAATCAATAACAATAAACTCGCAGCATTTTTGGTACACGCCCAGGATAATATTGTGATAAAGGCCAAATAAAGCGGATAGATAAAAAGCAAAAACGCCAGCATTACCGAGTCGTAATGGTCGTTATTGTTCACCAGTTTTTTCGTGAAAATTCTGGCCATAAAATACAAGGGAGCGTGAAGAATTGCGGCTAAGACGGAAGGAATGAATAAAAGTATTTTCCTAACATAATTTGATTTGATGCTGAATTTTCGATCAAATGTTTCATTATCGCCCTTTTCGATTTCATAAACCAGTTCGCTCAACTGGTTTGTAAGTTCTTTATTAAAGGATTGATGTTTGCTGCCGTCTGTATCGTTTAAATTGAAACGGTTTGATAATATCGGTGACCCAAAATTCACATCTACTTTTTTACCGTAACGCCTGAAGGAGCTGTAATTGATCCCGGCAGGAATCACTTTCACGGGCAAGCCTTTTTCCCAGGCCATAAATGCAATTCTTGCCGTTCCTTTTTTCAAAGGCCGCAGATGCCATTCGTTCACACACCGCGCTTCACTAAAAATGGTAACAGCTTCTTTTTGTTCAAAAACTTTCATGCAGGCATCAAAGGTTTGATAGTTTTCTGTGAGATGTTCCGCGCCCTCCCTTGTCCGGTACACAGGAAAAATTTTTACGCTGGTAAGAAAAGGAACCGCTTTAGGAAACCGTTTAAAAACATCGCCGCGGGCTAAAGACCAGATGGGCACATCAAATAAAATATCGTAGATAATTGCGTCAAGAAAAGAATTGGGGTGATTGCTGGCAATGAGCAACGGCCCCGGGGTTTTTAATATTTCAGGCTTATTCACATTTATGGAGTGACAAAAAAACCTAATGGCGAATCGAACGTATATTTTCAATATTTTATACAACAAGGCTCGTTAGTTTTTAGTGTGATTGTAGCCAGAAAACAGGGTTTCTTAAAAAAGTATATTTGATGCAAATCTAAAGATATGTTAAACATAAAAAATGCCGGAGTTTTGACTGCGCTCGCGTGGTAAAGAGAATAGAAATTCTGCCGCTGAATCAATTAGTGAACAATCAACCGGAAAGCCCTAAATCGGCTTTCGCAAATAGCCTGGTTTTCCTTACCTTTGCAGTCCGAAATTTTAAAACCCTTCGGATTTTTTTTATGAATTTTATTTTTAAACAATTAAACGCTGATGCTCAGGAGAACGCAGGCGCAGCCGCAGAGCCGGTTGACGAAGCTTCTACAGCGACAACCACTGCACCTGAAGAAACGCCGGTTGAAAATCCTCAACCCGCCGATGCACCTGTTGAAGAACCAACGCCTGCTGATGAAGTACAATCTGAGGCAGTTGTCGAATCTCAACCCACGCAGGAAGAAACGCCACACGACGATTATGACTGGACGGTTGACAAACGCAACGTATCTTCTTACAGCAAAGAAGAAAAAGAAAAGTACGACAAAGTTTACGAAAACACTTTCGTTAACTTAACTGATGGCGAACTGGTAAATGGTACCGTGGTAGGCATTACAAACACTGATGTTGTTTTAAACATTGGCTTTAAAAGTGATGGCCTTATTTCTTTAAACGAATTCCGCGATTTGTCCGGACTTAAAGTTGGCGATGAAGTGGAAGTTATGATCGTTGAAAAAGAAGACAGGAAGGGGCACCTGAATCTGAGCCGCAAACAAGCCCGCACTACCCGTGCATGGGAAAAAATTGTTGAGGTTAACAAAACCGGCGAAGTGGTTACAGGCCTTGTTACCAGCAAAACTAAAGGCGGGCTTATCGTTGATGTATTCGGTATGGAAACATTCTTGCCGGGTTCTCAAATTGATGTAAAACCTGTTACAGATTACGACCAGTTTGTTGGCAAAACAATGGAGTTTAAAGTGGTTAAGATTAACGAAACCATTAAAAATGCTGTCGTTTCACATAAAGCGCTTATTGAAAGCGATATTGAAGCACAACGCGCTGAAATCATCGGTAAACTTGAAAAAGGCCAGGTACTTGAAGGAACTGTTAAAAACATCACCGACTTTGGTGCGTTTATGGATCTTGGCGGCCTCGATGGATTATTATACATCACTGATATTTCATGGGGACGTATTTCTCACCCGAACGAGGTGCTGAAAATGGATCAGAAAGTAAATGTGGTGGTTCTGGACTTTGATGATGAGAAAAAACGTATCAGCCTTGGCTTGAAACAATTAACTCCACACCCGTGGGATGTATTGCCTGAAGGCCTTGAAGAAGGTAAAACAGTGAAAGGTAAAGTAGTAAATATTGAAGACTACGGCGCGTTCCTTGAAATTAATCCTGGTGTTGAAGGTTTGGTTCACGTAAGTGAAATTACATGGGCTAATACGCCAATCAACGCTAAAGAGTTCTTCAAAATGGGCGACGAGCACGAAGCCAAGATCGTTACTTTAGATAAAGATACCCGTAAGATGAGCCTTTCTATCAAGCAGTTGACAGAAGACCCGTGGAACGATATCGAAACCCAATTTGCCGAAGGCAGCAAGCACACAGGAGTAGTGAAAAACATCACTAACTACGGCGTGTTTGTTGAATTAGCCCAGGGCATCGGTGGTATGATCCACATCAGCGACCTGAGCTGGTTAAAACGTTTCAACCACCCGGGTGAATACACCAAGGTTGGTGAAAACATTGATGTGACCATCTTGGGAATTGATAAAGACAACCGCAAATTGCAGTTAGGCCACAAACAATTGGAAGAAGATCCATGGAACGCTTTACAGGATACTTTTACAGTAGGCTCCATTCATGAAGGAACGATTACCCGTAAGGACGACAAAGGCGCTACGGTTCAATTACCATACGGCCTTGAAGGTTTTGCTCCCAACCGTCATCTCGCAACTAAAGATGGTAAATCTTTAGGACAGGATGAAACAGGCGAGTTCATGGTGATTGAGTTCGATCGTAACGAAAAACGCATCGTGGTTTCTCACGCTCGCGTTTGGGAACAAGAGCAGTATGCTGAAAGAGAAGGTGTTAAAAAAGCTGAACGCGCCGAGTACGATAAAACCAAGAAAGCCGTTAAGAACATTCAAAGCAAAGTTGAAAAAGCAACTTTGGGTGACTTAGGCGTTCTTGCAGATCTTAAGAAAAAGCTCGATGCTGAAAGCAAAGAAGCGGCTAAAGCCCCTGTAAAAGCCGAAACTCCTAAAGCCGAAGCCAAGGTGGAAGCGCCTAAAACTGAAGCGAAAGTTGAAGAGCCAAAAGCCGA
>MKRO01000026.1:19078-19352 GCA_001896965.1 Sphingobacteriales bacterium 41-5 | reverse complement strand
GGCTGATGAAGCAACCAGAGAAGAAGCATAAGATTCACTTTAAACTTTTAAATATAAACTGTCGTTCATAAAGAGCGGCAGTTTTTTTGTTGTGGAACTTTTGTGCAACGGCGCCATAATCGGCCAGTAAGCTTTGCTGTCATTGTTCTTTCGCGTCATTGAGGTGAGATACTTTGGAATCGCGAAGACACAAGGAAACAAAGCCTCACAAAGAAAGCCATGACATTTTTAATCGCTGTGATGGGAACAAAATAACCAAAACTTTTTCCCATCT
>MKRO01000026.1:18945-19052 GCA_001896965.1 Sphingobacteriales bacterium 41-5 | reverse complement strand
ATGAAGCGGGAAATCACATCCTGGTACAGCCCATCCCTTAACAAAGACATGCCTGTGGTAACATACGGCCATTACGGTTTTTCATTACTTTTAGTACCCACGGCCGG
>MKRO01000026.1:18483-18869 GCA_001896965.1 Sphingobacteriales bacterium 41-5 | reverse complement strand
CAAACTGAAAGTGTATTCAGTAAATAGCGAGAATAACAACAGTTGGCTAAACAAAAACATCGCACCGTGGGATGCAGCCCGTCGCCAGGATGAATGGAACAATTATATTTATAACGAGGTGGTGCCGTTTATTAAGAACAGCAGCAGCATTGAAACGCCGATCATCGTGAGTGGCGCCTCGTTTGGAGCTTTACATAGCATGAACTTATTCTTAAAACGTCCCGACCTTTTAAACGGTGTCATTGCTATGAGCGGCGTGTACGACTTAACCTACTATTCAAATGGTTATATGGACGACACTGTTTACTTCAACAGTCCGCAGCATTACGTACCCAATCTCACCGATCAAAATATTATTGCTCAAATCAACAAAAGCCATCACGTTC